>JBBQEY010000384.1:0-1604 GCA_038321425.1 Burkholderiales bacterium | reverse complement strand
CCAGGACGTCATCACTCGCGCACGGGCCAAGTCCAATGGCATGACCTACGCCTCGTCGGGCAACGGCACGTCGCTGCACCTGGCCGGCGAGCTCTTCAAGAGCATGGCCAAGGTGGACATGCTGCATGTTCCCTACAAGGGCGGCGCTCCCGCCATCACCGACCTCATGGGCGGGCAGGTGGACATGATGTTCGCGGTGCTGCCGGACGCCATGCCGCACATCAAGGCCGGCAAGATCCGCGCGATCGCGGTCGCTGGCACGGAGCTCTCGAAGGCACTGCCGGGCGTCCCCACGGTCTCCGAGGCCGGCGTGCCGGGATTCGAGGCGAGTGCCTGGTACGGCTTCGTGGCGCCTGCCAAGACGCCGCCGGAGGTGATCCAGAAGCTGAACGCCGCCATCAACGCAGCGCTGGCGAAGCCGGAAGTGCAGGAACGCCTCGCCCCGCTCGGGTTCGATGTGGTGGCCAGCACGCCGCAGCAATTCGCGGCCAAGATCGATAGCGAGATCGCCAAGTGGGCGGCCGTGGTCCAGGTCTCCGGGGCGCGCGTCGACTGATCGAACGGCCGCTTCGCGCGGCCACGGGAGCGAATATCGAAACCTTGCACGAACCCTTGGGCGCGGGCGCAGCGCAGCCACGCGTGCGCATCGCCGTGGACATCGGGGGCACTTTCACCGACGGCGTGGCCGAGTGGAGCGACAGCGGCGAGATCCGGGTGGCGAAGAGCCTGACGACGCCCGACGACCCGGGCCGCGCCGTTCGCACCGTGATCGCCGAGCTTGTCGCGAACACGCCCGACGCGGCATCGCGGGTGACGGAGATCGTCCACGCAACGACGCTGGTCACGAACGCCATCATCAGCCGACGCGGTGCACTCACGGCGCTAGTGGTGACCCGAGGCACGCGCGACGTGCCGCGCATTCGCCGTGAGCTGCGTTACCACCTCTACGATCTCTCGCTCGAGCTACCGGAGCCGCTGGTGCCGGCCGAACATTGCTTCGAGCTCACGGAGCGTACCGCCATCGACGGCCAGGTCGTCGAGGCGCCGCGCGAAGAAGAGCTGCAAGCGATTTCCGAAGCCATCCGGGCGGCCGGCATACAGTCCGTCGCCATCTGCCTGTTGCACGCTTACGTGAATCCCTCGAACGAGGAGGCGGCAGCGGCTTCCCTGGGCCGGTTGCTTCCCTCCTTGCCGATTACCGTCTCGTCCGCGATCGTGCGTGAGGCGCGGGAGTACGAGCGCATGTCCACGACCGCCGCCAACGCCTATACGCGGCCGTTGATGCAGCGATACTTGATGCAGCTTCGCGACGGCATCCGTTCCCTGCACATCGATGCGCCGATCCGCATCATGGTCTCCAATGGGGGTTTCACCTCCACGGAGTCGGCAGCGGCGATGCCCATCGCATTGCTCGAATCGGGGCCCGCGGCCGGCGTGATCAGTGCCGGCAACGCGGCTGCGCAGGCCGGGATGTCGAGCCGCGTGCTGGCCTTCGACATGGGCGGCACCACCGCAAAGGCGTGTGTCATCGTGGACCGGAAACCGCGTGTCACCCACACCTTCGAAACCGCGCGCGTGCGCCGCTTCCGCCGCGGCAGTGGCTT
>JBBQEY010000383.1:0-1643 GCA_038321425.1 Burkholderiales bacterium | reverse complement strand
CGCTGAAATCCTGAACCCGACAGCTGTCGGTGCGTAGAATGGGAAAGGCGTGCCCGCGGGCGCGCCTTTTTTAACGACCCCCATGCCCGGCCCCCTTGCCCACCTGACCGTCCTCGACCTCTCGCGCGTGCTGGCGGGGCCGTGGTGCACGCAATTGCTGGCCGATCTCGGCGCGACGGTGCTGAAGATCGAGAAGCCTGGTAGCGGTGACGACACCCGCTCGTGGGGTCCGCCGTTCCTCAAGGACGCGGCGGGCAACGACACCACCGACGCCGCGTACTATCTCGGCTGCAATCGCGGCAAGCACTCGGTTGCGATCGACTTCACGCACCCGGAAGGGCGCGCACTCGTTGTCGATCTCGCGCGGCAGGCCGATGTGCTGGTGGAAAACTTCAAGGTGGGTGGCCTCGCCAAGTATGGCCTCGACTACGCGTCGCTCGCTTCGGTCAATCGGCGCCTTGTGTACGCATCGATTACGGGCTTCGGCCAGACCGGCCCTTATGCGGCGCGCGCGGGCTATGATTTCATCATCCAGGGGATGAGCGGATTCATGAGCATCACCGGCGAGCGCGACGACCTGCCGGGCGGCGGGCCGCAGAAGGCCGGGGTGGCCATTACCGACATCATGACCGGCATGTACGGCGCGGTGGCGATCCAGGCGGCGCTGGCGCACGTCGAGCGCACCGGCATGGGCCAGCATATCGATCTCGCGCTGTTCGATTCTGCCGTGGCGATGATGGCCGTGATGAACATGAATTATCTCGTTGGCGGCACGCCGCCATCGCGTGCCGGGAATGCGCACCAGAACATCGTGCCGTACCAGGTCTTCGCGTGTGCCGATGGCCACTTCATCCTGGCGGTGGGCAACGACGGCCAGTTCCGCGCATTTTCTGGCGTGGCGGGGCATCCGGAGTGGGCCGAGGACGCGCGTTTTGCGAAGAACGCCAATCGTGTGCGCCACCGCGATGTGCTGGTGCCGATGATTGCGGACGTTGCGCGCACCCGGACGCAGCGCGATTGGCTGGCGGCACTTGAAGTCGCGGGCGTGCCGGGCGGGCCGATCAATCGCCTCGACGCGGTGATGGCCGATCCGCAGCTGGCGGCGCGCGGTTTGCGCATCGACATGCCGCATCCGGTAGCGGGCACGGTGCCGCAGATGGTGGCGCCCTTCCGGATGTCGGGCACGCCGCTCGTGCCCGAGCGTGCGCCCCCGGTGCTGGCGCAGCACACCGAAGCGGTGTTGCGCGAGCGGTTGTCGCTCGACGCTGCCGCCATCGCGCGACTGGTGGCAGTGGGCGTCGTGCAGACGGGCGCGCGCTGAAACCGATCGACCGGCAGCCCGCGTTCTGGGTCGCCTACGCGATCGTCGCACTGGCGTGCGCGTGGCTTGCCTGGCGGCTTTTCCCGCTGGCGATACCGCTCGTCAATCTCGACATCACGCTGTCCCGCGATGCCGCGCTGGCGAAGGCGCAGGTGCTCAACACGACGCATCGACTGGCACCTGCAGCTGCCCGCACCGCCGCCGTGTTCGATCACGACGACGATGCGCAGAATTACATCGAGCTCGAAGGCGGCGGCAAGCCAGCGTTTGCGAAGTTGGTGGCTGGCGGTCTTTACGCGCCGTACTGGTGGGAGGTTCGACT
>JBBQEY010000382.1:0-1683 GCA_038321425.1 Burkholderiales bacterium | reverse complement strand
CGGCGGGATGCGATCAGGCCCATGGGCGGAAGTTCAGACACCAGCGCAGAGTGCGCCGGCCCGCGGGATCACGATGGGGCTTCGTCGAGCAGCGCGGACGTGTAGACCTCCTGCACGTCGTCCAGGACTTCCAGCGCGTCGATGAGCTTCTGCATGCGTAGTGCCTCGTCGCCGGCCATCTCGACTTCCGTCGAGGGCTTCATCGTCACTTCGGCGAACGCGGCCGTGAAGCCGGCCTTGGCCAGCGCATCCTTCACGCCCACGAAATCGTAGGGGCCGGTGATGACCTCGAAGCTGCCGTCGTCGTGCGTGACGATGTCCTCGGCGCCCGCGTCGAGGGCCGCTTCCATCAGCTTGTCCTCGTTGGTGCCGGGCGCCAACAGGATCTGACCGCAATGCTTGAACAGGAAGGCCACCGAGCCGTCGGTGCCCAAGTTGCCGCCGTACTTCGAGAACGCATGGCGCACATCGGCCACCGTGCGCACGCGGTTGTCGGTCATGCAATCGACGATCACCGCGGCGCCGCTGATGCCATAGCCTTCGTAGCGGATTTCCTCGTAGTTGACGCCTTCGAGGTCACCGGCGCCGCGCTTGGTGGCGCGCTCGATCGTGTCCTTGGGCATGTTCTGGCTCATGGCCTTGTCGACGGCGAGGCGCAGGCGCGGATTCATCGATGTGTCGCCGCCGCCCAGCCGCGCGGCGACGGTGATTTCCTTGATCAGGCGCGTGAAGATCTTGCCGCGCTTCGCATCTGTCGCGGCCTTCTTGTGCTTGATGTTCGCCCATTTGCTGTGACCGGCCATGAGTTTCCGCGGAAGGTTGGCGCCAAATGGAAATTATACGGGAAGGGGTCACCTCACGAGCACTCGAACCATGGCGCCCTGAGGGTGTTGGTGAGTGGCGACGTTCTAGCCGCCTGTGGGCGCCAGGCTGCGCACAACCAAATCACGCAGCCAGGTGAAGCCGGCATCGCGATGCGCGCGCTCGTGCCAGACCAGCCGATACTCGAAGCCAAGCTTTGCCTCGCGCAGGGGAACGATGGCGAATCGGGCGCCGGAGGCCCAGGTGCGCGCTGCACGCTCGGGAATGATGGCCACGAGGTCGCTGGTCAGAACGACATGCGCGCCCGCGTAGAAATACGGGGCTTCCATGACGAGCCTCGGGCTGGCAAGTCCGAGCGTCGTATACACGTTGTCGGTCACCTGGCCGCGATCCAGCGGGTAGCGTGGTGCGAACTGAGGATATGCGGCGGCCGCTGCGAGCAGCTTCCTCGCAGGCAACCTGTTCATTCGGCCCAGTGGATGTCCGGCGCGGCACACCAATGCGTACCCGTCACGAAACAAGGTGCGGGCGTGAAAGTCGGGAGGGACCGGCTCGTCGGCGTAGAGAGCGCAGTCGAACTCTCCCCGTTCCAGTCCGTCGATGGTGTCTTCGGTCCACGGATCGACGCGCAAGGCGACTGTCGCGGCTTCGCTGCGCAACAGCGGCATCATGCCGAGCAGAACGGCGGATGTGCCGTAGTCGGTGGACGCGATGCGAAAACGACGTGTGGAGAGCGCTGGCACGAATGCCGCCGCATCGAATACCGCGTTGGCCGCGGCCAGCGCGCGCCGCACCGTTGGCGCAAGCTGCTCCGCGAACGAGGTCAGCACGTAGCCGCGCCCGGTGCGCACCAGAAGGGGG
>JBBQEY010000381.1:0-1688 GCA_038321425.1 Burkholderiales bacterium | reverse complement strand
CACCTCGACGTCGTAGTGATCCTTAGGCGTGCGGGCCAGGAGTTCGGCCAACTGCACCTGTGCGCCGCCGACACCAAACGAGGTGATGACATGAAGCACGCGGCGACGCTCACGGGCCACCGGCGTTCGCTGGCGCGGACGCATGTAGGCGAGCGCCAGGAGCACGAGCAAGAGCGGCACATCGATGGCGTTCACAAAGCGCTCGGCCGAGGCCCGCACGGTCAACCAACCAAACGCTCGTGGATCGATCTCCAGCGGCGTCGTGTCCATCGCCGCCACCACGAAACCGCGCGCGCCAATGGCAGCTGCGGCGCGATAGAGGTTGGCGTGATGTCCGGCGACCTCGCTCATCTGCGGAATGACGATGTGATCGAAGGCTTCGGCGCGGAGGCGCTGAACCAACGGCAGGTTGCGAGTCATGCCGAACGACGCGCCCGCGTAGGCAAAAGTGCGAGCCGCACCCGCTTCACGCAGCTGCGCATCGAAACCGGGCGAAGTGACCACGTCGATAACGGCCGCCGGCCACTGCGCGCGAATCCATGCGATGGTCGTGAGGAACTGCGGCATGCGGCACGACCGGAACACCAGTACGCGCGGCGTCGCCGCGACCGGGGCGCTGTCGTCACGAATTGGGTCGGTCGCAGTCATCATCAACTTCGTCGAGGCTCCAAGTCCGGCCCCCGGCTCGCGGTGTCGGACTGCCGACATCGCTGTCGGCAGACCGGGCCGCGTGGCCCGGAGCTGGAGTCATTCCCACGCGAAATGTTCAGGTTTTTCGCGGCCGGCTGGCCGCCACGAAGGCGATGACCCGGCACCCGCTTGCTAGAGCAATCGGGGTGCCACCCTCTTACGGCTGCAACCGGTACAGCGAGATCCATCGCTGAACCATTTGCTCGGCCGTGAACAGCTGCCGGCATCGCGTCACCTGGATCTTCGCGCGGGCCGCTGTCCGCTCCGGATGGCGTAACGCGATCGACACGGCGTCGGCGAAGGCGGCCGCATCGCCACGTCGGCACACTCCCTCCGCGTCGCCGACCACATCCCTGACGCCTCCGGCGTCGGTTGACACGGTCGGCACGCCGAGAAATCCGGCTTCAAGCAGTACGTTCGGAAAGCCTTCCAATCGAGAGGTCAGAGCCAGCAGATCCAGGCCAGCCAGAACACGGCGGGCATCCGCACGAGCGCCAAGGAAGGTCAGGTTTCCTCCCAGCTGCAGATCGGCGGCGAGCGCGCGGAGTTCCGGTTCCGTCGGGCCATCCCCCACCAGGACCGCATGAAATGAGAGCCCGGAGTCTTGGAGATATCCCAGCGCGCGCAGAAACGTCGGCTGATCCTTCTCAATCGACAAACGCCCGATGCAACCAATCAGCGGCACGTCATCGGCGATACCCAGCAACGTCCTGAGCCAGACGCGCGCATCGGGAATGTTGATCTCGAGCGAGGACGGCTCGATGCCGTTATGCACCGTTTCAATCCGCCGCGGATTCATCAACGCCCACCGGGCATGGTCGCGAACCAGAGGCCCGGCGTTCACCGTTACGACATCGGCAATTCGCGCCGACAAGATATCGCCGACGCGATACCACCATTTGCACCATTGCGGATAGTTGCCGGGATTCAGACTGCGGACCGAGGTCACGATGCGACCAACCCCGGCGCGTCTGGCGGCGGCGGCCCCGAGCATGTTG
>JBBQEY010000380.1:0-1718 GCA_038321425.1 Burkholderiales bacterium | reverse complement strand
CCGTCGTTGGCCAACTCGCGCATCACCGCGAGCACCTCGTCCGTCAGTTCCGGGTCGAGCGACGACGTGGGCTCGTCGAAGAGCATCACTTTGGGCTGCATCGCCAGCGCGCGGGCGATGGCCACCCGCTGCTGCTGGCCGCCGGAGAGCCGAGCCGGGTATTCGCCGGCTTTTTCCGCCAGGTGCACACGTTGCAGGCACGCCTGGCCAAGCTCCGTGGCTGCCTTGCGCGACATCCCGCGCACACGCTGCGGCGCTTCGATCACAGTGCCCAGCACCGTCATATGCGGCCACAGGTTGAACTGCTGGAACACGATGCCGAGGTCACGACGGATCCGGTTGATCTCCGCCAGCGGGCGCGGCTTCCGCTGGCCGCCGGCGTCGGTGCGATAGCACAGCGACTCGCCCTCGATGAAGATGTCGCCTGCCGAAGGCGTCTCCAGATAGTTGATGCAACGCAGAAGCGTGCTCTTGCCCGAGCCGCTGGCGCCGATCATGCTGACCACGTTGCCGCGATGCACGTCGAAGGACACACCCTTCAGCACCTCGAGCGTGCCGAAGCGCTTGTGCACATCCATGACGCGAATGGTCGGCATCGCGTCCGCGGCAACGCTGGTTGGAGGGTGGTCGGGATTCAAATCGGGCGAAGCGCGGTGGGCGTTGAGGTGGAATGCATCTGCTATATCATCACTTAGCGAAACCCCAATTGGCAAGCGAAGGAATGCAACGCATGAACACGAGTCCGGCCCAAATCGGTGCACCCATCGACGAGATCGACACGCCCGCGTTGATCGTCGACCTCGATGCCTTCGAGCACAACCTCGAGAAGATGGCGACGTTCGCGCGCGACGCGGGCGTGCGGCTGCGCCCGCATGCCAAGACTCACAAATGCCCCACCATCGCGCGCAAGCAGATCCTGGCGGGCGCCGTAGGCCAGTGCTGCCAGAAGGTCGCCGAAGCGGAGGCGCTGGTGCGCGGTGGTATCCGCGATGTGCTGGTCAGCAATGAAGTCGTGGGCATGGGGAAATTGCGGCGCCTGGCTTCGCTGGCCACGGACGCCACCATTGGCCTATGCTTCGACGCGCCGGAACAGGTGGTCGAAGCCTCGCGGGCCGCGACTGAATTCGGCGTGGAGTTCGGCGCACTGATCGAGATCGAGGTGGGCATGCAGCGGTGCGGCGTCGCCACCCCCGATGCCGCCGCCAAGCTCGCCCTGCAGATCGCCAATGCGCCCGGTCTCAAGTTTCGCGGGCTGCAGGCGTATCACGGCACGGCCCAGCACATGGCCACACTCGCTTCGCGCCAGCAGGCTATCGCGCTCGCGGCCGAAGCCGTGCGCGCGACGGTCGATCGCCTGCAGGCCGCGGGGCTGTCCTGCGACTTGATCTGCGGCGCCGGCACGGGCACCTTCCGCATGGAAGGCGGCAGCGGGCTGTGGAACGAGCTGCAGGTGGGCTCGTACGTGTTCATGGACACCGAGTACGCGCGCATCGGCGGCGACGACGGCCAGCGCTACCACGAGTTCCGCCACAGCCTCTTCGTGCTGGCCACCGTGATGAGCGCGCCCACCACCGACCGCGCCATCGTCGATGCGGGCCTCAAGTCCTACAGCGCCGAGAAAGGCCTGCCCTGGGTCCACATGCGCGACGACCTCGAAGTCGTCGGCGTATCCGACGAGCATGGCAAGATCCGGATTCCGGCTGGTGCAGCGCCGCTGC
>JBBQEY010000379.1:0-1758 GCA_038321425.1 Burkholderiales bacterium | reverse complement strand
TACAGCGCCGCCAGATGCACCAGCAGGCTCAGCACGATCGCCACCCAGATCAGCGGGACGGAGATCGCATTGCGCGGGGCGCGGTGAATTTGGTCGTACGAGGCGTACATCGTGGAATGGGCAATGGGGGCACGCGGCTTCACCCGGCGGAGGCTTGACGACCTTGCGTTCGACACCTAGTGTACAAAAACATTCGACGCTCCCTTGCCTCCACCTGTAACCAAGCCGTCCGTAGCGAAGACAGCACCGAAATCGCGCGATGCGCCCACCGGCAAGTGGTCGCCGGCACGACA
Organism: Burkholderiales bacterium; assembly: GCA_038321425.1. GTDB lineage: Bacteria > Pseudomonadota > Gammaproteobacteria > Burkholderiales > Casimicrobiaceae > VBCG01. The sequence goes on along the minus strand of JBBQEY010000379.1, from coordinate 1,465 downwards.
GGATTCGATCATGTCTACACTCTTCGACGCGCAACGCCACGAGCCACTGCAAGCGCTCGCATGGGACGAAGCCGCCGCGCGCGCGTGGATTACGCGATACGCCGACGACGCGCAGCGCGCGTTCACTCCCGCGGGACTATGGCCCGTGCATCCGCGCGATGCCAACGATGATGCCAAGGAGGGCGAGGTACCGCAGCCTTTCACCATGATCTACCTGGGGGCCGCCGGCGTCATCGACGCGCTCGATCATCTCGCCCGCGCCGGCATGGCGGCAGCCACGATCAATTTCGAACCGCTGCTGGACGACCTCGCGGCACGCAATCTCGCGCTGGTGGAGTCGTGGGGCAACGGCGTGCATGGTTTGCTGATGGGCCAGACGGGCATCCTGCTGCTGCACTACCGGCTCGCCACCGACGCGGCGACGAAAGCCGCCATCGCGGACCGCATTGCCGCTGCGATCAGCGCCAATGCCGATCATCCCGCGCTTGAGATGCTGTGGGGCTCACCGGGCACGATGCTCGTCGCGATGACGATGCACGAGTGGACCGGCGAGGAGCGCTGGGCCGATTTGTTCCGCACCGACGCGCGACGGCTGGTGCGCACGCTGGTGCCTGCGGCCGATGCGCCATGCCGGATCTGGACGCAAGATCTGTATGGCAAACACGTGCGCTACATTGGCGCGGGCCATGGCTTCGCGGGGAATGTCAGTGCGCTGATCCGCGGCCGCCACCTGCTGGCGGGTCCCGACTGGGGCGCGTGGCAGGACGACATCGTCACGACGGTGCACGCCACGGTGATGCGCGACGGTGCGCTGGCGAACTGGCCTGCGCAACTGGTGCCCACGGGCACGGCGCTGCGGATGCTGGTGCAGTGGTGCCACGGCGCGCCGGGCATCATCACCAGTCTCGCGTCCTTGCCCGATCCGCGCCTCGATGAACTGCTGGTTGCGGCAGGCGAATTGACGTGGACTGCGGGGCCGCTGACGAAAGGCGTCGGACTGTGCCACGGCACCGATGGCAACGGCTACGCGCTACTCAAGATGTTCAACCGCACCGGCGACGAACGCTGGCTCGACCGGGCACGGGCCTTCGCGATGCACGCGATGCTGCAAAGCGAACGCCTTGCGGCGCTTCACGGGCAGCGCCGCCATTCGCTGTGGATCGGCGACGCGGGCCTTGCGTGGTACCTCTGGAGCTGCATCGAAGGCGACGGCCGCCTGCCGACGCTCGATGCGTGGGCATGACGCCGTTGGTTTGGTTTCGGTAGGCGAGGCTTCAGCCTCGCGGGTTCAATGCGGCGCCAAACCCGCTTCGGTAGGCGAGCCTTCAGCCTCGCGGGTTCAATGCGGCGCCAAACCCGCTTCGGTAGGCGAGGCTTCAGCCTCGCGGGTTCAATGCGGCGCCAAACCCGCTTCGGTAGGCGAGGCTTCAGCCTCGCGGGTTCAATGCGGCGCCAAACCCGCGAG
>JBBQEY010000378.1:0-1775 GCA_038321425.1 Burkholderiales bacterium | reverse complement strand
CTCCCCACCCTTGCCATCACCACCGGTGAACCCGCCGGCATCGGCCCCGAACTCATCGCCATGCTGGCGCAGCGCCATGCAACGCAGCCGTTTGCGGCGCGTTTGGTGGTGCTGGGGGACCATGCGCTGTTGACCGCGCGCGCCGCGCGCATTGGTGTGGCGCCGAACTTCGTCAAATTCGACGCAGCGTCGTATCCGCCTGGCAACGGCGCCATCGAAGTATGGGATCTGCCGGTGGCTGTTGCCGCCGAACCCGGCCACCTCGACCCCACCAATGCAGCCTATGTCATCACGTTGCTGGAGCGCGGCTGCGATGGCTGTGCCACCGGCGCCTTCGACGCGTTGGTCACCGCGCCGGTGCAAAAGAGCGTGCTGATGGACGCCGGCATTGCCTTCACCGGCCATACGGAATTCCTGGCCGCGCGCACCTTCACGCCGCGCGTGGTGATGTTGCTGGTGGGGGGGCAGGCGGAAACGCCGCTCCGCGTGGCGCTTGCCACCACGCACCTTGCATTGCGTGACGTACCCGCCGCCATCACCCGCGAGGTCGTCCGCGAAACGCTGGTGATCACGGCGCGCGAACTGCGGACCAAGTTCGGCATCGCGCGCCCGCGCATTGCCGTGTGCGGATTGAATCCCCACGCCGGCGAGGGCGGCCACCTCGGCCGCGAAGAGATCGATGTCATCGGCCCGGCCATGGCCGATGCCGCCGCCACCGAGGCCGCCGATTTCACCGGCCCGCTGTCGGCCGATACACTGTTCGTACCCGACCACGTGAAGTTGTTCGACGCGGTCGTCGCGATGTACCACGACCAGGGCCTGCCGGTGCTGAAGGCCGCCAGCTTCGGGCAGGGCATCAACGTCACGCTGGGCCTGCCTTTCCCGCGGACGTCGGTGGATCACGGTACGGCGCTGGATCTCGCGCGCGATCCCGCGCTGGCGCGAACGGCGGATCCGGGTAGTTTGATTGCGGCGGTGGACCTGGCCATCCAGCTCGCACGACCGCGCTAGTTATCCTGTCGCATGCAAGGACACCAAGCCCGCAAGCGCTTCGGCCAGAACTTCCTGGCCGATACCCATTACGTACGACGCATCATCGACGCCGTGGCGCCGGTGCCCGGCGACAACCTGGTCGAGATCGGCCCGGGGCTGGCGGCCATCACCGGCGGCCTGATCGAGCGCGCGGGCCATATCAGCGCGATCGAAATCGATCGTGACCTGGCCGCGCGGCTGCGCACCAATTTCACGCCGGCCCAGTTGACACTGCATGAGGCCGACGCCCTCACCTTCGACTATCCGTCGCTGGGGCCGAACCTGCGCGTCGTCGGCAACCTGCCCTACAACATCAGTTCACCGCTGTTGTTCCTGCTGGCGGCGCATGATGCCCAACTGCGCGACCTGCATGTGATGCTGCAGAAAGAAGTGGTGGCGCGGATGACGGCCGATGCCGGAACCGCGGATTACGGCCGTCTCACGGTGATGCTCCAGGTACGCTTCAGCATCACCAGGCTGTTCATCGTGCCACCGGGCGCCTTCCGGCCCGCGCCCAAAGTGGAGTCGGCCGTCGCGCGCCTGATTCCACTCGGCGACGCCAAACCCGTCATCGCGGACGAAGCATTATTCGCCCGTGTCGTGGGCGCGGCATTCATGCAGCGGCGCAAGACGCTACGCAATGCGTTGTCGGCTCTTGGCGATGTGCAAGTGATCGAAAGTGCGGCCGTGGATCCAGGCGCACGCGGCGAAACGCTGAGTGTTGCCGATTTCGTGCGGCTGAC
>JBBQEY010000377.1:0-1779 GCA_038321425.1 Burkholderiales bacterium | reverse complement strand
TATCACGGGCCGGGGCAACTGGTGGCCTATACGCTGGTGGATATGCGCCGGCAGCGCTACGGCATCCGCGAGATGGTCCGGAGGCTCGAGACCGCAGTGGTAGAATGGCTTGATTCCATTGGCATTTCCGCTTACGGAAAGGCATCGGCACCCGGTGTCTATGTGCGCCGCGGTGGCGTTGAATCGAAGATCGCCGCGCTGGGCTTGAAGGTGCGCCGCGGTTGCACGTATCACGGCGTCGCGGTCAACGTGGCGATGGACCTGGCACCCTTTGCCGACATCGATCCGTGCGGCTTTCCCGGATTGGCCGTGACGCAACTCGCCGATTGCGGCGTGGTGTGCACTGTCGAGGGTGCGGGCCGCGAACTGGCGCCGCATCTTGCCCTACACTTGAATCTCTGATGACCACCGAAACCACAACCAGCGTCCCCGCCAACACCGCCGGCGTCAAACACAAGGGCGAGGCGAAGACGGCGCGCATCCCGATCAAGATCGTCGCCGCCGAAACGCTGAAGAAGCCGCCGTGGATCCGCGTGCGCGCAGCATCGTCGCCGCGCTTCAACGAGATCAAGACGATCCTGCGCGAGCACAAGCTGCATACGGTGTGCGAGGAGGCGTCGTGCCCCAACATCGGCGAGTGTTTCGGCAAGGGCACCGCCACGTTCATGATCATGGGTGACATCTGCACGCGCCGTTGCCCGTTCTGCGATGTGGGGCACGGGCGGCCGCTGCCGCTCGACGTGGACGAACCCGAGAACCTCGCCAAGACCATCGCGGCGTTGAAGCTCAACTACGTCGTGATCACCAGCGTAGATCGCGATGACTTGCGCGATGGTGGCGCGCAACATTTCGTTGATTGCATCCGCGCCGTGCGCGAGCGTTCGCCCGCCACGCAGATCGAGGTGCTGGTGCCGGACTTCCGCGGGCGGCTCGATCGCGCGCTGGCCATCCTGGAAGCCGCGCCGCCGGACATCATGAACCACAACCTCGAAACGGTGCCGCGCCTGTACAAGCAGGCGCGACCGGGTTCCGACTACGCGCATTCGCTGCGGCTGCTGCAGGCCTTCAAGGAAAAGGTGCCCGGCGCGCCGACCAAGTCGGGGCTGATGGTGGGGCTTGGTGAAACCGACGACGAGATCCTCACCACGATGCGTGATTTGCGTGCGCATGGCGTCGATATGTTGACGATCGGGCAATACCTGCAGCCTTCAGCGGGGCATCATCCGGTGCTGCGCTACGTGCCTCCGGATGGCTTCGCGATGTTCGAGCGCGAGGCGCAGGCGATGGGCTTCAAGCATGCGGCGGTGGGCGCGATGGTGCGCTCGTCCTATCACGCGGACGAACAGGCGGAAGGCGTCCTAGCGGTCGGGTAGCGGCGCGTCCTTCGGCCACAGCAGCCACATGCGGCCGTCCTGCCGCATGCGTCCGGCTTCACGGCCCGGCCCGGGTCCGAACCCCCAGAAGTAGTCGGCGCGCACTGCACCGCGAATGGCGCCACCCGTGTCCTGCGCGAGCGTGAGCCGCTGCAGTGGCGTGGTGGTCAGCGGCAGAGTCGTCGACAGGAACACGGGCGCTCCCAACGGAATCACGCGCGCGTCGACAGCGATGGTCCGCTGCGCGAGCAGCGGCACGCCAAGCGTGCCGATCGGACCGTCGATGCGTGCATCGAGCGTGCCGGGTGTGGGCGCCGGCACTTCGCGGAAGAACACGTAGCTTGGATTTTCGTCGAGCAGCGCGCGCAGCTTGTCCGGGTTGGCCTCGCCCCACGCCCGGATGCCC
>JBBQEY010000376.1:0-1780 GCA_038321425.1 Burkholderiales bacterium | reverse complement strand
CATGCCCCAAGCTGCTTCACTACCCCCGTCGAAACCAGATCACCCCCGGTGCTCGATAGGTGCGGCGCGATTGTTTGCACCGCGAAACAGAGGCCCATTCTACCAGCGCGGACGCCGGTGATGCCCCTGGATACACGAGATATGGGGACAATGGGGCGTGGAATCAATATTGGGTGGCGTGCGCGGCTAAAGCCGCGCCTCCGGTGGAGTCCCCGTTGAGTCACCGTGAAGTCACCGTGGGTCGGCGGGCATGGCGCGGGGACGCATCCTGTAAAATTCTCGATGGACCTCACCCGCCTCCCACCCGATGCCCACCTCCCCTGCCTCGCCGATCGTCCCCGTGATCCTGTCCGGAGGCGCGGGCACGCGCCTGTGGCCGATATCGCGCGAGGCGGCGCCCAAGCCGTTCATGCCGCTGCCGGATGGCGACACGCTGCTGGGCAAGACGGCGCATCGCGCAATGGCGCTGTCGCACACGCGCGGCCTCGTTACCGTCACCAACCGCGATTACTACTTCCATACCAAGGACGTGTACGCGGGGCTGGCGGCGGCGGAACCGAAGGACGCCTGCTACCTGCTGGAACCGTTCGGACGCAACACGGCCCCTGCCATCGCGGTGGCCGCGCTGCTGGTGCGCGCGCGCTACGGCGACGACGCGGTGATGCTGGTGCTCGCTGCCGATCACCTGATTCGCGACCAGTCAGCCTTTGCGGTGGCGGTTGAACTGGCCGCAACACAGGCACGGGCCGGACGCCTCGCCACGTTCGGCATCACGCCGACGTTGCCCGAAACCGGGTTCGGCTACATCGAGTGCGGTGATGTGATCGGTGATCGCACGTTCGCCGCCGCGCGCTTCGTCGAGAAGCCGCCACTGGCCAAGGCGCGTGACTATCTCGCGGCCGGCAACTACGTATGGAACGCGGGGATGTTCGCGTTCACTCCGCGCGCGATCATGGCGGCGTTCGAGCGCTACGCGCCGGCGGTGGCCGCCTGCGCACGCACGGTGTGGCAGCCGCTGGCCACCCATGCGCACGAACCGATGCTGGAAATCGATGCCGGCAGTTTCGCGGCGGCGCCCGATCTGTCGCTCGATTATGCGGTGATGGAGAAGGCGGCGGCGGATGGCCAGGTCGCGGTAATCCGCGGTATGTTCGACTGGAGCGATGTCGGCTCGTGGCAGGCCGTCTCGGAACTGTCGGATGCCGATGTGCACGGCAACCGCGGCAGCGGCGAGCGCGTGGCCATCGATACGCACGGCACCTTCGTGCACGCGGAGGATCGCGTGGTAGCCACCATCGGCATCGAGAACCTGGTGATCATCGACACGACCGATGCATTGCTGATTGCGCATCGCGATCAGTTGCAACGCGTGAAGGAAGTGGTGGGCGAGCTGAAGGCACGTGGTCACGCGTCGTACAAAATCCACAAGACGGTGTCGCGGCCCTGGGGCACGTACACGGTGCTGGAAGGCGGCCCCGGCTTCAAGATCAAGCGCATCGAGGTGAAGCCCGGCGCATCGCTGTCGCTGCAGCTGCATCACCAGCGGACAGAGCATTGGGTGGTCGTGCGCGGTACCGCGCGCGTCACCTGCGGTGAACGCGAGTTCGACGTGCCCGCCGGGGAGTCGACGTTCATCCCGGTGGAGACGAAGCACCGGCTCGAGAATCGCGGCACCGACGTGCTGGCCATCATCGAGGTGGCGTGCGGCAACTACATCGAGGAGGACGACATCGTTCGCTTCGACGACAAGTACGGCCGCGCGCCTGCCGCCTGAGCACCG
>JBBQEY010000375.1:0-1833 GCA_038321425.1 Burkholderiales bacterium | reverse complement strand
CGCATCAACCGCAACTCCGGTGAATCGAACACGCCGCGGCCCGCGTCGGCGATCAGCGCGCGCGTGCGGTCGGCCAGCAGCGTCGACAACGCCATCTTCGAACCGGCCCAGCGGGTGATGACGGCGGACTTGGCCGAGGCCGGCTTCACCCACGCCGTCATCTCGCGCACGCGGATGAACTGCAACCGTCGCCCGGCGAAAACGAAGCAATCGCCGGGGCGCAGGTGCGCAATGAAGGACTCCTCGACGTGCCCCAGCTTCTTGCCGTTGCGCATCTGCACGTTGATGCTGGCATCCGCGACGATGGTGCCGATCGATTGCCGGTGCCGCTGCGCGATGCGGCGTTCCGGCACGGTGGCGCGGCCATCGGTGCCGATCACCACGCGCCGATACTCCGGATAGGCGTTGAGGCTGGCGCCGCCATGCACGACGAAGTCGAGTGCCCATTGCCACTCGTCGGTGGTGAGGTCGCGGTACGCACGCGTCGTGCGCAGTTCGCGCAGCAGGTCATCCGGCACGAAGCCGCCCCCCAGCGCGCAGGTGACGAGATGCTGGACCAGCACATCGAGTGCGCCGGTGACGGGCACGCGGGCTTCCACCTTGCGCTCCGCGGCCGCCGCGCGTGCGGCCGCGGCCTCGACCAGTTCCAGCGCCTGCGTGGGCACCACGGTGACACGCGACACTTCGCCGGGGCGATGGCCGCTGCGGCCGGCGCGCTGCAGCAGCCGCGCGACACCTTTCGGGCTGCCGATCTGCAGTACCTGATCGACGGGCGCGAAATCCACACCAAGGTCGAGGCTCGACGTGCAGACGACCGCGCGCAGCTTGCGGTCACGCACCGCATCCTCGACCCATTGCCGCACGTCGCGGTCGAGCGAGCCGTGATGGAGCGCGATCGTGCCGGCCCAATCGGGCCGCGCTTCCAGCAGCGCCTGGTACCAGATCTCGGCGCTGGAGCGCACGTTGGTGAACACCAGCGTCGTCGTCGCGCGTTCGATTGCCCGCACCACTTCCGGCACCAGTCGCGTCCCGATATGCCCGGCCCACGGAAAGCGCTCGATGGTGGGCGGGCGCGCCGTGCCGATCTCGATGACTTTCGTGTCGAGGCCGCGCACCTGCAGCGTGGGACGCACGGGCGCGACACCCACGAGGCATGCCAGCGCCTGTTCGAGGTTCGCGAGCGTGGCCGACAGTCCCCACGCTCTGACGTCGGGCCGCGCGTCGCGCACGCGGGCAAGTGCCAGCTCCACCTGCACACCGCGCTTGCTGCCCAGGAGTTCATGCCATTCGTCGACGATCACCGCGTCGAGATGTGTGAATCGTTCGCGCCAATCCGCGCGCGTCAGCAGCAGCGTGAGACTTTCCGGCGTGGTGACGAGGATCGTCGGCAGCCGGCGGTCCTGGCGCGCGCGTTCACTCGAGGCGGTATCGCCAGTGCGCAGGCCCACCGACCAATGGGGTTGCAGCGCCGCTGCCGCACGCGTGATGGCCAACGTCGTGTCGGCGGCCAGTGCCCGCAACGGCGTGATCCACAGCAAGGTCAGTGGCGGCGGGGCATCCGCATGGCCCGATGCACCGAAGGCCAGCGGGCCCATCAGCGCCGCATAGGTCTTGCCCATCCCGGTGGGCGCATGGATCAGTCCGGACGCGCCATCGGCATAGCCTCGCCACACTTCGTCCTGAAAGGCGAACGGCGTCCAGCCTTCGGCGCCGAACCAGGCCCGTGCTGCGTGGAACGGATCGAGTGTCTGGACCGGCGCGACGGGGTTCAATGGCGACGCTTGTTCACAAATGGGTGCGCAGCCAGTCCAGAGCCGGATCGGTCTTTTCGCG
>JBBQEY010000374.1:0-1864 GCA_038321425.1 Burkholderiales bacterium | reverse complement strand
CTTGCCGTCGCCCACGACGGTGATGAAGACATCCTCCGGCACGCCGGCTGTATGCAGCATGTCCGCAATCTTCAAGCCGGAGAGCGTCGAGTACTCGGAGGGCTTGTACAGCACCGCGTTGCCCGCCAGCAGCGCCGGCACGAAGACATTGCCACCGACGAAGTACGGGTAGTTCCATGCCGAGACATTGGCGATCACGCCCAATGGGTCGAAGGCAATGCGTTCCTCGAGCTTGCCGGCCGTGTCGACCAGCACCTTTTTGTCGCGCAACGTGCGCGCCGTTTCCGCCAGGAAAAAATCGATGCGTGCGACCAGACCGTTCAATTCGTTACGCGATTGCCGGATCGGCTTGCCCACTTCCTGCGTCAGCGTGCGTGCCAGTTCCTCGATCCGATCCACGACCACCGCGCGAAACTTCGCGATGACGGCCAGCCGGTGCCGCAGTGGCCGCCGCGCCCACGCGGGTTGCGCAGCGCGGGCACGCTTGTATTTGGCGGCAACCGCTTTCGCGTTATCAGCGGTGACGTCGGCGAGTTCAGCGCCGGTGGCAGGATTGAAGATCTTCATCGGGATGGTTCGTTCTAGAGGGCGTAGGCCGCGGATTTGTGGCGCGCGGCGGTCGCCAGGAAGTCGTCCAGCAACGAGGTGTCATCGATGAACGATGCATCGCCTTCCGGGTGGAACTCGGGATGCCATTGCACGCCGAGAACATACGAGGTGCCGGTGCCGCGGACCGCTTCCACGATGCGATCGGGCTCGGACCAGGCCTCGACGACCAGATCGTGGCCCAGGTCCTTCACGCCCTGATGGTGCACCGAGTTGGTCTTGACGAGCGGCTGCGACGGATACAGCGCCGAAAGGCTCGACCCCGGCACGATCGACGTGGCGTGGGTATTCCGGTCGTAGATGGATTGCATCCGGTGGCGCAGCGCGCCGGGACACTGCGTTGGAATGTCCTGGTACAGCGTGCCGCCGTGCGCCACGTTGATCAGCTGCGCGCCGCGGCAAAGACCGAGCACAGGTTTGCCCTGGTCGACGAACGCCCGATACAGTGCGATTTCGTAGTCGTCACGCACGCGATCGCCAATCCATGCCGGTTTCATCGCCGGCTCACCGTACGTGGCGGGAGACACATCGGAGCCGCCCATCAGCACCAGCGCGTCCAGTGCGGCAGCATAGTCGGCCACCGTGATGCGGCTGGTGGTGCGGCGCGTGCGACCGGCAGGCGAGGGCACCATCAGGGGCAGCACGTCGCGCTGCATCAGCCAGTGCGCGACATTCTGCTCGATGTACTGCAGCGTCATGCCCTGGAAGATGGCCCGTGGCTCGGTGTCGTGGAAAAAGCTGGCGGAGACGCCGATCTGCAGCATGGTTCCGGACCCGGATCTACAGGGCAGCGGCGAAGAGCTTCTCGAAATCCGCCGCCGTGCACTTGCGTGGATTGGTCCGGTGGCAGATGTCGTTCACTGCAATCTCCACGAGTCGCGCAATGTCCGACTTCTGCACGATGCGTGGTGCACCGTTGTCCGAGAGCTTGGCGGGAATACCCAACGTTGCCTTCAATGCCGTCAGCCACGCGATGAATGCCTTGGCGCGCGCTTCCGGCGTGCCGGTGTCACCCCCGGGCGCGCCCGCGACATGCGCCAGTTCCGCCATCTTGGCCGTGGCGGCCGGTAGGTTGAAGTGCATCACATGGTCGATCATGATGCCGTTGGCGAGGCCATGATGCATGTCCAGCACCGTCGACAGCGCATGCGCGCAGGAATGCACGGCGCCCAGGTCCTTCTGGAACGCGATGGCGCCCATCATCGAGCTCATCAGCATGTCGGCACGGGCCTCGATGTCGTGCCCGTTGGCGACCGCG
>JBBQEY010000373.1:0-2012 GCA_038321425.1 Burkholderiales bacterium | reverse complement strand
ACAATGCATTCACGCCCGGTTGCGCACGCCCACCGCGGATACGGGCGAGTCCCTGCTCGACGAACACCCGGTTGGTCTGGTCGAGTCGGACGACGTCGGCGACCGTGCCCAGCGCCACGAGGTCGAGCAGCCCGGCCAGGTTGGGTTCGCGCCGCGTGGCGAACGCGCCGTCCTCGCGCATCCGCGCGCGCAGCGCCAGCAGTACGTAGAACAGCACGCCCACGCCCGCGATGTGCTTGCTGGGGAACGTGCAGCCCGGCTGGTTCGGATTGACGATGATCGCGTCCACAGGCAGCGTGTCGCCGGGCAGGTGGTGATCGGTGATCAGCACATCGATGCCCAGTGCGCGCGCGGCGGCCACGCCCTCGACGCTGGCGATGCCGTTGTCGACGGTCACCAGCAGATGCGGCTGGCGCTGCGCCGCCAACGCGACGATCTCGGGCGTCAGGCCATAGCCATATTCGAAACGATTGGGGACGATGAAGTCCGCCTGCGCGCCCATCGCGGCTAATCCGCGCATGCCGACCGCGCACGCGGTGGCGCCATCCGCGTCGTAGTCGGCGACGATCAGGATGCGTTGTTGCGCGGCAATCGCGGCGGCCAGGCGTCGCGCCGCGGCGTCGATGCCTTTCATCGCCGTGAAGGGCGGCAGCGCGGCAAACGTATGATCGAGTTCGTCGGCGGTGGTGATGCCGCGGGCGGCGTAGATCCGCGCCAGCACCGGCGAGAGGCCGGCCGCCTGCAGCGCAGCGGTGGCGGCGCCGGAGGGACGGCGAACGATGGGTCGGATGGTCATCGGTCCGGCACTTTTGGTGGGACGAAGGCCGCAGCCGATGCGGCACGCCAGCGCGTCCACCACTTCGCCGCACGCGGCGTCCAGACGAAGGCATCGTGCTGGTCGTCGGCCGCGATCGACAGTTCCGTGATGGTGCCGCGATCGAGTGCGGACATGGCCGGTAACAGCCACGCGTCCGCGGCGGCTTGCAAATCGTCGGCGGTGTGCAGTGGGGACAGGATCACCACCGCATCGCGGGTCGCAGGCCATTGCGCCAACGAGGCGGGCGGCAATGGCGCGACGTGCGCTTGTGCCAGCGCCAGTCCCCGCGCCACGTCGCCGGCACGACCCGCTGCCGCAAACCAGTCGAGCATCATGCCGCCTGCCGACGGTACGGCGGGACCCGCATCGGCAAGCCATAGGCCGGACACCGGTGCTTGCCCGTTGCGTTCCCGCGCCACGTTCAATGCATGCTCGTGCAGCAGCATCTGCATCTCGGAATTCCAGCGCTTCCAGCGCGCGGCATGTTCACCCCGTGGCTGATGCGCATGCAGCGCCCCGTGCACCTGCGCCAGCGGCGTGGTCTGCGGCACGGGCAGATCGTCGAACTGCACGAACCACGCATCGGGTCGCGGTGCGACAAAGTTGAGGCCGTCACCGGCAAAATGTGCATTCAGCAGTGCGATGAGGGCTTCCGCATCGGCGGCCGACACGTCATCGACGCGACCGCCCAGTAAGACATCGTCGCGACCGGCCACCATCGCGATCGGATCGGCGCGGGCGATGGTGCCTGACGTCACGGCGAAACCTGCGCCGCGCGCGGCCAGCGGCGCGATCGGCGTGTCGAGCGCCAATCCGGCCGCGGTCAACGCCACGGCATCGAGCCCGCGCGGACCATGCTGCGGCGGCGAGGCGCGACTTGCCAGTGCAGCAAGTGCTGTGGATGACGCCAGCACGTCGCGCGGCAGCGCAAGCAGGGATGGGAGAATGAGTTGGAGGTGCATGACGCCGTGAAGTCTACGCGGGCGGGAACGTAGCGGCAGTCGGGTGGGTCCAACATGCGATAATTGTATGTTGCTTTGCACGTTCGTCCCCCACGCCACCGCCAGAATCCTTTGACGCCCTACGAACTCGCCGTCGGCCTGCGCTATACACGTGCGCGCAAGGGATCCGGGCGCAATTCCTTCATTTCGTTCATCTCGCTGATCTCGATGGCCGGCATAGCGCTGGGCGTGGC
>JBBQEY010000372.1:0-2124 GCA_038321425.1 Burkholderiales bacterium | reverse complement strand
GTCACGCAGTACTACAACGCCCTGGTCAAGGTACCGGAGTGCGCGTATCCCAACACCGCGTACGCGCCGCATCCGCGCTCCGACCAGCCGGATGGCTATTACGTGCAGGCGGGACCGCAGAAATTCGCCAGCACCTACCTGCGCCAGGTGGGCGGCACCACCTGGCACTGGCTCGGCACGTGCCTGCGCCTCGTCCCCGACGACTTCCAGCTGGCCACGCGTTTTCGCCGCGGCGTCGATTGGCCCATCGGCTACGACACGATCGAGTCGTGGTACAACGAGGCCGAAAATGAAATCGGGGTTGCGGGGGATTCGGCCGACGACCTGGGCTCCCCGCGCACCAAGCCCTATCCGATGCCGATGATTCCGCAGTCGTATCTCGACCTCGAGATCACGAAGGCTTTCGCCGGCACGCCCTACCAGGTGCGCAGCACGCCGCAAGGCCGCAATGCGATGGTGCGCGACGGCCGCCCGCCATGCTGCGGCAACAACAGCTGCATTCCGATCTGCCCGATTCAGGCGAAGTACGACGCCACCGTGCACATCGCGCGCGCGGAGGCCGCGGGTGCCAAGTTGATTGCGCAGGCCGTGGTCGATCACATCGATGTCGGCGCGAACGGGCGCATCACCGGCGTGCGCTACAAACGTCCCGACGGCAGGACGGCACAGGTCACCGCCAAGGTCTTCGTACTGGCGGCGCATGCGATTGAAATTCCCAAGCTGCTGCTGATGTCGAAGGGACCGCGCGCGCCCAATGGGGTTGCCAACAGCAGCGACCAGGTGGGCCGGCACCTGATGGATCATCCGGTGCAGCTTTCCTATGCACTGTCCGCGAAGCCGGTGTGGCCCTATCGCGGTCCGCTGTCCACGTCCGGCGTCGAGAACACACGGATGGGCGACTGGCGCGCCACGCGCCCGTCGTTCCGCATCGAGGTGGGCAATGATGGCTGGTCGTGGCCCACCGGCGCTCCGATAGCCGACGCGAAGGCGCTGGCCGCCACGGGCTTGCGCGGGGTCGCGCTGCAGAAGGCGCTGCTCGATCGCACGTCGCGCGAGATCCGCTTCGGGACTCTCACCGAGCAACTGCCCGATCCCGCCAACCGCATCGTTCCCGATTACGACCGGCGCGACCCATTGGGCATCCCGCGGCCGCGTCTCACGTACCGGCTCGATGACTATACGAAGGCCGGGCTGGCCGAGGCCCGCCGCATTCACGAAGAGGCCTTTGTGAAGATGGGCGCCACGTCGATCACGCATAACCCGGACGACCAGTTCCAGGGCGCGGGCCATGTGATGGGCACAACGCGCATGGGCAAGGACGCGAAGGCTGCGGTGGTCGACGGCGACCTCCGCACCTTCGATCATCCGAATCTCTTCATCGAAGGCAGCGCAGTCTTCCCCACCGGCGGCGCGGCCAATCCGACGCTGACGATCGCCGCGCTGGCGCTACGCAGCGTGGACGCCATTCGCAAGACGCTGGCCTGACGTGTGGACGGTCCGTCAATTCGCGCGCCAGCGTCGCGCCGCGGTCTCCATGGTGCTTGCGCTGTGCGCCAGCGCCGGGGCATCGCTTGCCACGGCGCAGTCGGCGCCCGCCTACGGCGACGCACTGTACGAGCCCAAGTTGCGCCAGGCCGGCAAGGATGTGATGTGGCTGCCCACGCCGGACGCGATGGTGGCGCGCATGCTGGCCGCCGCGCGCACGTCGTCGCGCGACATCGTGTACGACCTGGGTGCGGGTGAAGGCCGCATTCCGATCGCCGCCGCGCGTGACTTCGGCGCGCGCGCCGTCGGCATCGAGTACGACCCGCAACTGGCCGCGCTGGCCACACGCAACGTCGCCCGCGCCGGCGTGGAGAATCGCGTGCGCATCATTGCCGGCGACGTCTTCAAGGAAGACTTCACGCCGGCCAGCGTGGTGACGCTCTACCTGCTGCCCGATCTCAACCAGCAGTTGCGCCCGCAGATCCTGGCGTTGAAGCCGGGCACGCGCGTCGTCAGCTACATGTGGGACATGGGGGAATGGGAGCCGGATGAAACGATCGCGCAGGGTGGCGACCAGGCGTTCCTGTGGACGGTGCCTGCACTTGTCAACGGCCGCTGGACGGTGCGCGATGGCAGCGG
>JBBQEY010000371.1:0-2158 GCA_038321425.1 Burkholderiales bacterium | reverse complement strand
CCGGGTAGTGGCGCTGCAGAATGGCCGCGAGATCTTCCCCGCCATGCTGGACGCTATCCGCGGCGCGCGCGAAACGATCACCTTCGAGTCCTACATCTACTGGTCGGGAGATGTAGGCCAGGCGTTCGCCGAGGCGCTGTCCGAGCGGGCGCGCGCGGGTGTGCGCGTGCATTTGCTGCTCGACTGGGTGGGGTCGCAGAGGATCGAGGACCGGCTGCTCGCGACGATGCAGGACGCCGGCGTGGAGGTCGAGTTGTACCGCCCGCTGTCGTGGTATGAGCTGGGTCGATTCAACAACCGCACCCATCGCAAACTGCTCGTCGTCGACGGACAGGTTGGCTTCACCGGCGGCGTGGGCATCGCCGACAAATGGGACGGCGATGCGCAAGACCCGGCGCATTGGCGCGACACGCACTATCGTGTCGAAGGTCCGGTGGTTGCGCAGATGCAGGCCACCTTTCTCGACAACTGGAGCAAGGTGAGCGGCGTGGTGCGGCACGGACCCGAGTATCTGCCACCGGTCGTACCCGCCGGCGCCATGCGGGCGCAGATGTTCTCGAGTTCGCCGGAGGGCGGCGCCCAGAGCATGCATCTCATGTACCTGCTGGTGCTCACCGCCGCGACGACAACCGTGGATCTGTCCAGCGCGTACTTCATCCCGGATACGCTGACGAGCGACGCGCTGGTAGCGGCGCTGCGGCGCGGCGTGCGGGTGCGCATCATCGTTCCCGGCCCGATCATCGATACCGACTTCGTGCGGCGTGCCGGCCGCTCGACGTGGGGGCCGCTGCTTGCGGCCGGCGCGCAGATCCATGAATATCAGCCGACAATGTTCCATTGCAAGCTGCTGGTCGTCGACGGGCTCCTGGTCTCCGTGGGATCCACCAATTTCGATCCGCGCTCGTTCAGGCTCAATGACGAAGCCAACCTCAACGTCTACGATGCTGGCTTTGCTGCCGCGCAAACGGCGGTTTTCGAGCGCGACCTGGCCCGGTCGCGCCGGATCACGCAGGCCGAGTGGGAAGCGCGACCATGGCACATCAAGCTGATCGAGCACGCGGCCGGGTTGTTCGGAGCGCAACTCTAGGCAGTGCAACCCGGGGACCGCCACGACGATGACACCGAACCGGCATTTTACGATGGTCCGCGAGTTCCACCTCGCGGACTTCTTCACGCTGGCCAACGCAGCCTGCGGCGTGGCCGCGGTCTTTTGCGCGATGCTGTTCGTCGGCACGCAATCGCTGCACTACTTCATGTGGGCGGCGGCGCTGGCACCCGCGGCCTTCGTATTCGACGTGCTGGATGGCCGCATTGCGCGCTGGCGCCAGACGCACTCCGCGTTGGGTCGCGAACTCGATTCGCTGGCCGATGTCATCTCGTTTGGCGTCGCGCCCGCGGCGCTGGGCTTTGCGGCGGGGCTGACCGGCGGCTGGGACTGGGCGGCGCTGATCTACTTCGTCTGCTGCGGCGTCGGGCGCCTCGCGCGTTACAACGTGACGGCGGAAAGTCTGTCCGGCGCCAGCGGCAAGGTCGCCTACTTCGAGGGCACGCCCATTCCCACCAGCGTGGTGCTGACCGGCGTGCTGGCGTGGATCGCCTGGAAGGGGTGGCTCGGTGCCGCGTTGCCGGGTGGCGTATGGACGCTGGGACCCTGGGACTTCCATCCGCTGTCGCTGATGTTCGTGCTGTCCGGCACGCTGATGATCAGCAAGACGCTGCGCATCCCGAAGCCCTGAACCAGCGCTATCGCGCGACGCGCAGCACCACGGCGACCGGATTGTGATCGGACGAGGTGACCGCTTCCGCGCCCGACGTGATCACCGCGAGGCCGCGCACCAGGACATGATCCACCGGCCGGCCGAGGAACCGGGTGCGGCGGTCGTCGGCAAAGGTCACAGCGCGCAGGTTGAGGCGAAGGGCAACGGCCTCCAGTTCCTCCGCGCGCGCGGCGGACCACGTGTTGAAATCGCCCGCCAGCACCACCGGGCCGCGGTGTCGCGACAGCACGTCGGCCAGAGCATCGAGTTGCGCGCGGTAGTCGGCCAGCGTCAGCGTGAAATTGATCGCATGGACGTTGGCGATGGCCAGCGTATCCGTGGTCCCGGCGAGCGGCATCCATGTGATGACGGCTGACTTGGGAAGACGCGCGATGGGCTCG
>JBBQEY010000370.1:0-2164 GCA_038321425.1 Burkholderiales bacterium | reverse complement strand
GTGGCGGGGAACAGGATGATCGACGACGCGAAGATGGGTGGAATGACGCCGGCCATGTTCAATTTGAGCGGCAGGAACGAGCTCTGCCCCTGATACACCTTGTTGCCCACCTGGCGCTTCGCGTAATTCACGAGAATCTTGCGTACCGCGCGCTCGACGAACACCACGAAAGCCGTCACGCCGAGCACCAGCGCCGCAATACCCAGCACCAGCGGGATCGAATAGGCCCCCGTGCGCGCCTGCTCCAAGGTCAACGCGATCGCGCTGGGCAGACCCGCGGCGATACCCGCGAAGATCAACAACGAGATCCCGTTGCCCAGCCCGCGCTCGGTGATCTGTTCGCCCAGCCACATCAGGAACATCGTTCCCGACACCAGCGTGACGATCGACACGACGCGGAACATGAGCCCCGGATCGAGCACGAGCCCAGCTTGCGATTCCAGCGCCACCGAGATACCCAGTGCCTGGAATAGCGCGAGGCCCAGCGTGCCGTAGCGCGTGTACTGCGTGATCTTGCGGCGGCCGGCTTCGCCTTCCTTCTTCAGTGCTTCGAGCGTGGGCACCACCACCGTGCACAGCTGCATGATGATGGACGCGGAGATGTACGGCATGATGCCGAGCGCGAAGATCGAGAAGCGCGACAGCGCGCCGCCCGAGAACACATTGAAGAGCGCGAGGATGCCGCCCTGCTGCTGCTGGAACAACTCGTTCAGCACGGACGCGTTGATGCCCGGCACCGGGATATGCGTCCCGATCCGGAAAACAACGAGTGCGCCCAGCAGGAACCAGAGGCGCTTCTTGAGATCGCCGTACTTGTTTCCGCTTTTCAGCGCCGGATTGGCAGTAGCCACGTAGTCCTTTTCGAGTCCCTGAATGGTTGCGTGGGCGTTACGCCACGCTTCCGCCGGCGGCTTCGATGGCCGCCTTGGCACCCTTGGTGGCCTGCACGCCCGTCAGCTTGACTGCGCGCTCGATCGTGCCGGTCTTGATGACCTTGACCGTCTTGATGGAGCCCGCGACGAGGCCCGAGGCCTTTAGCACCAGCATGTCCACTTCATCCAGGCCGAGCTTCTGCAGGTCGGTCAGGCGGATCTCGGCCCAGTCGTTCTTGGCGAGCGAGACGAAGCCACGCTTGGGCAGGCGACGCTGCAGCGGCATCTGGCCGCCTTCGAAGCCAACCTTGTGGAAGCCGCCCGAACGCGACGATTGACCCTTGTGGCCGCGGCCCGCAGTTTTGCCGAGGCCCGAACCGATGCCGCGTCCGACGCGACGGCGGTTCTTGGTGCTGCCGGCAGCCGGCTTCATTGTATTGAGACGCATGGCGTTGCTCCGTTACTGCTCGACGACCTTGAGCAGGTAGCCGACCTTGTTGATCATGCCGCGCGTGCACGGCGTGTCGATGACTTCGACCGAATGGTTGGTCCACTTGAGACCAAGACCACGCACCGTTGCACGGTGGTCCGTGCGCGTACGACAGACGCCCTTGGCGAGCGTCAACTTGATTTTCTTTTCGCCGGCCATGATGATCAGTTCCCCAGAATCTCGTCGATCGTCTTGCCGCGCTTGGCCGCGATGTCCGACGGCGCGCTGCAGTTCAGCAAACCATTCAACGTCGCGCGAACGAGGTTGTACGGGTTGGTGGAGCCGTGGCACTTGGCGAGCACGTTGGTGACGCCGACCACTTCGAACACGGCGCGCATCGGACCCCCGGCGATGACGCCGGTACCGTCCGCAGCGGGCATCATGAACACCTTCGTGGCGCCATGGCGGCCTTCGACTGCGTGATGCAGCGTGCCCTTCTTTAGGCTGACCTTGACCATCTTGCGGCGGGCTTCTTCCATTGCCTTCTGCACGGCCACGGGGACTTCCTTGGCCTTGCCCTTGCCGATGCCGATGCGGCCGTCGCCGTCCCCCACGACCGTGAGTGCCGCGAAGCCGAGGATCCGTCCGCCTTTCACCACCTTGGTGACGCGGTTGATCCCGATCATCTTCTCTTTGAGACCGTCGCCGCGGTCGTCCTGCTGCTGATTACGCGAATTGGAGCGTTGTTGGGCCATGGTTTACCTGGTATCTACGTGCGCGTGGAAACGCGGCATCAGAACTTGAGGCCGCCTTCGCGGGCTGCATCGGCCAGCGCTTTCACGCGGCCGTGATATCGAAAACC
>JBBQEY010000369.1:0-2167 GCA_038321425.1 Burkholderiales bacterium | reverse complement strand
ACGTAGCGAAGGCGCGCGAAACAGACCGCGCTGACGGCCATCCGCTGCGGCACATGGCCCCGCAGCGAGTGGCCCTCCACTACCTGGCGACCGGCAAACCCGGTTGATCAGGCGTCGTATTTGAACGACAGCGATACGCGGGCGCGATACGCCACCACCTTGCCGTCCTCGATCTTCATGTCGAGCTTGCAGATCTCGGCTACGCGCAGGTCGCGCAGTGACTTCGCGGCGGATTCGACGGCGTACTTGGCGGCGTCTTCCCACGAGTTCTTGCTGGTGCCGATGATCTCGGTGACGCGATACACGCCGGCCGCACTAGTCTTCTTTGCCATGGGGCATCCTCCTTCGAATGAAGAGGCGCGGTACCGCTTCCTCCCGCCTCGGGACAATCATCATAGACGCGTTGCGGCGAAGGGCAAAGTCAGTGCAGCCGCGCCTTGGCGGGTCGTCCACTCCTATTTCTTGAAGTCCGGCAGCCGCAGGCCGTCCCGTACCGCCTGGTCCAGCGCGGCCTCGGACGTGCGGATGGCGGGCAACCGCGCGATCACGGCGTCAAGGCGTGCCCGCGGCACGACCACGACACCATCGAGGTCGGCGACGATCACATCACCGCTGGCCACCGGATGGCCAGCAACGTTGATCGGGTGGCCGACCGTGCCTGGCCCGCTGCGCGCAGGCGAATTGGGCGTGACGCCGACGCAATAGCACGGCAGGCCCACCATGCGGATGCCGGGCAGGTCACGCACACAGCCGTCGGTGACGAAGCCCACGGCGCCGCAGTTGCGCGCCATGCCCAGCACCAGGTCGCCGGTGACGGCGCATCCGGTGTAGTTGCCAGTTGTGCACACCACGACATCACCAGATTGGATCGCTTCGAGCGCGGCAATCAGCGCGAGGTTGTCCGCGGGGCCCGCGTCGCAGGTCACGGCGACGCCGCAAAACCCCGTCTGCTCCGCGATGGCGGGCTTGATCCGGTAGTCGAGCGCGCCGCTGCCGCCCATCGCATCCACCAGGAATCCCGTCGGCGTGCCGCGCAGCGCCTCCACCTGGGCCGATGTCGGCCGCACCACAATCTGACGCTGAATGCTTGGCGCTTCGTCGATCATTGTCCTATCCTCCGCATTGGGGAGACCATGGTAACGATTGAGGCACAGGGCGTCCACGCCGGACCGGGCGTATCGTCGTTTGAACTTGCGACCGGTACCGCATGATGTCGACTGACGGGCTGGCACAGCGCTTTCCGAGTGTGCGGAGGATGCGCGACGCGGCGCGCGTGCGGCTGCCGCAGGCAATCTTCGACTTCGCGGATGGTGGCGCTGAAGATGAAGTCACGCTGCGGCGCAACGAGTCCGCATTCGATCATTGGGCATTCCTGCCGCGACCGCTGGAAGGCGCCGCGGTGCGCGATCAATCCATTGAACTCTTCGGGCATACGCTCTCCTCGCCGGTGTTGATCGGCCCCACCGGTCTCGCGGGATTGTTCTGGCCGCACGGCGAGATCGCGTCGGCGAATGCGGCCGCGGTGGCCGGCACCGTCTATTGTCTGAGCCACGGTTCGGTGTGCTCGCTCGAAGACATGGCCGCGCAGCACCAGGGGCAGCGCTGGATGCAGGTCTTCATCTACAAGGATCGCGGCTTCACGCGCGAGCTGACGGACCGCGCGCAGGCGGCCGGCTATCACGCGCTGGTGCTGACCATCGACAATCAGTTGCTGGGCAAGCGCGAGCGCGACTTGGCTAATGGCTTTTCAATCCCGCCGCGATTTTCCGGCCGGCAGTGGCTGGCCATGACGCCGAAGTGGCGTTGGGCGTGGTCGATGCGTAATGAGCTGCGCACCCTGACGTTCGGCAACTACGTGCGTCCAGGGTCCACCGAGTCGCTGGCAACACTTGCCGGTCGCATGGGTTCGTTGCTCGATCCCGCCATGCAGTGGGACGATGTCGCTGCATTGCGAAAGCTTTGGCCAGGTCCGCTGCTGCTGAAAGGTATCCTGCACCCTGACGACGCGCGCCGCGCGGTAACGTTTGGGGTGGACGGCCTCATTATCTCCAATCATGGCGGCCGGCAGCTCGACGGCGCGCGCAGTGCGCTGGAGGCCCTACCTGCGGTCGTGGCGGCGGTTGATCACCGGATACCGGTACTGATCGACGGTGGCATCCGGCGTGGA
>JBBQEY010000368.1:0-2193 GCA_038321425.1 Burkholderiales bacterium | reverse complement strand
TAACCCCACCTACGAGGTGACGCTGAAGGAGCGCAAGGTGGAAGACCTGCGCGCGTTGCAGAAATACGATCGCGTCGACGAAAAGCCCTTCGAGGCGGTGGCGGCGCTGTCGGAACTCTCCGAGCGCGCGTATGCGCTGCTGGTGCGGCCCTTCGTGCGAGAAATGAATCCGGAGTGGCTGGCCAAGGCGCGGCGCGACCTCCACCCGCTGCGGATGCAGTACTGGGCGCTGTCGGACAAGAATCCGCTGATGTGGCCGCTCTCGTGGCTGGGCGAGCTCACCCGCGCGCACCGGCGGCCGCGCCACGAGGACAATGCGCTGATCGGCGGCGAGCGCTTCTATTCGGCATGGCAGAGCGCCGGGCTCGACCTCTACCGCGATCTGCGCGATGCGTCGTCGGAGGCCGCGTTCTTTCACGTCTACGGCAACATGATGTCGCTGCAGATGGCCGACGAGCGCGAGGAGATCCGCCGCAAGGGCAAGTTCGATCCGCGCTCCATTCCCGCCGTCCGCGAAGTGCTGGACACGATCGACGAAGGCAGCGCGCTCGAAGGTCTGGCACGCATCGCGATGCTGATCGGCAAGGCGGGCAGCGGCACGCGGCGGTTGTCGCAGATGCAGCGCACACGCGAGATCCTGTCGCCGGAAGGGGAGATTGCACACATGTCGGAAGACGAGCGCCGCCGGCTACTGCAGGAAGAGACGATCGTCGTCGAGTTCGAGCCGGAACGGGCCAAGCATTCGCTGCCGCACCTGCTGCGCTCCGCATCAGAACGCCGGCATGCGCATGCGATGCTGGACCGCGCCGAGACTGATTCCGCGCTCGACGAGGCGCAGCAGCGGCTGGTCGGTGAAATCCGGAACCTGCTGCCGGTGAGCGCGGCCCGAGGTAGCGCCAAGCGCGCGGCGCCGGCCAAGCGCAAGCCGGGCAAGGCCAGGACCTCGGGACGGACCCGCGCGCGGGTATGATCGAACGCTCGGGTCATTGACGAGCACGCATGCAGAACAACACCAATCGCACCTGGGCCGAAATCGAAGCGGGTGTCAGCGAACAACTGGTCCACACGGTGACGGCGGCGGATGTCGAGGCCCTTTCACTCGTGGCCGGTGACGTCGAGGCATTTCACCTGCGCCAGACCGACGCCGGGCATCTCGGCTCCGCGCCGGGCGCTGCAGCCATCGCCCTGGTGGCGGGCCTGCTCAACCGGCGGCTGCCGGGCCCGGGCAGTGCCATCAGCGGCACGCAGTTTCGCTATACAGGACGTCTGCACGTCGGCGATGTACTCACTGTCGACGTCCGCGCGCGTACCAAGTTGCCCGATGGCCGCAGCATCGAGTTCGACTGCAGGTGCGTCAACCAGCGCGGCGAGATGCTGGTGGACGGCGCCGCGACGGTGCTGGCACCGACCACTCGCGTCGAGTACGACGACATCGCCACCCCCGAAATCGTGCTGCGCTACAGCGACCGGCTGGGGCGGATTTTCGCGCGCTGCGAGGCGCTCGCGCCGGTATCGTGCGCGGTGGTCCATCCCTGCGATCGTGATTCGCTGCTGGGCGCGCTCGAAGCCGCGCAGCGCAATCTGATCGTGCCGATTCTCGTGGGGCCGCTTGCCAGGATCCGCGCGGCGGCGGCGGCGGCGCAGGTGGATCTTGCGCCCTACCGGTTGGTCGATGCACCGCACAGCCACGGCGCGGCGCAGCAGGCCGTGGCCATGGCGCGTGCCGGCGAAGTGGAGGCGCTGATGAAGGGCAGCCTGCACACCGACGAACTGATGAGCGCTGTCATCGATGGCGCCACCGGCTTGCGCACCGATCGTCGCGTCAGCCACGTGTTTGTCATGGACGTGCCGACTTATCCCCGCCTGCTGCTGATCACCGACGCCGCCATCAACCTGGCACCTGATCTCGACGTGAAGGCGGACATCTGCCGCAATGCGATCGCACTGGCGAAAGTGCTGGGCATGACACTGCCGAAGGTGGCGATCCTGTCCGCCGTGGAAACCATCAACGCGAAGTTGCCGTCTACGCTCGATGCGGCGGCGCTGTGCAAGATGGCCGACCGCGGCCAGATCACCGGCGGCGTGCTGGACGGCCCGCTGGCGTTCGACAATGCAGTGTCGCCGGCGGCCGCACGCGCGAAGGGCATCGTCTCGCCGGTCGCCGGACAGGCCGACATCCTGCTGGTGCCGGAT
>JBBQEY010000367.1:0-2195 GCA_038321425.1 Burkholderiales bacterium | reverse complement strand
ATGTCGTCGACGGTGACGTCGTTCTGCAAATCGACAAACCGCTTGGCACTCGCGCTCCTGGCGGGAACGGCCCATAGCGGCCGCAGCGCGGCGCCTGGTGGCGAGATTGCGCGCGGTGCGCTGCACGATGTCGTGCCGCCGTTGCCGGCGCGCGCTGCGCTGGCAATACCGGCAGCATGGCCGTCCAGCAATGCCGCCGCCAGATCGAAGCGGCCATTGGCCGCGCCCGCGGGCAGAATGGGCAATGGCGACGAAGCGGGCACGAACGCCGCGAGCGCGTCGTCGTAGCGCAGCTTGCCGCGCGCCTGCGAAAACAGATGCACGGCGGGGTTCCAACCTCCCGACACGCAGACGAGATCACAGTAGACTCGCTTCGCCGGACCACCACCATGCAGCGCGATGTCAACGGAAGCGACATGCCGGGTGCCGTGTGCACCAACGATGACCGAGTTCGCGCTCACCGGAATACCTGCGGCGCGCGCGCGCGCGGGCATGCCACTTGCCAATTGCGACTCGGGTCGCACATCCACAACGGCGACAATCGCAATCCCCGCTGCATGCATGACCAACGCATCGGCGTAGGCGCCATCGTTGTTGGTAAAGACGACGGCTTGCTTTCCCGGCCGCACGCCATAGCGCTGCACGTAAGTGCGGGCGGCACTCGCCAGCATCGTTCCCGGCAAATCGTTGTTGGCGTAGACGATGCCGCGTTCAAACGCGCCGCTGGCCAGTACGACCGCCTTGGCGCGGATTTTCCACAAGCGTTGCCGGGGCGCGCAGGGCGCCGGTGAGGCGACATGGTCGGCGACGCGCTCGACCGCGCCCACGAGATTGCCGTCGTAATAGCCGAATGCCGTCGTGCGCGGCAGCAGCGTGACATTGGACTGCGCCGCAAGCTGCTGCACGATAGCAGCACTCCATTGCGCCACGGCGATGTCGTCAATGGTGATGTCGGGATCAAGCATACCACCGCCCCATCGCGGATTCTCGTCACACACCATGACGTGGGCGCCGGTGCTCGCGGCGGCGCGTGCGGCGGCAAGCCCTGCCGTGCCGCCGCCAATGACCAGCACATCGCAATGCGCGTACTGATGCTCGTAACGATCGGGATCGGGCGCCGTGGCCCCGCGCCCCATGCCTGCTGCATGGCGGATCACGTGTTCGTATTTGAGCCACCACCGTGGCGTTGGCGGCCACATGAACGTCTTGTAGTAGAAGCCCGCAGGGATGAAGCGCGAAATCAGGTTGTTGACCGCCCCGATATCGAAGCGCACCGACGGCCAGCAATTCTGGCTTGCGGCGACGAGGCCCTCGTAGAGTTCCAGGGTGGTGGCGCGCGCATTGGGCTCGGTGCGGGCGCCCCGCGCGAGTTGCACCAGTGCGTTGGGTTCTTCCGTCCCGGCGCTCACGATGCCGCGCGGCCGGTGATATTTGAAGCTGCGTCCGACGAGATGCACACCGTTGGCAAGCAGCGCCGACGCCAGCGTGTCACCGGCGTATCCGGCATAGCCGACGCCGTCGTACTCGAAGCGAATGAGATGCGCGCGATCGACGCTGCCGCCTGCGGGAAGTCGATACGGCTGCGTCACGGCGCGCCTGCCGGAAGTGCTTCGTCGATCAGAGCGCTGGCCAGAATGTCGTGCGTGCGCGTGTCGCGGCGCACCTTGAACCAAGTGCGGCAACCGGCGCTATGCAGCCACAGTTCGTCGTGCGGTCCGCGTGGATTGTCGCGCAGATACACGTAGCGGAACCACGCGGTATCGGGGGCGTCGATATCCGGGCGCTGCACCGTGGCGTCGCCGCCGTACGTGAACTCGATCTGGTTGCGCGGTCCGCACCACGGGCACGGAATGAGCATCATGATGCGAAAACCTTCACGTCAGTGCGCCCATGCGTAGGGTCCCGCACCTTTTTCATCAATCATCCGCCCCTGCGCAAAGCGTTCGAGCGTAAATGCAGCGTTCAATGGATGGGGCGCGTCGTGGGCGATCGTGTGCGCATGCAGGAAACCCGACGCGGGCGTGGCCTTGAAGCCGCCGTAGCACCACCCACCGGTCATGTAGAGACCCGCGACGGGCAGCTTGCCGATGATGGGACTTCCGTCCATCGTCATGTCCATGATTCCGCCCCAGGTACGCAACAGGCGCAGCCGGCCGAAACTGGGGAAGAGGGCGAGGCACGCCGCCACCACGTGT
>JBBQEY010000366.1:0-2229 GCA_038321425.1 Burkholderiales bacterium | reverse complement strand
TCGGCCGCGACCTTGCCTCGGCACTGGCGCTCAACCGCACGGTCCACGAGGTGTTCCCGGAGACGTCGATCTTCCGCATCGACCATTACCTGGGCAAGGAGGCGGTGCAGAACCTGCTGTATTTCCGCTTCGCCAACGCCTTCCTGGAGCCAGTCTGGAATCGAAACTATGTCGACAGCGTGCAGATCACAATGGCCGAGGACTTTGGCGTGCTGGGCCGCGGCGCGTTTTACGAAGAGGTAGGAACGCTCCGCGACGTTGTGCAAAACCACATGCTTCAGGTGATCGCGCTGCTGGCGATGGATGCGCCGGCAGGGCGCGATACGCAATCCTTGCGCGCAGAGAAGCTGCGCGTGTTGCGTGCGATGCGGCCGCTGGACCCGGCGCACGTGGTGCGCGGCCAGTACCGCGGCTATCGCGACGAGAAGGGCGTGGCGGCGGATTCCCAGGTTGAAACCTTCGCCGCGCTTTGCCTGTACATCGACACCTGGCGCTGGGCCGGCGTGCCGTTCAACATCCGGGCCGGCAAGTGCCTGCCGATCACCGCCACCGAAGTCAGGGTGAACTTGAAGTGCCCGCCGCTGGCGATCTTCGACGAGATCAGCGCGGCCACGTCGAACTATTTCCGTTTCCGGCTCAGCCCCGATGTGACGATCTCGGCGGGCGCGCGCGTCAAGCAGCACGGCGAGAGCAGGCGCGGCGAGCCGGTGGAGCTGATTGCCCGCCACGAGCCACCCGGACAGGACCTTCCCTACGAGCGCCTGCTGCGCGCCGCGCTGCGCGGCGATCCCGCGCTCTTCACGCGCGACGACAGCGTAGAGGCGGCCTGGCGGGTGATCGATCCTGCGCTTGCCAACGCCGAGCCGGTACAGGGCTACGCGCCCGGCAGCTGGGGACCGTCGGCTGCGGCGGACAACTTTGTAGGTGATGCGGGCTGGCACGATCCAACGCCGGAGGAGTCGGCGCCGTGCTGATTGGACCGTTATGCCCGCCTCTGCGCCAGCCAATGACGCCTAGACGACGCTGACGGGCAGAAGTGTCGATTCCACCAGCACGTCGACACCGTCCTGCGGGTGGATGGCCCGTGCAGGAATGTTGGCGCCGGCGTGCCATTGCGCCACCGCGCTGCGCTTGGATTCGCCAGCGACCAGAAACAATACTTCACGCGTGCGGCTCAAGCGGCCAGCACTCAACGTCACGCGTTGCGGCGGCGGCTTCGGTGCGTCGAACACCGGCATGACGTCGGGCGCGTCGGCGGCGACGCCCCAGTCGCGACCGGGAAACAGGCTGGCGGTGTGGCCATCCTCACCCAGCCCGAGCAGCGCCAGGTCGAATGCGCCGACGCCACGCAGCGTTTCCGCATAGGCGAGCGCCGCCGCACGCGCACCGAGTTCGGCAGGAATGACGTGCACCTGGTCGCGTGGGACAGGCACGTGATCGAGCCAGGCCGCGGCCGCCATTGCGCTGTTGCGCTCGGCGGCTTCCGTCGGCAGGCAGCGTTCGTCGCCGAAGTACACGTGCCAGCGCGACCAGTCTGCGTCCGCCCGCAGCATACGGTACAGATCGCGTGGCGTGCTGCCGCCGGCCAGGACGATCAGGAAACGACCGCGCCGTTCGATCGCGAGCGCGGCGGCGTCGAATATGCGCCCGTACGCAACCTGCCGCATCGCCTGGGTGTTGGCGAAGCCAATCCAGCGGGTGCCGCCTGGGCCATCGTCATTGTTTGTGCCCATGTCGCTACCTTGTTCTGCCACGGTGTCCTTGGGCGTTTCCTGCCCGATTGAATGGCTATTTTCCCGCCGCCTTCTCGATGTGCCCGCCGAACTCAAACCGCATCGCGGACAGCAGCTTGTCGGCAAACTCGGCTTCGCCGCGCGAGTTGAATCGCGAGTAGAGCGCGGTGCTGAGTACCGGGGTCGGGACGCCCGCGTCGATGGCTGTCTTGATCGTCCAGCGCCCTTCACCGGAATCCGATACCCGGCCCTCGAACGTCGCGAGCGTCGGATCCCTGGTCAGCGCAGTCGCGGTCAAGTCCAGCAGCCAGGACGAGACCACGCTGCCGCGTCTCCAGAGCTCGGCGATATCGCGCACATTGAGATCGAACTGGAAAGCCTCGGGGTTTCGCAGCGGAGTCGTCTCGGCATCGGCGGCGTGTGCGTCCTTGCCCACATTGGCGTGCTTGAGAATGTTCATGCCTTCGGCATAGGCCGCCATCAGTCCGTATTCGAT
>JBBQEY010000365.1:0-2264 GCA_038321425.1 Burkholderiales bacterium | reverse complement strand
CATCGCCGTCGGCGCGGGCGGCGCCGCGCTGGTCGCCACCGACCGCCGCACGGCAGGCGCGCAGGTCGAGGACGAATCGATCGAGCTCAAGATCGTCGACCAGATTCGTGTCCTCTACGGCGATCGCGTGCACGTCAACGTCACGAGCTACAACGGCATGGTATTGCTGACCGGCGAAGTCCCCGATTCCGGGGCCCAGGCCAGCGTGGGCAATGCCGCGAAGAACACCCAGAAGGTGCGCTCGGTCCAGAACGAAACGGTGATCGGCCCCAACTCCGATCTCTCCGCCCGCACCAACGATTCCTTCATCACCACCAAGGTGAAGGCACGTTTCGTCGAGGCCAACAAGTTTCCGCCGAATGCCGTCAAGGTCGTCACCGAACGCGCCGTGGTCTACCTGATGGGCATCGTCAGTCGGCAGGAAGGCACCGCCGCCGGTGAAATCGCCGCCACCACCGAAGGCGTCGCACGCGTCGTCAAGGTCTTCGATTACCGCGGCTAGCGGGCTCGCGTGCCGTGAATTCCCCGCATTACGAGAGCCACATCGCCACGCGTGCCGACGCGCTGGCGCGCATCGCGTTGTTGCCGCGTCCGCTGGTGATGACCAATGGTGTATTCGACCTTTTGCATCGCGGCCATGTCGCATATCTCGAGGCCGCGCGGGCGCTGGGCGCGTCATTGGTCGTGGCGGTCAACAGCGATGCCTCCGTCAAGCGGCTCGACAAGGGGACGGACCGCCCGCTCAATCCGCTGGACGACCGGATGGCCGTGTTGGCCGCGCTGGCGGCCGTGGATCTGGTCGTGCCCTTCGACGACGATACGCCGCGCGACCTGATCGTGGCGGCGATGCCGGACATCCTTGTCAAGGGTGGCGACTATTCGGCCGCCACCACGGCCGGTGCGCCCGAGGTGATTGCCGGCGGTGGCCGCTTCGTCGCGGTGCCGTTCGCATTCGACCGGTCGACCACGTCGCTGGTGGAGCGGATTCGCACCCGCTGAAGCGCCAAGGCGTCGTGCGGTGGCCGATGGCAGCCCCGTTTTTTACCAGGCAAAGTTGAATACGCCCGCTTGGTATAATCGCGCCATGCTGCAACACAACCACGAAGTCGACGCGCGCGGACTCAACTGTCCGCTGCCCATTCTGCGCACGAAGAAAACACTCAACGGCATGACGTCCGGCGAAGTGGTGCGCATCCTCGCCACTGATCCCGCCAGCGTCCGTGACTTCCAGGCCTTTGCGAAGCAGACCGGCAACGAGCTGGTCGAGCATGGTGAAGCCGACGGAAGTTTCTGGTTTTTGATGCGCCGGCGCTAGGGCTTGGCGCGCAGGCGAATCGCCGTGCTCAGCGCCGGTAGCGGTTGATGAAGTCGGCGACAATCCCCTTCTGCGAGCGATCGATGGCGGCATCGAGTGTCCGGTCGCCCGGGTCGTATTGCTTGGCTTTGCGGAAAGCGGCGATCGCTTCCTGGTGATAGCCCTGTGCCTGCAGCGCCTGGCCCAGACATCGATAGGATTCGGCATTGGCGAGCTCGAGCTCGGTCCAGGCCTTGCACAATTCGGCCGCGCGCCGCCAGTTGCCGGCGCGCAACATCCGCGGCCCTTCGGCACTGACCACCGCCACCTTGGCACGGCGCTCCGCGAACATTGTCGCGACATCGCGGTCGAGCGGGGCATTGTCCTCCACGCGCGGTGCCGGTCCCGGCGCCACAGTGGCTGGAAGCGTCGATGCAGGCGTGCTGGCGCGCACCACGGGTGCCGGCGTCGACGGCGGCGGCTGTGGCAGGCCCGAGATGCGCCCCGCGCCACCCGCGAACCCGCCGGTAAAGGCACTAGGGGAAGGAATGGCTTCAGCAATCGTCGTGCGCGCCCAGGCGATGGAGTCGGCCATCGGCTGGTGCCAGGCCACGCCGTAGAGCCACAGCATCGCCGCCAGACCGCATACGCCCGTGACGGTGTTGAGTACGCCGGCGGGGCCGTGCGTGACCAGCACGTCCTGCGCGAAGTCCCAATCGGTCTCCTGGTTCTGCGCGAGCTTTTCGTAGGCAACGGCGATCAGCACGGGTGCCAGCAGCGGAAACCCGCAGCCGATGCCCTCCCACCACACGCGGAACGACCGGCGCAGCGCGCGATCGAGCTGCGCACGGGTGTCTCGCCGCGCATAGGCGTCGGAGATCGAGAACTGCAGGAACACGCCGAAGAGCCACTTTCCCGGCGTAGTGCCGATCGACGCAATGAGCAACGCCTCGATCGGTATCCAGCTGGC
>JBBQEY010000364.1:0-2274 GCA_038321425.1 Burkholderiales bacterium | reverse complement strand
GTCCCCACCGAGGCCCGAGTTTACCGAGTTTCCCCGGCTGGCACCGAAGTCCGGCCGTCAGCCCGCACCGCGGAGGTCAGGCGGCAACGGTGGGCGCCGCTCCAGCGACGAAATGCGCAGCGGCAGCGCGCCGTGCTTGCGGTCGAGGAAATAGTTGCGCAGCGTGCGCGTGATCGTCCGGAAGGCCAGCGTCTCCCACGGGATGTCGGCCTCATCGAACAACGCCACTTCGAGGCTTTCGGGGCCAGCGGCGAAATCGGCATCGAGAAGACGGGCGCGGAACATCATGTACACCTGATGGATCTGCGGCAGGCTGATCAGCGTGTAGAGATCGCCCACCACGACCCGGGCACCCGCTTCCTCCAGTGTCTCGCGGGCGGCACCTGCGGTCACGGTTTCCCCGTTCTCGAGGAAGCCCGCCGGCAGCGTCCACAGCCCGAGACGCGGCTCGATGGCGCGACGGCACAGGAGCACCTGGCCGTTCCACTCCGGCAGGCAACCCACGACGACCTTGGGGTTCTGGTAGTGGATGGTCGCGCAATCGGCGCACACGAAACGCGGCAGCGAATCGCCTTCAGGAATGCGTGTCTCGATGCGGGCGGAACCGCACTGGCTGCAGAAATTCATTGCCGGAGCGCCGATCATCGCCGGTCGCGCATCACGCGCGGATGAAATGCTCGCGGTAGTACTTCAATTCCTCGATCGACTCGTAGACATCGGCCAGCGCCTCGTGCTTGCCTTCCTTCGGGATGCCCTTCATCAGCTCGGGCTTCCAGCGCCGGCACAGTTCCTTCAGCGTCGACACGTCGAGATTGCGGTAGTGGAACCAGTCTTCGAGCGCAGGCATCCAGCGCGCCAGGAAGCGGCGGTCCTGGCAGATCGAATTGCCACACATCGGTGACGCCTTGGCCGGCACATGTTCGGCGAGGAAGGCCAATGCCTGCGCCTCGATGCTCGCGTCGTCCGCGCTCGCGGCCTTGACCTTCGCGACGAGGCCCGAGCGGCCGTGGGTACCCTGGTTCCAGGCGTCCATGCCGTCCAGGACGGCATCGGCTTGATGCACGACCCAGACCGGAGCCTCGGCCACGGTGACGAGATTGGCGTCGGTGACGACCAGCGCCACTTCGATGATCCGGTCCTGCTCGGGTTTCAACCCGGTCATTTCCATGTCGATCCAGATGAGGCGTTGCGCGTCTTGGGGCATGAGAGCTTGGCGTAGAATTGGCGTTGGATTGTCGCATGCCTGCTTCTTCCTTCGTCGTGACCGCTGCTGCCACCACCCTAGTGTTCGCCTTCGCACTTGCCGCTTCGCTGGCGGTGCGGCTGTGGCTTGCCCGCCGCCAGATCGCGCACGTGCGGCGCCATCGCGATCAGGTCCCGGCCGCCTTCGCGGGACGGCTCACGCTTTCTGCGCATGCCAAGGCGGCCGATTACACGGTCGCCAAACAGCGGCAGGCGATGCTGCACACCATCGTCGACGCGTTGCTGTTGCTGGCGCTTACGCTAGGGGGCGGGCTCGCCGCCATCGTGGCGTGGACGGAGACATTGCCACTCAACCCGCTCTGGCGCGACGTGGCGATGTTCGGCGTGGCCGGGTTGATCTACGCGGCCGTCGGACTGCCCTTCTCGTGGTGGCACACGTTCCGGATCGAGGAACGCTTCGGCTTCAATCGCGTCACACTGCGACTGTGGCTGGCCGACCTCGGCAAGGGCACCGCCTTGGCGCTGGTGCTGGGCGTACCGCTGCTGGTGCTGGTGCTGTGGCTGATGGGCGCAGCGGGTGCTGCCTGGTGGCTGATGGCGTGGGCCGCCTGGATGGGGTTCCAGCTGCTGGTGCTGGTGCTCTATCCGTTGGTGATCGCGCCGATGTTCAACACGTTCTCGCCGCTTGGCGAAAGCCCGGCGCGGGAACGCATCGAGGCCCTGCTTGCGCGCTGCGGGTTTCGCAGCGCCGGACTCTTCGTGATGGATGGATCGAAGCGCTCCGGCCACGGCAACGCGTACTTCACCGGCTTCGGCCGGGCGAAGCGCATCGTGTTCTTCGACACGTTGCTGTCGCGATTGACGCCGGACGAGATCGAAGCCGTGCTGGCCCACGAACTCGGCCACTACAAGCGCCTGCATGTGGTCAAACGCATCGTGTGGTCGGCATTGCTTTCGCTGGTCGTGTTGGGGTTGCTGGCGTGGTTGGCGCAGGCGCCCTGGTTCTACGTCGGACTGGGCATCCCCGAGACACTGCTGCCAGTGGCGATGAGCCGTCCGGGCGTTGCGCTG
>JBBQEY010000363.1:0-2297 GCA_038321425.1 Burkholderiales bacterium | reverse complement strand
GAACCGCGGATGTTCTCGCTGTTCGGCGCGGGTTCCGAGCTCTACGCCGCCGCGCTGCTGCTCTTCACGTCCGCCATCATTTCACTGATCAACCGGCAGCGGGACCTGGCGCTCGCCATCCCCGTGCTGGTGCTGGCGTCGTTGCCGGTCGTGCAGGTGTTGCACTACATGCTGATCATCGTGGCCACCAATCCGGCCGGGTTGGCGATCGCATCGATATTCGAGAACGCCGTCATCCTGTGGATCGTCATGGTGCTGATCCGCTGCGTGGCTGTCGCGTTTGCGCCACCGCCCATGTATCCATGGCTACGCGCGATCGGGGCCGGATTGCTGCTGGCGTCGCCCATCTGGTTCGCGAATCTGCTCTTCCCCAATGCGCCGTGGTGGCAGGAAAGCGCAGGTTCAGTGGCGGACGGCGGCCTCAATGCCGGCAGTGAAGCCGTGCTTGCCACGCAGAGCTTCGTGCTCAACCATGCGCTGGACAGCCTGCAGGAGGAGCGTCCGGGTCGCACCGATCTCTACTTCGTCGGCTTTGCGCCGTATGGGCGCGAAGATGTGTTTCGCAAGGACGTCGACGCGGCACAACGGGTGATGGATGCGCGCTGGGGCACCACGGGCCGCTCGTTGCTGCTGATCAACAACCCGCAGACGCTGATCACCGCGCCGTTTGCCACAATGACCAACCTCCGCGAGTCGCTCAACGAGATCGGCAGCGTCATCGACCCCGAGGACGACGTGGTGATGGTCTACCTCGCGAGCCACGGTAGGTCCGACCATCGGCTGGCGGCATGGCAACCGCCGCTCTCGCTGCTGGAACTGACACCGGGGGGCTTGAAGCAGCTGCTGGACGATGCCGGCATCAAGTGGCGGATCGTCGTTGTGTCGTCGTGCTACTCGGGTGGCTACATCGCGCCGCTGAAGAACGAGCACACGCTGATCATTACGGCATCGCAGGCGGACCGCGTGTCCTTCGGCTGTGACGACCGTAGTGACGCCACGTTCTTTGGCGAGGCCTTTTTCCAGCAGGGTCTCGCCCGCGACGACACGTTCGAAGCCGCGTTTGCCACGGCGCAGGTGCGGGTCGATGCGCGCGAGAAGGGCGCGGGCTACGCGCCGCCGTCCAATCCGCAGATCGACTTGGGCAGCGAGATGGCCGGGAAGTTGAAGTCCCTCGGCCGCCGCGGCGGTGGCGCGGGTGCGACGGTGCGCGCGTCCAGGACGCCGGACCAAGGCTAGCACAACCGCCGTACACTCGACGTCATGCCTGCCTCCGTCAGCGTTCGCGCCCTGGACCACGCCTACGGCGATCATCGCGTCGTGCGGGGCATGAGTTTTCATCTGGAGCCAGGCCGCATCGGCTGCCTGCTGGGGCCCTCCGGTTGCGGCAAGACCACCGTGCTGCGCTGCCTTGCCGGCTTCGAACCCGTTCAGGGCGGCGAGATCGCGCTTTCGGATCGCGTCGTTTCGCGTCCGGGACTGCAGATTCCGCCGGAGCATCGCGGCGTGGGCATGGTGTTCCAGGACTACGCGTTGTTTCCGCATCTCGATGTCGCGCGTAATGTCGCGTTCGGCTTGACCCGCATGCCGGCCGCTGACGCCGCGCGCCGCACGGTCGCAATGCTGGAACTGGTCGGTTTAGCCGGCGTGGCTGCGGTGTATCCGCACGAACTCTCCGGCGGCCAGCAGCAGCGCGTGGCGCTCGCGCGCGCGCTGGCGCCGGCACCCGACCTGCTATTGCTCGACGAGCCGTTTTCCAATCTTGACGTCGACCTGCGCGACCGGCTATCGCTCGAGGTACGCGACATCCTGAAGACCGCGGGCACCACCGCCATCCTGGTGACGCACGACCAGCACGAAGCCTTCACGCTCGCGGACGAAATCGGCATCATGAAGGACGGTACGATCGAGCAATGGGATTCGGCCTACAACCTGTATCACCGGCCGAGCACACGGTTTGTCGCCGACTTCGTCGGGCAGGGCGTCTTCCTGCGCGGCGTGGCCGCGGCCGATGGATACATGCAGACCGAACTGGGACAACTGGAGGGCGATTGGCCGGTGCCGGTCGCCGCTGGAAGTGCCGTCGACCTGCTGCTGCGGCCCGACGACATCATCCACGACGATGCCAGCCCGTGGCAGGCGGATGTCGTGGCCAAGGCCTTCCGCGGGGCCGACTTCCTCTACACGCTGCGGCTGGCGTCAGGCACGCGGCTGCTGTCACTGGTGCCGTCGCATCACAACCACGCGATCGGCGAGAAGATCGGCATCCGGCTTGCGATCGACCACGTGGTGGCATTTCC
>JBBQEY010000362.1:0-2379 GCA_038321425.1 Burkholderiales bacterium | reverse complement strand
TGGTGACGCACGACATGGGCGTCATCGCCGAGACGGCCGATCGTGTGGCCGTGATGTATGCCGGGCGCATCGTGGAGATCGGTCCGGTGGCCGACGTGATCCATCGTCCGCAACACCCGTACACGGTGGGCCTGATGGGGTCGATTCCGTCGATCGTCGACGACCGCGAACGGCTGACGCAGATCGATGGCAGCATGCCGCGACTGACGGCGTTGCCCACGGGCTGCGCGTTTCATCCGCGGTGTCCACAGGTGTTCGCGCGCTGCCGCGAGGAACGTCCGGAACTGTTCCCGGCTGGCGCCTCCCGCGCTGCCTGCTGGTTGCTTGAAATGCCCGTGGCCGCGACGACCGGAGCGATGGCATGACGGACGACCTGCTGCGGATGTCCGGGGTAGCGCGGGTGTTCGACGTGTCGCCGCCCTGGCTCAATCGCGTGCTCGAACGCAAGGGCCGTGTGATCCTGAAGGCTGTCGATGGCGTCGACCTCACGATCCGCAAGGGTGAGACGCTCGGTCTCGTCGGCGAATCGGGTTGCGGCAAGTCGACGGTGGCACGCCTGATCGTCGGCCTGTACGCACCCACGCGCGGCACCATCGCGTACGAAGGCGTCACGATCGCCGGCGAAGGCGCCAGCCGTGACGAGGCCGCGTTGCGCCGCACGCGGCGCGGCATGCAGATGATCTTCCAGGACCCGTACGCCAGCCTCAATCCCCGCTGGCGTGTGGCCGACATCGTGGCCGAACCATTGCGCCTGCACAGCCCGGACCTGTCCCGCGCCGACGCGGCCGCGCGCGTGGCCGCATTGCTGGAGCAGGTGGGACTCGCCGCGGCCGACGGCACCAAGTATCCGCACCAGTTCTCGGGCGGGCAGCGCCAGCGGATTTCGATCGCACGCGCGCTGTCGACCAATCCGTCATTTCTCGTTTGCGACGAACCGACTTCGGCGCTGGACGTCTCGGTGCAGGCGCAGGTGCTGAACCTGATGCGCGAGCTGCAGCGCCGGCTGGGCCTCACGTATCTTTTCATCTCGCACAATCTTGCCGTCGTGCATCACATCGCGGACCGTGTCGGCGTGATGTACTTGGGACGTATCGTGGAGCTCGCCCCCACGCGCGAACTCTTTGGCACGCCGCGGCATCCGTACACCCGCATGCTGCTCGACGCGGTGCCGGACCTTGCCATGACCGGGGCGTCGCGGACCGCCGTTGCCGGTGAAGTTCCCAATCCGCTCGACCCGCCCTCGGGCTGTACCTTTCATCCCCGTTGCCCCTGGGCCAATGATCGATGCCGCGAAGAGAACCCGGTCCTGCGGCCTGCCGGCGGCGCCGAGGTGGCCTGCCACGCGGTCGAAGAAGGCCGCCTCCCGCCGCGCGTCGTTGCGCTCGCTGCCCGCTGAATGCCCGGCCGGCGGCCCACGGCCAATCCGCTATAATTCGGGCCGGTCGCCACGCTGTGCGGCGGCCATTTCCCGCCACCGCGTCCGCAGGGTAATTCGCCTGCCGCCGCCGTTGCATTGACCGCTCAACTGCCCGCGACACCTCCCTTGCGCCTTAAAGAAATCAAGCTTGCCGGCTTCAAGTCGTTTGTCGACCCCACCGCCATTGCCACGCCCGGCCAGCTGGTAGGCATCGTCGGCCCGAACGGTTGCGGCAAATCCAATGTGATTGATGCGGTGCGCTGGGTGCTGGGCGAGTCGAAAGCGTCGGCGTTGCGTGGCGAATCGATGCAGGACGTCATCTTCAACGGCGCGGGTGAACGCAAGCCCGTGGGCCGCGCGTCGGTGGAACTGCATTTCGACAATTCGGCCGGCCGGATCGGCGGCCAATGGGGCCAGTACGCGGAGATCTCCATCAAGCGCGTGCTGACGCGCGACGGCGACTCGACGTACTACATCAACAACATTCCGGTGCGGCGCCGGGACATCCACGATCTCTTCCTTGGCACCGGTCTCGGGCCCCGCGCCTACGCGATCATCGAGCAGGGCATGATCTCGCGCGTGATCGAAGCCAAGCCCGAGGAACTGCGGATCTTCCTCGAGGAAGCCGCGGGCGTATCGAAGTACAAGGAACGCCGCCGCGAAACCGAAGGCCGACTGGCCGACACCCGCGAGAACCTGTCGCGCGTGGAGGACATCCGGCTCGAACTCGGTAACCAGTTGACACGCCTCGAAGGGCAGGCCGAGGTCGCCACCCAGTACCGCGACTTCGAAGCCCGGTTGAAGCAATCGCAGCACCTCATGTGGTACGCGAAGCAACAGGAGGCCGTGCGCGCCAAGGATCGCCATACCGCCGACGTGGCGGCGCTGCAGCTGGCCTTCGAGGCTGTCCAGGCGGAGCTGCGCACTGCCGAAGCCCGCCGCGAAGGCCTTCGCGCCGAGCA
>JBBQEY010000361.1:0-2412 GCA_038321425.1 Burkholderiales bacterium | reverse complement strand
TCAGCGCCTTCGGCCAGCACGAACTTCGCCTTGCGGCGATCCACGCCGGCCTCGTCGAGCAACGTAGCCAGCGGCACACCGGTCCACT
Organism: Burkholderiales bacterium; assembly: GCA_038321425.1. Taxonomy (GTDB): domain Bacteria; phylum Pseudomonadota; class Gammaproteobacteria; order Burkholderiales; family Casimicrobiaceae; genus VBCG01. The sequence continues at coordinate 2,324 of JBBQEY010000361.1, read as the reverse complement.
CGCTGCACGACAGCATGCCGTGGGTGTATTGCACGGTGGGCACCGCAACGTTGCCCCATTCCATGCCGGTGTTGGCGCCGCACTCGATGAAGTGCACGCGCGACACCGAGGGGAAGCGGACGATGTCGTCCATCGTGTAGAGCCGCGGATGCGCCACCATCCCGTGGATCATCAGCCGGTGCTGGTGCGGATCGATCTCCGGCATCCCCGCATGGTGGCGCTCGAAGTGGAGTCCCGACGGCGTGATGATGCCGAAGAGATTCTGCAACGGCGTGAAGGACACCGACGAATGCGGCGTGCGCGTGAGGCCGGGGCTTTCGCGGCGTTTGACATTCGCCTCGAACGGCGAAGGAGCGCCGTACGGCGACGCCAGGATCGGGGCGCCCAGCGCCCGCGTCCACGCCGGGACGTTGGGAGGCAAGTTCTTCTCATGGCCTTCGTCGGCCACCGCACGCGTGGCTGCTGTTGCTGCCAGCAGGCCAGCACCAGCCGTTGCCGCACGACGCAGAAAACTGCGCCGCGCCGCATCAGGCGGCGTGGTCAGATGGTGTTCCGGTGCCAGCCGGATACGACCCGGCGTGACCTTGCCTTGCGACATCGCTGTGGCTCCGTCCAAGCCCGCGACGCTGTAACCGCGTCAGTGCTGGGCCGCAAAATGCAAAAGGTCCTTCTTGAGCGGCTTCTGCTCATCAATGCGACTGGCGATCTGCACGCACACCGTGCGGCAGATCGCGACGAACTCCGGATCGTTCACCTGGTAGTACACCGCGTTGCCCTCACGCCTTCGGCTGACCACGCCCACGCTGTGCATCAACGCCAGGTGGCGCGAGACATTGGTTTGCGTGGCGCCGGTTTCCGCGACGATGGCCGAGACCGAGCGCTCGTCCTGACAAATGCTGTGCAGGATGCGCAGGCGCGTGGGATCCGACAGGATGCTGAAATAGCGGGCGACGGCGGCGAAGACGCGGTCGAGGTCGTCGGTGGGGGCGGTTGCCGGCGTCTGCTTTGAGGGCTGGCGCGGGGTGGATTGTTGGCGGGGGGTGGGCATGTTGTTTATGAGCATATGCTCATATCTTCGTTTTGTAAAGGGGCGGGGCGGTCGGCGACATCGCATGTATGTCATTGAACGCCAGGACTGCCGTTGGTCCGTGGTGATTGCTTGACGCGGAATTGTCCGTCACGATTGGGTTCTCGATAGAGCGTTGGGCATATACATGATTATCGCTGCCGTATTTCTTGCAACTCTTCTGATTCCCGCAGTTTGGTTCTTCGTGCGTGCGCAGCCGCGCACGGAACGAGTCATCGCATTGAAGCGCTTTAACGTTGCCGTTGGGATACTCGCCTTGGTCGCCGTGACCGGGGTAACGCTCTATTTTTGGGCAACCACTGGCCACAGTATCGATAGCGCTTGGTGGCCGATCCTCGCAACACTCGGAAGTGCCTTTGCCCTTTGCGTTGTACTCACCGTCGGAATAGTTGTTCGCCTTATTGTTTTTCGCAAAAGTGCATCCGTATGACGAATGTGGGCAGCATGGCAACGCACTACAGCATCGTTAGGCCGCTTGCGGCAATGGCACGCTTCAGAACTTCACCCTCATTGCTCTTTCCGAACGGTCCTCGATGCTTCAACTTCGCCCGCTCGATTCAAATGTGCCCATCTTCCAGCAACTGGTCACCGACGTCTCCCCAGTCATCCTGGTGAATGTATCTCGGGTCGACCAAACAGACATTCCAGCTTTGCTCAAGGCTTGGGAAGCCGATGCGAACTGGATGAAAAAGCAAGCTGGTTACATCTCGACTCAGTTGCACCAGGCAATTGGCGGGAGCTCCGTATTCCTGAACTACGCCGTGTGGGAGTCGGTCGCCCACTTCCGTGATGCCTTCAACCACCCTGAGTTCAAGAGTGCCTTGGAACATTACCCTTCGTCTGCAATTGCGTCGCCCCACTTGTTCACTCGACTCGCGGTTCCCAACCTGTGCGTCGGTCCCTAGCAATGCGGCGACCTGACCGAGCGGTTTCGAATTTCAACAGTCTGTTAGATGCCGCCAGCCACCATGCCCTCTCGCCTGGCTCTCGTAGCGCCTTCGCTCGAGCACCTGGCCAGCTACGTGGCCGCCCTGGAGCGGGACTGGTCACCTGACAACATCCGCGGCGCGGAGGCTACGCGTGAGCAACTCGCCGCCATAGCGCAAGATCCTCAAGGCTTTATCTCGACAATGGTCGTTCGCGACCCGAAAGGCGCGCTCATCACGCTTCCAGACGGCTCGAGGGTGCCGCGACTCCCGAGCTATCGCCGCTGGCTTTGGGACGGGGAGTTGTGCGG
>JBBQEY010000360.1:0-2463 GCA_038321425.1 Burkholderiales bacterium | reverse complement strand
TCGGTGGTGGAGACGCTGCAGATGTCGTACCTCGCCACCGTGCTCGGCATCCTGATCTCGATTCCGCTCGCGTGGTTCGCGTCGTACAACATGACGCCGTCACGGCGCTTCGTCTATCCGATCGCGCGCCTCATCATCATGACGTGCCGCTCGGTGCACGAGATGATCTGGACGATCCTGCTGGTGACCATCTTGGGCTTCGGCATGTTGCCGGGCGCGCTGGCACTCACGCTTTTCTGCATCGGCTTCTCGGGCAAGCTTTTTTCCGAGGCGATCGAGGCCATCAAGCCGGGGCAGGTGGAAGCCATCCGTTCCACCGGCGCCACCAACCTGCAGACCTTCGTGTACGCGGTGCTGCCGCAGGTGCGCGTGGCGTGGACCGGCATCTCGATCTACACGTGGGACGTCGTGTTCCGCGCCGCGACCGTCGTCGGCTTTTTCGGCGCCGGCGGCATGGGCTGGTACCTGCGGGAGAGCGTGCAGCGCGTAGCGTCGAAGGACGTGGCCGCCATACTGCTGTCAATCGTCATCGTGGTGATCATTTCCGAACTGTTATCAGCCTGGCTGCGCACACGCATCGCCAAGGCCATCGCCTGAAACTTCATACGTCTTGGCGGGCCCCATCATGATCACCAACTATCACAACCCGGTCGCGATCACTTTCGGCGCTGGTTCGCTGGCCCGGCTTCCGGCGCTGGTGGACGGCCGCCGGACAGTCCTGGTCACGTTTCCCGAAGCTGCGGGGTTCGGGCTCACCAAGCGCATCCACGACTTGCTCGAGAAGAACCTCGTCGCCATCGAGCCCGATACGGTGCCGAACCCTGATGTCGCCAGTCTGACCGGCATGTACGAGCGCTTCTGGACACAGTACGCCGATGCCGAACTGGTGCTGGCCGTCGGTGGCGGCAGCGCGCTCGACACGGCAAAGGCCCTGATGGTAGGCACGCCCAGCGGCAAGTTCGCCGAACTGGTCGCGTTGCTGGCTACCGGCAAGCCGTTCGCGCCCACGCGCGTGAAGCCGCTGGTCACGGTGCCCACCACGGCGGGCACGGGCAGTGAAGTGACGCCCTGGGCCACAGTGTGGGACCGCACGCCGGGCGCGCAGAAGAAATATTCGCTGCACCTGAAGGAAACGTGGCCCGAGGCCGCGTTGATCGACCCCGAGCTCACACTTTCCTTGCCCGCAGGACCGACGCTTGCGTCGGGACTCGATGCACTCTCACACGCGCTGGAGTCGATCTGGAACGTGAACGCCAATCCCGTTTCCGACACGCAGGCCATCGCGGCCGCGCGCGACGTGCTGGCCACGTTGCCGCTGCTGATGAAGGACTTGAAGAATCCGGACCTGCGTTCGCGAATGTCGCTGGCAGCGCTCAAGGCCGGCCTCGCATTCTCCAACACCAAGACCGCGCTGGCGCATTCGATTTCCTACGACATGACGTTGAACCACGGCCTGCCGCACGGCATCGCGTGCTCGTTCACGTTGCCGATGGTACTGCGCCGCGCCGTCGGCGCCGACCCGCAGCGCGACGCGGTGCTGGCGCAGATCTTTGACGGCCCGCTGCGTGATGCCCCTGCCCGGCTAGAAGACTTCCTTGGCAGCGTCGGGGTGAGCAGCGATTTCGCGAGTTACGGCGTGGACAAGGCCGAGGCCGACGCGATGATCCACAAGGCGCTCGACGGCGTGCGCGGCAAGAACTTCATCGGCGTGGCACGCGCGTCAGCTTGAGAGGCCCCACAACGACGCAGCACAAGTTAACGCGGCATCCGGCGCGATGCGCCAGATGCCGCGAACATCCAACCGAAGCGAGCGATCAACCGCGCGGTTCGCCGTTGCCATTCACCGTGATCGTGCTGCCCGGCGAAGTCGAAAGCTGGACTCGATGCGGCTGGCCGCGGAAAACGTAGCTTACGTCCCAGTAAGCAGGTGCCGCTGCGGCCGGCACTGCCTCGCACCGCTGGACGTCTCTGGAATAGGAATTCCGACCGTTGCCAATATTGGTGCCGACATTGGAGCCGACCACCGCGCCGCCGACAGCGCCGAGACCCGTGGCGACGTCCTGCCCACGTCCACCGCCGACCTGATGCCCCAGCACCCCACCGAGGATGCCGCCGATGATCGCGCCCGGGACATTAACGTTGCTCTGCGACTGCACCTGTTCGCGCTCAACCCAGCAGCGTTGTTCCGGCGCCCCAAAGACGGCCTGCGCCGAGGTAACCTGCGCCTGATACAGGCGTTCGTTGGGACGTTCGCGGTAGGCATACGTCGGAGCCGGCAACGGCGGCGGCGCGTACACGAACTTGTCCCCGCCCTTCACCTGTCGGACGGACGAGACGCGATTGCCAAGACCCATGCCTCGCAGTGAATCGTAGCTGCCCTTCCGCAGAACGCGGCACTCGCCGCCGAAGCCTTCGTCCGTGCACACTTCCCAGCGGCCATTCGAGACCACCGCGGAGGATGCT
>JBBQEY010000359.1:0-2470 GCA_038321425.1 Burkholderiales bacterium | reverse complement strand
CTGTGGGCCGTGCCATGGTTGATGGAGGCGGAGCACACGTCGCGCGCCACCGCGGCCAACCATCTCTTTGCAATGAATTTTGTGATCATGCTGGGCTATGTCGCGCTCGGCTTCTGCGGCTCGGCGCTGGCGCGCCGCGGGATCGAGGCGCGGCATCTCTTCGCCGCTGGATTCGCACTCAGTGCCCTCGCGCTGATCGTCATCTGGAGTGGCGCGCCCGGCAGCTACCTGTGGTGGTCGCTGTACGGGCTGGGGGCGGCCGTCAATGTGCTGGCCTTCACCACGCTCAACGAGGGCTTCGGCCGCGATCTCGCGGGACGAACCAACACCGCGCTCAACCTGCTGATGTTTGCCGGCAGCTTCATCACGCAGTGGGGCATTGGCGTGGTGGTCGACGCCGCCCGCGCGTGGTTCGGGCTCGATCCGGCCGGCGCGCTGCGCGCGGCCTTCGCGATCGTCATGACCGGCAACGTCATCACCTACGCGTGGTTCGTCCGTGGGTGGCGCCGGCACGCCGTCGTGGCGCCGGCCCCCGTTCCTGCGTAACGTTCGCCACCATGCACCTGCACATCCTCGGCATCTGCGGCACCTTCATGGGCGGCGTCGCTGCCATCGCCCGCACGGCGGGGCACACCGTCACCGGCTGCGACGCCAACGTGTATCCACCGATGTCCACGCAACTGGTGGCCCAGGGCATCGCGCTGACCGAGGGCTTCGACCTGGCGCAGTTGCGGGGCGTCGCCCGCGACGCCGAGGTCTTCGTGATCGGCAACGTCGTGTCGCGTGGCAATCCGCTGATGGAGGCCATCCTCGATACCGGGCGGCCGTATATTTCCGGCCCGCAATGGCTCTACGAGAACGTGCTGGCCGAGCGCTGGGTCCTGGCCGTGGCCGGGACGCACGGCAAGACGTCCACGTCGGCGATGCTTTCGGTCATCCTCGATCACGCCGGGCTCGATCCCGGGTTCCTGATCGGCGGGGTGCCGCTCGACTTTCCGGTCTCCGCGCGGCTGACCGACAGCGCGTTCTTCGTGATCGAGGCCGATGAATACGACACTGCATTTTTCGACAAGCGTTCGAAGTTCGTGCACTACCGTCCGCGCACGGCGATCCTCAACAACCTCGAGTACGACCACGCTGACATCTTCCCGGACCTCGCGGCCATCGAGACGCAGTTCCATCACCTGGTGCGGATGGTGCCGGGATCGGGACGGCTCGTCGTCAACGGCGGCGACCCGAACCTCGCGCGCGTGCTGGCGCGCGGCTGCTGGAGCGAGGTGGAGCGCTTCGGTTTCGCCGACGTGCCAGGCACCGGACCCGATTGGACGATTGCCGGCGATGGCGCCATCCTGCGGGGCGGCGCGCCGCAGGGCACGTTGCAGTTCGGACAGGCGGGCCGCCACAGCCAGTTGAATGCGCTGGCAGCCCTTGCCGCCGCGCGCCACGTTGGCGTGCCGATCGCGCATGGCCTCGACGCGCTGCGCGCGTTCCGTGGCGTGAAGCGCCGCCTCGAAGTGGTGGGGATGGTGCGCGGCGTGACGGTGTACGACGATTTCGCCCACCACCCGACGGCGATTGCCGTTACGCTGGACGGCTTGCGGCGCAAGGTGGACGGCGCGCGCGTGCTGGCAGTGCTGGAGCCGCGCTCGAACACGATGAAGATGGGTGCGGTGAAGGACGCGCTGCCCGGCAGCCTGGCTGGCGCCGACCAGGTGTACTGCTACGCCGCCCATCTCGATTGGGACGTGGCGGGCGCGATGGCGCCGCTCGGACCGAAGGCACGGGTCTTCGAGGACCTCGACGCGCTGGTCGCGAGCGTGGCGGCCGACGCCCGCAGCGGCGATCATGTACTGGTGATGAGCAACGGCGGCTTCGGCGGCGTGCATGGGAAGCTGCTGGCGCGCCTCGCGACGTGAACACCATCGTCTACCTCCACGGGTTTCGCTCTTCACCCGCCAGCGTGAAGGCAGTGCAATTCAAGGCAGCCGTGGCGCAGTTGCCCGAGTCGCGGCGTCCGCAACTGCATGTGCCTGACCTCGGGTTCAGTCCGGCGGCGGCCGTGAGTGGCGTGGCCGCATGGGTCGACGCACACGCGGAGCCCGCGCAACTGACGTTCATCGGCAGCTCGCTTGGCGGCTTCTATGCGACGCACCTGGCCGAACGCTTCGGTGCGCGCGCCGTGCTGGTCAATCCTTCGGTTCGCCCCTTTGCCAGCCTTGAGGCATGGCGGGGCGTGCAAACCAACATGTACACGGGCACCGAGTTCGAGGTGACTGGAGCCCACTTCGACGAACTGGCCGCGATGCGCGTGGCGGCGATCACCCGGCCGGGGCGCTACCTGCTGCTGGTGGAGTCCGGTGACGATGTCCTCGATTATCGCGAAGCGGTGGCCTTCTACGGCGGCGCCTTCCAGTACGTGCGCGGTGGCGGCGATCATGCGTTCACCGATTTTGTGCCGCAGATTCCGGCC
>JBBQEY010000358.1:0-2472 GCA_038321425.1 Burkholderiales bacterium | reverse complement strand
TTCTCAGTGTCCTGCTCGTACCAGGCGCGGATCGCAGCAATGGCACGGTGCTGTGTGTCAGAGGGCGTGATGTCGCTTCTCATGCGGCGCTCCCAAGCTCGATGCGGTAATCCTTGATGACGCCGCCGCGGGCTTGGTCGCCCACCGCACATTCCCGCACAAAAACCCGCTGCCCATTGCTCAGCGTGCGCCAGTGCCCGCGACGGATGTGCCAGCGCGGGGAGGCGTGCGTGCCACCTGCCGATTCCGCCAAGGCGCGGATGGTGGCAATGTCGATCGTGGCGACCCGATAGCTCCAGCCGCTGACCCCATGCTTGGCGAGCATCGATCGGCGCAGACGCGAAATATGCGCCTCGTGGGTGCACGCATTGCTCATGATCATCGCTGTCGCGCGAAGCATCGTCCCATGCAGGAGCATGAAAGCGTCTGCCTCCTTCAGTTCAGGAGCCTTCGGGTTCACCGCGCAACTCCCGGAGCCATCACGCTTGTGCCGCGCGTAGCAGAGCGTGTCCGTCCACTGCCCATGTTGGCCGATCCGGGCGAAGAGGAACGCGTGAATGACGTGGTCCCTCTCGGCGGCGTAGATAAGGCTCGACCGCTGGTACTTGCTGTCGACGACCTCGTAGATAACTTCACTGTGCGGAAGCCGCAGATTGCCGTCCGCTACGCTGCGCGAGAGGCGTGCGACGTCCTCGCTGTCGAAAATATCGTAGTCAGGAAAGACATAGATTGGTGCCGTCGGGAGCTGAGCGATCAGGTCTGATCGCCAGAATGGTGGTTTGTTCAGCGCCACGAGCCGCTTCAGCTCATAGGCAGAAGGAATGCTTTGGTGGCCATTCATCGTCATGCATTGCTCTCCCAGCAGCGGGCCGCGTAAGGACAGAAGCGGCAGAGATAGAAATCGGCGTGCGCGGCGATGCGCGGCGGCAGGTCGCCAGCTTCAGCAGCGCGCAGAATGTCGACGGCGCGATCGGACAGGCGCTGCGCCTCGACGGCGTCGAAGGGCACCGCCTCGTGGTGCAGCGCCAGCGTGTCGCGGTTCAGTGCGGTGAGCAGCGCCACCTCGAGCTCGAGGTAGGCCATGTAGAGCTGTACCTGCGCGAAGTAGATTGGCTTGGACTGACGCAGGCCGTGCTTGACCAGGTCGTTCCACGACTTCTGGCCCAAAGCCTTGTGCTCCCAGAGCGACGGCCAGCGGATTCCGACATCGGGGCCGGCGACAATGACGCCATCGGCATGGCCACGCAGCTTTCCGCCAGCAGCGGCAAAGCCAAACTGCTCGCCATCGGCGCCGCGGTCACGCAGGTCGAACCCGGCCTGACGGAGCCAGCGGATGGACAACGTCTCGAACTGGTGCCCAGCATCGAAGACGCGGAGGATGCCACCGTCGAAGTCGCGGCCCACATCCTTGGGCGCATGGGCTACCTCGTAGACCAACTTGCGGGCGCAGGCTTCGCCGACGCGGCTGCCGCCGAGATAGTTCCGCGGTAGCTGCTGCCGGTTGCGGGCCACCAACGCGGCATCGACATGTGCATTGATGTGCGCGGTGGTGTCGGCCACGCTATGCGCGGCGCGCCCATAGACCAGGCCGGATTGATGGTTGAGGTCGAGGATCATGGGGCGCTGGCCTTCCGCCGCCCCTTCACCGACGGGCTATCGTCGCCAGTCCGCGAACGGCAGTAGTTGAGAAAGCCAAGTGCGTTGAGGTTCTCCTTCTGCGTTCCCCAGCGCAGATTGCTGGCGCGGTTGTTCACCGCGTTTTCGTCGAGATGCATCACGACGGCGCCGTCGAATGGCGGCGGTCCGTGGAAGGCTTCGGCGATGAGCCGTGCCACCTTCCATGTGCGATCACCGACGGTGGTGACGAAGCGCGCGTCCTGCTTGTTCCACACCCCAAAGGTCGGCGTGCCGCCATAGGGGCGATCCCCGTCGTTCGGCATGGGGCCGCGATAGGGCGTGATCATCACGCGCCCCTCGCTACTGGCCAGCACGCCAGGCAGGCTGGGAACATCGCGCCAGATTTCACCGGTGCTCATGGCAATGCTCCCTCAGCTAAAAGGAATCGGGTCGTCGAGCGGATCCCGCTCGGCGGCCTGGCGCTGCATCGATGCCTGGAAGCCGTCGACGCAGGCCTCGATGATGCGGTCGATCTCCGTGGCACTCCGGTCGTGGAACGGCGCCATGAGGTTCATCTCCACCAGCACCTCGGCCAGCGGCCGGCGCGCGTCCTTCATGGCGCGCTCCTCCATCTGCGTTTTGTCGATCACGCCGTTGGACCTGCGGGCCAACGCGCCGCCCGCGTCGCAGCACCGCATCGAGCAGAAGCGATGATGCGGAAACTCGCCCAGCCGCATCTCGTGGATGTAGCCGAAGCCCTTCGCCTCCCGCCGGCACAGCGCGCAGGTGAGGCGGCGCACCTGATCCTCGGGCGAGCAGCCGCGCGGTGGTGGCAGGGACTTGGCCGCAGCACGC
>JBBQEY010000357.1:0-2502 GCA_038321425.1 Burkholderiales bacterium | reverse complement strand
GCCGCTCCAGAGTTCCAGCACGCGGTCGAGCGGCGCGTGCGCCAGTGCGCCCACATCAGGGAAGGCGGCGAGGAAGCGCGTGTAGTACGGGATGACCGCCGTGACCTGCGTTTGCTGCAGCATGATCTCCGACAGCCAGATACGATAGGGGTCGCGCGTGTTCTGCCACGGCAGGTCGTGGCGCCCATGCGCGCGTTGCCACGCGACGATGCGTTCGGCGAAGGTGCGAAGGACAGGCATCGAGGAATCCTGCGCCGATGCTGGTGTACGCGCGGCGGTCACCATGTCATGCGGAAATTTGTGTAGGCGAGGCTTCAGCCTCGCGAGGATGATGCGGCGATCGTACCTGCGAGGCTGAAGCCTCGCCTACAGGCATTTACCAAAACAGGAGTTCACCAAGGCACGAATTCACCAAGACCGGAATTCATCGAGACCGGGAATTCGCCAAGTCAGGATTTCACCCGAACAGGCCTCCATCCAGATTCACCTACCGGATGCCCAGGCGCTGCCGGGCCTTGCCCGCGGACTCGGACTGCGGGAATTTGGCGATCAGCTCCTCCAGCGTGCGGCGCGCGGTGGCACTGTCGCCCAACTCGGACTGCGCCGACGCGATGTTGAGCAATGCATCCGGCACCTTCGTGCTGTCGGGCCACGATTGCAGTAACGTGCGCTGCGATGCGATCGCCGCACGGTAGTCCTTGCGCGCGAACTGTGCATTGCCTACCCAATACTGCGCGGATGCGGCCAGCGGGCTGCGGGGATACGTCTTCACGAAGCTGCCGAAGCTGGCAATCGACCCGGGATAGTCGCCACGCTTGAACTGGTCGAGCGCGCCGTCGTATAGCCGTTGTTCGCTAGCCGGTGGCGGCGCCACCGACACTGCCAACGCGGGATTGCCCGCGACGGCCGGTGCGGGTGCCGGCGGTGTGCCCGCCGCAACAGGCGCGCCCGCCAACGTCGTCGGTACCGGCGGCATGACGCCGGCGTTCGCGGCCAAGCCGCCCACCGGTGCCGGGCCCTCGACGACGGGCGCCGGTACACTGGTCCCCGGACCAGCTTCGAGCTTGCGCATCCGTGAATCGAGATCGACGTAGAGATCGCGCTGGCGCTTCTGCGATTCCGTCAGTTCGTGCGTGAGTACCTCAATCTGGCCGCGAATGCGCGCGATATCAGCCTTGATGGACTCGACCTGGTTGAAAAGTTCCACCAGCCCCAGCCCCTTGATCTGTTGATCGAGGGCCAGCAGCCGGGCATCGAGGTCCCGCTGCAACGCCTCGAGTCGCTCGTTGGTCTGCGTGATGCGCGTGCGCGCCTCGTCATCGTCGAAGAGGCCGGCTTGCGCACCATGCGCCGCCAGCGCGAACGCAAGTGCCATCCACCACAAGCGGGCGCGCATGCCGGGACCCTTGCGGATCATTCGCCAGCGTGGACGATGTCGACGCGGCGGTTTTCCGTCCACGCCGTTTCGTCGTGACCGAGGTTGCGCGGCTTTTCCTCGCCGAAGCTGACCGTCTCGATCTGGATTTCCTGCGCGCCTAGCAACGCCATCATCCGCTTGACGGCATCGGCACGACGCTGGCCCAGCGCGATGTTGTACTCGCGCGCGCCGCGCTCGTCGCCGTGGCCTTGCAGCGTGACGCGCGCATTGCGGTTGGCCACGAGATAGCGCGCATGGGCCTCGACCAGCGGTTTGAACTGGTCGGAGACGACGAAGCTGTCGAACTCGAAGTAGATGTTGCGCTTCGACAGGATGTTGTTCGGATCCTTGAGCGCCGCGGCACCCGTGGCTGTGGCTGCACCGGTAGTGGAACCGCTGACGCCGCCCGATGGGGCCGGCCGTGTGCTGGTACCCGCAGCAGCAGCGGCTGCCGCGGGGTCAGTCGCGGCTGATTTGTCTTCAACAGGTGCTGTCGTGGGGTTCGTGCTGCAACCGGCGAGAACGATGGCGAACATTGCCGCAATGGCGATTTTTTTCATGGGGCCTCCTGCCTGGATTGGGACGCGGACGCGCAGGGCGCCATCGCCGGGAGAAACATGTTCCGAATGCGCGACGCCGGGTGAACGGCGGGCACGAACGGGAGAGAGGGAGTGGGAACCGTGAGCGTCATCGAAGGGGCTCATGGTCGAGCGAAAGGACCCCACGCGGGTTCGCGCACATCGGCGGCCGGCGCAACCAGCCGCTGCTTGACGCGACCGTCGCTTGATACCGCGGCCAATATACCACGCCCCCCAACCTCATTTGCGTAGAGGATCAGCTTGCCATTCGGCGCAATGCTGGGGCTTTCGTCACCCGGGCCCGCAGTGAGAACCTGCATCTGCTTCGTCGCGTAATCCTGCGTAGCAATTTGAAAGCGACCGCCATCGCGGCGCACGAAGACGAAGCCCTTGCCATCCGGAAACGGACGCGGCGACACGTTGTACGAGCCCTCGAAGGTCAGGCGTTCCACCGCGTTGTTGCCGAGGTTCAGCCGATAGATCTGGGGACTGCCGCCACGATCGGAC
>JBBQEY010000356.1:0-2525 GCA_038321425.1 Burkholderiales bacterium | reverse complement strand
ACGGCACGATCATCGGCGTCGTGCTGGTCCACGTCGCGCACGGGTTGGTGCTGGCGGTATGGATCGCATCGGCGGCCTTCGCCGCGGTGGACATCACGCTGGAGGAGGCCTCGCGCAACATGGGCGCGTCGCCATGGATGTGCTTCCGCACGGTGACGCTGCCATTGGCCGCGCCCGGCCTCATCGCCAGCGCCATTTTCGTCTTCTTGGAGTCGCTGGACGAATTCACCGGCACCTATTTCGTCGGCGTGCCCGACGTGACCACGCTGCCGTTGCTGATGTTCAATGCCAGCATGGGCGGCAACTACCAGATCGCGTCGATTACTGCGCTGCTGCTGCTGATCCCGTCGATCGCCTTCATGTTCGTCGTCGAGCGCTTCCTCAAGGCCGACGTGCTGGCTGGGGTGGGGCGCTAACACCCGCGATTGCAGCTTGCCGGTGATGTTCGCGCAGCCGATGGCGACGGCCAGAAAAACCGTCGGCACTATCAGCCGGTGGGAACTTTGCTAAGCGGCGGCCCCGGCGAGCCGCGTACCGGCGGGAGGCCGCATCACCCGCCGGAGCAGCAGGATCGCAATCCCGACGGTCACGAGGTTCCACGCGATGCCGTTCAAAAAGGCGGCATCGTAGGAGCCGGTGAGATCGTAGATCTTGCCCGACATCCATCCGCCCAGCGCCATGCCCAGCATCGTGAACATCAGCACGGTGCCCACGCGCGCGCCTGCTTCCTTCGGCGAGAAGTGCTCGCGCACGATGATTGCGTACGCCGGCACGATGCCGCCCTGGAACAGGCCGAAGAGCGCCGACACGATGTAGAGCGACACGAGGCCGTCGAACGGCAGGAACAGCAACAACGCGACCGTCTGCAAACCGGCCGCCAGCAGGAGCGTGCGCAACCCGCCGATACGATCGCAGATCAGGCCGAAGAGCAGGCGGCTGACAATGCCGAAGCCCAGCATCAGCGAAAGCATCTGCGCGCCGCGCGCGGTGCCGAAGCCCAAGTCCGCGCATAACGCCACGATGTGGACCTGCGGCATCGCCATCGCCACACAGCAGGACAACCCCGCGACGCAAAGCCACGCCTGTGCAGCGCGTGGTGTCATGCCGAAGGGGCGGTTCGACGCCGTTGCCGCGACCGCGCCCGCCGCGCCCGGTGCGACCACCGGCGGGCGGCGGCGCATCCGCAGCGCCAGCAACGACATCGTGACGAAGCAGAACACCCCCAGCCACCAGTACGTAGTGCGCCAGCCCATCGTTGCGGTGAAATGCTGCACGATGGGCGGCCAGATCGTTCCCGCCAGGTAGTTGCCGCTGGCGCACACCGCCACCGCAATGCCGCGGCGCCGGTTGAACCACAGCGAGGTGTCCGCGATCAGCGGTGCAAATGTTGACGCCGCACCGAGGCCCCCGATCACGACGCCATGCACCAGCGCAAACATCCAGATGCTGGTCGCCATGCTGGCCGCGATGAAGCCAACACCCAGGCTGGCCGCGCCGACCAGCAATGGCACCATGACGCCGAAGCGATCCGCGAGACGTCCCATCAGCACGCCGCCGATGCCGAAGCCGATCATCGTAAGTGTGTAAGGCAGGGAAGCGTCAGCACGGGCGACGCCAAACTCGGCCTGCACGGCCGGCAGCACGACTACTACCACGTACATGCCGCAGCTGCCGACTGCCATCAGCGCCAGCGTGTTGAGCAGACGCAGCGCAGCGTAGGGAGAGTCGACCTCGTGTTTCATTGCGGGATGGGGATTGCGGACGATCGCGAAGGCGCTACTTTAACTGGTCGCTTGGACGCGATTCGACGGATTCATAAATGGGAGAGAGAACGAGAAGCGAGCGGCTGGCCGATTTAGGGGCGGCAGTGCTGCAGAACGTGATCCCGCGGTCGGAATCCGACCATCCCGGCGAAGTATCCGGGGCTTCGGGGGACCGCGAGGGCGGGTTTGACCGAGGGGGTCGAAAAACGTTACAATCGCAGGCTTTGGTGGGACGCCGGTTACGGTGCCCTGTCGATTCCCTGATAGCTCAGTTGGTAGAGCGACGGACTGTTAATCCGCAGGTCCCTGGTTCGAGCCCAGGTCGGGGAGCCAGCAAATTCAAGGGGTTGCGTCGTTTCGGCGCAACCGCTTTTGCTTTTTTGAGGTCCACGTAGCCGTTATGTAGCCGTTATGCCAAGCGCACCGCGCACGCATTGGCGCCCGCAGTTCGCGCGTAACGCGCCGCGCTTCGGTGCGTGCGACGGTGACGACGGTTTGCCGGGTGGCACCGCTACGCGCGCAGCGGATGCGACGATTATTCTCTAGGCGCGTCGCGCCGCACGCTGTTGCATCTCTGGCTCGATCGCTCGGTCAAAGGTGTGCCAGCGGCAGCGAGACCTGGCGATGTCTCGACGTGGCCAGCGCGTCGTCGCGAACCTGGCAACGGGGCGATGCCGGGTCACGGCCCCCGACACGCGTGCCCCGTTTCCGAGCGACAAACGTTTTCGGGTAAGCCGGACGATGGGCAGCGCGCATCCGCCA
>JBBQEY010000355.1:0-2527 GCA_038321425.1 Burkholderiales bacterium | reverse complement strand
CGCAGCAAGGGCGTGATGGTGAAGGACGCGGCCGAACTGGTCGCCGCTCTCAAGGCAAAAGGCTTGTTGTAGGGCGGGTCTTGCACCCGCCATCGCAACCGATCCGATGCGGGGTGCCATATCAAAACCGCTTCGATCCGATGCGGGGTGCGATGATCGAAACCGCTCCATCCGATGCGGGGCGCGATGATCGAAACCGCTCCGATCCGCATCCATCGCAATCCGAAATTCCGCAATGGCGGGTACAAGACCCGCCCTACGAGGAAACCGAAATGTCCACAGTCCTCATCGTCGCCGAACATCTCGACGGCAAACTCAATGCCTCCACCGCGAAATGCGTCTCGGCCGCCAAGGCGTTGAATCCCGACAGCATCGACATCATCGTGCTGGCTGCGGACCCGGCCGGCGTCGCCGCTGAAGCCGCGCAGATCGCTGGCGTGTCGAAGGTGCTGACCGTCACAAATGCCGCTAATGCAAACGCCATGGCTCAGGTGCTGGCACCGCAGATCGCGCAAGTTGCAGCCGGCTACAGCCATGTGTTCGGCCCCAGCACCACCTTCGGCAAAGATCTGATGCCCTGCGTCGCTGCGCTGCTGGGCGTGTCGCAGGTCTCCGACATCATGGCCGTGGACGGCAGCCACACCTTCAAGCGCCCGATCTACGCCGGCAACGCCATCATCACGGTCGAAGCTGCGGCCGACCGGGTCGTGGTCGCCACCGTGCGCACCGCCTCGTGGCCAGAAGCCGCGGGTGGCGGCAACGCCGCCGTTGAAGCGGTCCCGGTCGATGCCGCACTGCCGGCGCATACCCGCTACATCGGCCTCGCTGCCGGCAAATCCGACCGCCCGGACCTGCAGAGCGCCCGTCGCGTGGTGTCCGGCGGACGCGGCGTGGGTTCGGCCGAGAATTTCAGCATCATCTACGACCTCGCAGACAAACTCGGTGCGGGCGTCGGCGCCTCGCGCGCCGCGGTGGACGCTGGCTACGTGCCGAACGAAATGCAGGTCGGCCAGACCGGCAAGATCATCGCCCCAGAGCTGTACATCGCGATCGGCATCAGTGGCGCGATCCAGCATCTCACCGGCATCAAGGACGCCGGCACGATCGTCGCCATCAACAAGGACGGCGAAGCGCCGATCTTCGAGATCGCCGATATCGGCCTGGTCGGCGATCTGTTCAAGCTGCTGCCGGAGCTGCAGGCGGCGCTGTAAGTCAGCCGCTTCGCTGCAAAGAAAGAGCCGGGTTCCCCCGGCTCTTTTCGTTTGCGACGGCGGCAGGACGGGTCAGCGGCCCGGCACGCGGCAGCAGGTAAGTTTCCCCGTCACGTTCTGTGCGTTGACGCTCAGGCTCCTGACGAAAATCTGCCCTTGGCTGCCAGTAAGGTAGGTGTCCGCGAGCACGACGTTCTCGACCGCACTGATGCCCAGGCCAGTGGACGTGTAGTTGTTCGTTGGGCAAGTCATGACGGGAAGACCGACATAGGCACCGGCGGCTACATTGGTCTGAGTTGCGTTGACGGTCGTGCACTCGAGAGCGGTCGCCACCGGCGGCGCGTAGTAGCCCACGATGTCGGCCACGAAATCGGACGCGGCGAAGGTGAAGATCGAGAAATCCCTGGTCGTCAGCGGATTCGGCAGCTTGGTCACCACCGTGTTATTCACGATCGCGCCCGCGGTGTAGTTCACGCTGGATGCCAGCGGGCGCGTTGTTCCGAAGGGATACACCGTCGCGAAGCCCGCGCCCGCGGGCGTCACCGCAGTGACGTTGATGACCGCCGCCGCCTGCCCTGCCGCCACGGCGCCGCAGTCGGTCGCGCTGCCGCCCTGGCTGCTGAAATTGCCGCCCGCGCCTACCACTGCATTGAAGTCGCGGCCGAAACCACCGGCGATCGCACCACCCGCCGTGCGCGTATCCAGAATCCTGCACGGCGTAATCGGCGTGTACACCAGATCGCTCGTGGCCGACCCCAATGACGCGGCTATGATCTGCGAACGAGACACCGGCGGCGCCAGACTGGCCCGGGCCATCGTATCGATGACGAGTTCGTCCGAGAGCTTTCTCCCGGCGCCGCTTAGCTCCGCTGAAGCGCCTTCATAGGTGCTGCGCTGCAAGGCACGCCGGAAATTGCTGGCATCGGCGCCGACAAACGTCGGCACCATCCGCTTGGCCCATACGCCGACCGGAACTTTGTAGACCTCCTGTACATACGCACCCCACTTGAGCACGTAGGCACGGGCCATCGCGCCACGTTCGAATGGCTTGGCCGATTTCGTACTGGACTCCGCCAACACCCATTTCGGTGCAGCTGTCGCGAGCTGGGACATGGCCAACGCCAAGGCCACACCTGATGCCAGTAAACCCGACTGCTTTTTCATTTCGGTTCTCGTTGTTGTGGCCACTTGTCTAGAACGCAAAATCCCAATCAATCTGGTCAAGCACCAAGGACGCTGGAAGGATCATGCCCATTCACTAAGACGGCGAAGCATCGATCTTAGATATCACCGATATCGGCCTGGTCGGCGATCTG
>JBBQEY010000354.1:0-2539 GCA_038321425.1 Burkholderiales bacterium | reverse complement strand
GCGTCTGGCCTTGATCGATCTCAAGCGCGTCGCATCACTGCGCGAACTCGATACGCTCGTGGCGCGACAGGACAGCGTGGTCTGGCGCACCCGGTTCGCCCGTGAGGTGGCCGAGCGAGTCCTCTTGTTCCGCGTGCTCCTCGGCCGTGGGGATCCTGAGAGCGCATCGCTCTATCTCGCCGCCGAGATTGCCCGCGACTCGCTGCGCGCGCCGCGACTCGCCCAAACCCTGTTTTTGCGCATTGCGCGCGAGTCGCCGTCGTCGCCGCTGGTGCCCAACGCCTGGTACGCGGCCGCGCTGTTGGTGCCGGATAGTGCCGCCGCGTGGCAGCGTCACGTGCTCCTGGACTTCGGCAACTCCGCTGTCGCCGCGCGACTGCGCGGGGAGGATCCCGCCGGTCGTCCGGACTTTCTCAGTACGCCCGAATTGTTGATCTTCAATTGGGCTGACGCGCTTCGCATCTGGTCCGACAGCGTACGCAAGCTGCGTCTTCCTCCCAAGCCTGCCGGATCTCGGTGACCACGTGACCGCAACAGCAACTGACCAGCACCAGTGGATTGTCGCGGGGCTGGCGTTTCGAAACCCCGTCGTCCTTGCCGCCGGTACCGCTGGCTTCGGCAAAGAAGTCGACGAGGTCCTCGACCTCTCGGCCATCGGCGCCATCGCCACGAAGGCGGTTAGTGTTGCTCCGCGTCACGGCGCACCGCCGCTTCGTGTCAGCGAGTTCGCCGGTGGCATGATCAACGCCATCGGCCTCGCCAACCCGGGTCTCGACGCGGTCCGGGCCGACTATCTTCCGTGGTTGCACCACGCCCACCCGAACACGCGCGTCATCGTGAACGTGGTCGGCAATAGCGTGGAGGACTTCGAGACTGTCGTCGGTGGTCTCGACGACATGCCTGGCGTGGATGCCTTTGAACTCAACGTGAGCTGCCCGAACGTGAAGGCGGGCGGCCTCGAGTTCGGTGCCGACCCGGTGGCGCTCGCGGTGTTGGTGCGTGCGGCGCGGGCAAGAACGGCCCGTCCGCTGTTCGTCAAACTGTCGCCATCACTCGGCGCCGGCGTGGTCGATGCTGCGCGCGTGTCGATGGAGCACGGCGCCACCGGGCTGACGCTGGTCAACACCATGCCCGGATTGGTGATTGACGCCGAGCGTCGGAAGCCCAAGATCGGCTTCGGCACCGGCGGCGTGAGCGGCCCGGCGCTGCTTCCCATGGGGCTGCTCGCGACGTGGCGGGTGCGGCAGGTACTGCCCGGCGTTCCCATCATCGGCCTCGGCGGCATCAGTACCGGGAACGACGCGGCGCAGTATCTGTTGGCCGGCGCGTCGTTGGTAGGCGTCGGGACCGCCGCCCTGCGCGATCCTCGCGCGCCAGAACGCATTGCGCGTGAACTGGCCGCCTGGGCGGACCGGCAAGGCGTTCGCGACCTTCGATCGATCATCGGCACACTGGAGTGGCCCTCGTGAGATCCGTTTCTGCCTCGACCATCGGTTCGACGATCACCCCGATCGTCGCTCTTGACGTCTCCGACCGCGGCGCGGCGCAGGCCATCGTGACCCGGCTCGGTCGCTCCTGCAGCTTTTACAAGGTCGGTCTCGAACTGTTTGCAGCCGAAGGCCCCGACGTGGTGACATGGCTGCGCGACGCCGGGAAGTCGGTGTTCGTAGACCTGAAGCTGCATGACATCCCGAATACGGTTCGCGGCGCGGCTCGCAGCGTGGCCCGCCATGGCGCATCGCTCTTGACCGTGCACGCGGCCGGCGGATCGGCAATGATCCGGGCCGCCGTCGACGGCGCCAATGAGGGCGCGGCCGGGGCGGACGGCGCCGCGGATGGGTGTGGCATTCTTGGAGTCACGATCCTGACGAGCATGGACGCGGTCGGGGTCGGTCAGGCGTGGGGGCGAAAAGATGTCGACGTAATCGACGAGGTCATGCGGCTGGCCGGTTTGGTGCGCGGGGGCGGGGGCGTCGGAATCGTCTGCTCCGGTCACGAAGCGGCCGCGGTCCGGGCGGCCTTCGGCGATACCTTGGGCCTGCTCATTCCCGGCATCCGGCTGCCCGGGGGCGATGTCCACGATCAGCGTCGGGTCATGACCCCGAAGGCGGCGGCCGATGCCGGCGCCCGCTGGCTGATACTGGGACGGGCGGTGACCGAAGCCACCGACCCGGTGGCGGCCATGGAGCTGGTCTCGAGCGCCCTTGCGGGGACGGCCTAAGTCCGCTAGGATGAGGGTCTTGCCTGTTTTCGGGTGAGATTCTAGGCCAATCCGCTGGCCACATTTGCTTCGCTCGTGCGCGGAATCGCTGAAATGCGATGCTTCATGAGCGATGGACGCATGGGGAGTCCAGCCGGCCGGCGTAATCCGGTGCGGGAGACTCCGTTGGCGCGTGTTCGCCAAGGTGACCCGTGAAAGTTCGGAGCAGCGTAAAGCCGATCTGTGAGCACTGCAAAGTCGTCAAGCGACAGGGCGTGACTCGCATCATCTGCAAGCGCAACCCCAAGCACAAGCAGCGTCAAGGCTGAGGGGAAGCGT
>JBBQEY010000353.1:0-2552 GCA_038321425.1 Burkholderiales bacterium | reverse complement strand
CCGGCGTGCTGTCGCTGGTTGTCATCATGGTGTCGGGGCTCTTCGTCGGCATGGTGCTCGGCCTGCAGGGCTTCGATACGCTGAACCGCTACGGCGCCGGCGATTCACTGGGAATCTTCGTCGGGTTGTCGCTGGTGCGGGAACTTGGCCCCGTCGTGGGGGGTCTTTTGTTTGCGAGCCGCGCGGGTAGCGCCATCACGGCCGAGATCGGCCTCATGAAGACCACGGAACAGCTTTCCGCGATGGAAATGATGGCGGTGGATCCGCTGGCGCGCATCATCGCGCCGCGCTTCTGGGGCGGCGTCATCTCGATGCCGCTGCTGGCGGCGCTATTCTCGGTGATGGGGGTGTTTGGCGCGTACCTGGTCGGGGTGCGCCTGATCGGCGTCGATAACGGCACGTTCTGGGGCAACATGCAGGCCGGCATCGACTTCTGGCCGGACGTCACCAACGGCATCATCAAGAGCATCGTGTTCGGCGTGGCGGTCAGCCTCATCGCGGTATTCGAAGGCTACGACGCCAAACCCACGGCCGAGGGTGTTTCGTCGGCCACCACGCGCACGGTGGTCGGCGGCTCGCTCGCGATCCTCGCGCTTGACTTCGTGCTCACTGTCTTCATGTTCCGCGGCATCGGCGAGTAATCGATGCCGCCCCGGGATGCCCTGCCATGAATCGCTCCACCATCGACCTCTGGGTCGGCATATTCGTCACCATCGGCTTCGGCGCCATCGTGGTCCTGGCCCTGAAGGTGGGCAACCTGACGACGCTGAATGCCGCGCCCACCTACCAGCTCGAAGCGCGTTTCGACAACATTGGCGGATTGAAGCTGCGCGCGCCGGTCAAGGCAGCGGGTGTCGTCGTCGGCCGCGTGTCCAACGTCAGGCTCGACCCCAAGACTTACGAGGCTATCGTGTCGATCAACGTCGAGACCGGCTACGAGTTCTCGAAAGACACGATCGCCTCCATCCTGACCTCCGGCTTGCTGGGCGAGGTGTACATGGGGCTCGAAACGGGCGGGGACACGCAGATGCTGGCGTCCGGCGGGCGCATCGGCAAGACGCAATCGGCCGTGGTGCTCGAAAAGCTGATCAGCCAGTTCATGTTCGACAAGGCTTCCGAAGGACCTCTAGGGGGTGGCAAGTAATGTGGGAACCGAACTTTTTCCCGGCGTTTCGTCGCCTGCTGGTACTGGGCAGCGTGGTGGCGACACTCGCGCTCTCCGGCTGCGCCACGACTGGCGGCGGCCGCACCGACGATCCGTTCGAGCCCGTCAACCGCGCGATGTACGCGATCAACGACCCGATCGACAAGTACGTGTTCAAGCCCGTCGCGCAGGCGTACGTCGACTACGTGCCGCCGATCATCCGCACCGGCATCAACAACTACTTCAACAACATCGACGACCTGTTCTCGATCGTGAACGGCCTGCTGCAGGGCAAGCTCGACAAGGCCGGCAACGACATGGCGCGCGTCATGATCAACTCTGTGCCTGGCGTCCTGGGATTGATCGACATCGCGTCCGACCTGGGCATTCCGCGAGGCAACGAGGATTTCGGCCAGACCTTCGGTTACTGGGGTTTCCCGCAGGGTCCTTACCTGTTCGTGCCGTTCTTCGGTCCTACGACCGTCCGCGACGGCACGGGCTTCGTGTTGCGGGTACTGTGGTCGCCCACCACCGAGATCTCGGATGTGGCCGTTCGCAACGTGATCTACGGCCTCGGCGGGCTTGACATTCGCGCGCAGGCGCTCGGCACCACGTCGCTGATCAGCGAAGCGTCGCTCGACCCGTATACGTTCGTCCGGCGCGCGTATCTGCAGCGCCGCGAATACCTTGTCTATGATGGCAATCCACCGCCACTGAAGGACGACGAATGAAGGCTTTATTGAACGCATGGCGCGGACTGGCCGCGCTCACGATCGTGATGCTGGCGATGCCCATGGCCTTCGCCCAGGAGGCCCCGGATGTGATGGTCAAGCGCGTCGCCAATGAAGTGCAGCAGATTATCAGGACCGATCCCAAGGTGCAGGCGGGGGACAAGCAGCGCATCCGCGAAGTGATCGAGACGAAGCTGCTGCCCAACTTCGATTTCGATCGCATGACGGCGCTCGCCATGGGCCGCAACTGGCGGCAGGCTACCCCGGAACAGCAGAAGCAATTGATCGACCAGTTCCGCGCGCTGCTGGTGCGCACGTATTCGGGCGCGCTGAGCCAGTACCGCGACCAGGTAATGGATTTCAAGCCCTTGCGCGGCGATCCGGCCGCCACGGACGTCATCGTTCGCTCCGAGGTCGTGCGGCCCGGGCAGGTGCCCGTGCAGATCGACTATGGGTTGACCAAGACCGCCAGCGGCTGGAAGGCCTCTGACGTGATCGTCGGCGGCATTTCGCTCGTCACCAACTATCGCGACGAGTTCAACGGGCAGATCAAGAGCGGCGGGATCGACGGCCTGATCAAGACTCTTGAGTCGAAGAACCAGGGCCTGAAGTGACCCCACATGCCAACGCTGCGCCGGGGCGTTTTGCGCCCGACGGCAATCGCTGGCAGTTTGCGG
>JBBQEY010000352.1:0-2583 GCA_038321425.1 Burkholderiales bacterium | reverse complement strand
TCGTGGACGACAGCACGATCACATCGCATGTGAAGCGCATCCGCCGCAAGTTCATCGCACTCGATCCCGGCTTCGACCGCATCGCCACGGTGTACGGAATGGGCTATCGCTGGGGCGAATGAAGACTGCCCGCATCGCGCTGTCGATCCGCGCGCAGCTGCTGCTGGTGCTGACCGTCTTTCTCGCATTGCCTTGGCTGGGCGTGGAATACGTACGCGAACTGGAACGCGTGCTGCGCGATGCGCAGGAGCGCACGCTGGCCGGCACCGCGCAGGCCGTGGCCACCGCATTGCACGACCGGCCGCGGCTCTTCGCACAACCGGCAGATCCGATCGCGTCGTTCGCACGCGAGCGCGTCGAGGGCAGCAGCAAGGGCGGTACCTCGCTGCCGCCCTCGGCATCGCCGGAGATCGCGCAGATCATCGAGGGGCTGTCGCGGACCACCGCACGGATCTGGGTGGTCGACCGCGGGGGCACGGTGCTGGCGCGCGCGGGGACGTTAAAGCCCGTGCCCGAGGAACCTCCGCGCAGCTCGTGGTGGCAACGCATTGGCCATGCGACGATGGGCCGGCTCTATGCGCTGGTGCTGGAGCAGCCTACCGACGATTTTCGCGACGATGCCGCGACCCAGGGTGCGCCGCGCGGCCGAGACGTCGAAGGCGCGCTGGCCGGCATTCTCACGACGGACCGCCGGCCGACCTCCGATGGTCGCGTCACCGTGGTCAGCGCCGCGCATCCGATCTGGGTGGGCGACCAGGTACGCGGCGTAGTGATCGCGGAGGAGACCGGCAACGCGGTGCTCGCCGAGCGCAATCGCGCCTTCGAGCGACTGTTCAACATCGTGCTGGCAGTGCTTCTGATCGGATCGCTGGCGCTGACGGGATACGCAACGTGGCTGTCATCGCGCATCCGCCGGCTGCGCGACGATGCCGAGCGCGCCATCGACGAGCAGGGCCGGGTACGCGCGCCACTCGCGAGCTCCGGTGCCGGCGACGAGATCGGCGACCTGTCGCGGAGCTTTTCCAGCGTGCTCGGGCGGTTGTCCGATTACGCGAGCTATCAGGAGAAGATGGCCTCGCGCCTGTCGCACGAATTGCGCACCCCGGTGGCGGTAGTGCGCTCCTCACTCGACAATCTGGCCGCGTCACCGCTGCCCGACGATGCACGCATCTACATGACGCGCGCGCAGGAAGGACTGGCGCGACTCACGCAGATCCTGACGCGGATGTCCGAGGCGGCTCGCCTCGAGCAGGGCTTGTCCGAGGTCGAGAGCGAGCGTTTCGATCTCGTGCCGGTGGTGGCAGGCTGTGTAGGCGGTTATCGCCTCGCGTACCCGGAGGCGGACCTTCATCTCGACAGCGTAGACACCCCCGTCATGATCCAGGGCGCGCCGGATCTCATGGCGCAGATGCTCGACAAGCTGGTGGCCAATGCCGTGGAGTTCGCGCTTGGCGCAAGGATCGACGTGCGTCTCGAGGTCGCGGCCGATGCAGTACGACTGGCCGTGGCCAACGTCGGGCCGCGGTTGCCGGAAGGCATGCGCGAGCGCCTGTTCGAGTCGATGGTGTCCGTCCGGGCTGGTGGCGACGCCGACACGCCGCACCTGGGCCTTGGCCTCCACATCGTGCGCGTGATCGCGCAGTTCCACGGCGGAACCGTGCGCGCCGACAACCGTACCGATGCCGGGGGCGTGGTCATCGCCGTTACGCTACCGCTGGCGCTCGGGGGGGAAAGCGGCGCTTGAGCAGCGCGTTGAAGCGGAAATGCGTTCATGACCCCCGGCACTGCGAGCGGCGATACCAACGACGAACAGCCGTTGCTGTGGATCGGCGATAATCGCTTTCCCGGTCGCCCGCGCGTGACGCGCCATGAACCTTTTGTCCGCCATCGTCCGCCCCTGACTCACGACGTCATGCGTTTCCTGCCGATCTATTTCGCGTTTGCCGCGGCGTACCTGCTGTCGTATCTCTATCGCACCGTCAATGCGGTGATCTCGCCGGAGCTGGTACGCGACCTGTCGCTCGACCCGTCGTCGCTCGGTCTTCTCACCAGTGCCTACTTCCTGGGCTTTGCCGCGATGCAGATTCCCGTCGGCATCCTGCTCGACCGCTTCGGCCCGCGCCGGGTCGAGCCGGTGCTGCTGACGCTCGCGGCGTGTGGCGCTTTTCTCTTTGCGTGGGCCGAATCGCGCACCGGGCTCGCCGTGGCGCGCGCGGTCATCGGCGCGGGCTCGGCGGCATGCCTGATGGCGCCGTTGAAGGCGATCGCGACGTGGTATCCACGGGATCGCCAGACCTCCTACTCGGGCTGGATCATGGTGGCCGGCGGCGTTGGTGCACTGGTCGCCACGGTGCCGCTTGAATTCGCATTGCGGGTTTCACATTGGCGTGGGGTGTTCGTCGGCCTCGGCATCGTGACGCTGCTCGCGGCACTCGGCATCTGGTGGCGCGTGCCCGATATTCGCCCGGCGGCGGTGGAAACCGGCTGGCGCGTGCAATTCGCCGGCGTGCGTGCGGTATTCGTCCATCCGCGATTCTGGTGGATCGCCCCCTTGGCGAGTTTCGGCATGGGCTCGTTCATGGC
>JBBQEY010000351.1:0-2591 GCA_038321425.1 Burkholderiales bacterium | reverse complement strand
CAACCGCGGCACCATCCTCTTTGTCGGCACCAAGCGCCAGGCCCGCGAAATCGTGGCCGAGGAAGCGCAGCGCGCCGGCATGCCCTTCGTCGACCATCGCTGGCTGGGCGGCATGCTCACCAACTTCAAGACCGTCAAGGCATCGATCAAGCGCCTGAAGGACCTGGAACAGATGGCGGTGGATGGCACGCTCGAGCGCATGACCAAGCGCGAAGCCCTGTCGCACAAGCGCGAGCAGGACAAGCTGGTCAAGAGCCTGGGCGGCATCAAGGACATGGTCGCGCTGCCTGACGCGATGTTCGTCGTCGACGTCGGTTACCACAAGATTGCCGTGACCGAAGCCAAGAAGCTCGGCATCCCAATCATCGGCGTCGTGGACACCAATCACTCGCCCGAGGGCATCGCGTTCGTGATCCCGGGCAACGACGACTCGAGCCGCGCGATCCGCCTGTACGCACGCGGTGCGGCCGACGCCATCCTCGAAGGCAAGAGCACGGTCATCCAGGAAATCGTGCAATCGGGCGACGAGTTCGTCGAAGTCGCCGAAGAGGCCAAGGTCTAGGCTTTCCCTTAGCAGCCACCGCGTCCGCCTTCACGGCAGGCGCGGTGCGCCGAACAACGAATACGGAGCAGCAACATGGCGGACATCTCCGCAAGCATGGTGATGGAACTGCGCCAGCGTACCGGGCTGGGCATGATGGAATGCAAGAAGGCACTGACGGAAGCCGAAGGCGACCTCGTCAAGGCCGAGGAACTGATGCGCATCAAGAGCGGCGCCAAGGCCTCCAAGGCCGCGGGCCGCGTGGCCGCGGAGGGCATCGTGGGTGCGTTCGTCGCGCCGGATGCCAAGACGGGCGCGATGATCGAAGTCAACTGCGAGACGGACTTCGTGTCGCGCAACGACGACTTCATCAGCTTCGCGAAGAAGCTGGCGCAGCTCATCGCGCAGCAGAAGCCCGCCGATGTCACCGCGCTGGCCGCGTTGCCGCTCGATGGCGGCACGGTGGAATCTGTGCGCCAGGCGCTGGTGCAGAAGCTGGGGGAGAACATCTCGCTGCGCCGCTTCGAGCGCTTCGCGACGACCGGTCGCATCGCACAATACCTGCACGGCGGCGGCCGCATCGGCGTCACGGTGGAATTCGACGGTACCGACGACGCCGTGGGCCGCGACATCGCGATGCACGTGGCCGCAGGTGCCGCGCCCGGCGCCATCCGTCCGGTGGCCGTCTCGCGCAATGAAGTGGCGCCTGACCTCATCGAGAAGGAGCGCACGATCTACACCGCGCAGGCCGCCGAGAGTGGCAAGCCGGCGGACATCGTCGCCAAGATGGTCGAAGGCCGCGTCAACAAGTTCCTGGCCGAAGTCACGCTGCTGGGCCAGCCCTTCGTCAAGAACCCCGACGAAACGGTGGAGAAGTACCTGCAGTCGAAGAGCGCGTCGGTGCAGTCCTTCGCGCTCTACGTGGTCGGCGAAGGCATCGAGAAGAAGAAGGACGATTTCGCGGCCGAAGTGGCGGCGATGGCGAAGGCATAGCTGCATTCTTCTGCACCAACCGCGCGTACCGGCCTTCCATCCGGCGCGTGCGGCGCAGCACCGTAGCTACGCCGTCTGTGCCTCTGCAAGAACCACCATCAGGGAGCCCGCATGAATCCGCCCGACGCCGCCTCCACTGCCATGCTCGATCCGGTGTCCGCCGACCACGCGGCGGCCACGCCCGCGTATCGACGCATTCTGCTCAAGCTTTCCGGCGAAGCCCTGATGGGTGACGACCAGTACGGCATCAAGCGCGAAGTCATCGACCGCATCGTGGCCGAGATCGGCGACGTGATGCGCGCCGGGGTCGAGATCGCCATCGTCATCGGCGGCGGCAACATCTTCCGCGGCGTGGCGCCGGGCGCGGCCGGCATGGATCGCGCCACCGCCGACTACATGGGCATGCTGGCCACGATCATGAACGCGCTGGCGCTGCAGGACGCGCTGCGCCGTGCCGATGTCGAATCGCGGGTGCAATCGGCGTTGCGGATCGACCAGGTGGCCGAGCCCTACATCCGGGGCCGTGCGTTGCGCCACCTCGAGGAAGGGCGCGTCGTCATCTTCGCGGCGGGCACCGGCAATCCGTTTTTCACGACAGATACAGCGGCGGCATTGCGTGGCCGCGAAATGGGTGTGGATATCGTGCTGAAGGCCACCAAGGTCGACGGCGTCTACACGGCGGACCCGATGAAGGACACTTCGGCGGTGCGCTACAAGACGCTGACCTTCGACGAGGCGATCGTCAAGAATCTCAAGGTGATGGACGCGACGGCGCTTGCGCTGTGTCGCGACCAGAACATGCTGCTCAAGGTGTTCTCGATCTCCGTTCCAGGGGCGCTGAAGCACGACCTCGCCAAGGTGCGCACCGGCCGCGCGCACACGGGCCTTCTCGATCATCTCCACGTCGAGTCGTACGGCGCGTCGGTTCCGCTGTCGCAGGTCGCGCGGGTGACGCTCGCCGACCCGCGCACGATCGGCGTGCAGCCCTTCGATAAGAAGATGATTCCGGCGGTCGAGAAGGCGATCCGCGATTCGGATCTCGGGCTCAATCCGGCGG
>JBBQEY010000350.1:0-2675 GCA_038321425.1 Burkholderiales bacterium | reverse complement strand
CATGCCCCAAGCTGCTTCACTACCCCCGTCGAAACCAGATCACCCCCGGTGCTCGATAGGTGCGGCGCGATTGTTTGCACCGCGAAACAGAGGCCCATTCTACCAGCGCGGACGCCGGTGATGCCCCTGGATACACGAGATTGGATACACGAGATATGGGGACAATGGGGCGTGGAATCAATATTGGGTGGCGTGCGCGGCTAAAGCCGCGCCTACAGAGTCACCGTGGAGTCCCCGTGGAGTCACCGCGGGCCGGCAAGCATGGCGCGGGGACGCATCCTGTAAAATGCTGAAGGATCCCACCAGCCTCCCGCCCGATGCCCACCTCCCCTGCCTCGCCGATCGTCCCCGTGATCCTGTCCGGGGGTGCGGGCACGCGCCTGTGGCCGCTATCGCGCGAGGCGGCGCCCAAGCCCTTCATGCCGCTGCCCGATGGCGACACGCTGCTCGGCAAGACGGGGCAACGCGCCGTGACGCTGCCCCACACGCGCGGCCTCGTTACCGTCACCAACCGCGACTACTACTTCCACACCAAGGACGTGTATGCGGGGCTGGCCGCGGCGGAACCGAAGGACGCCTGCTACCTGCTGGAACCGTTCGGACGCAACACGGCGCCGGCCATCGCGGTGGCGGCGCTGCTGGTGCGCGCCCGCTACGGCGACGACGCGGTGATGCTGGTGCTCGCTGCCGATCACCTGATCCGCGACCAGGCCGCCTTTGCGGTGGCGGTTGAACTGGCCGCAACCGAGGCGCGGGCCGGACGCCTTGCAACGTTCGGCATCACGCCGACGTTGCCCGAAACCGGGTTCGGCTACATCGAGTGTGGTGATGCGAACGGTGATCGCACGTTCGACGCCGCGCGCATCGTCGAGAAGCCGCCACTGGCCAAGGCGCGTGACTATCTCGCGGCCGGCAACTACGTATGGAACGCAGGGATGTTCGCGTTCACACCGCGCGCGATCATGGCGGCGTTCGAGCGGTACGCGCCGGCGGTGGCCGCCTGCGCGCGCACGGTGTGGCAGCCGCTGGCCACCCACGCGCACGAACCGATGCTGGAAATCGATGCCGGCAGTTTCGCGGCGGCGCCTGATTTATCGCTCGATTATGCGGTAATGGAGAAGGCAGCGGCGGATGGCCAGGTGGCGGTGATCCGCGGCACGTTTGACTGGAGCGATGTCGGGTCGTGGCAGGCCGTCTCGGAATTGTCGGACGCCGATGTGCACGGCAACCGCGGTAGCGGCGAGCGCGTGGCCATCGACACGCACGGCACCTTCGTGCACGCGGAAGATCGCGTGGTGGCCACCATCGGCATCGAGAACCTGGTGATCATCGACACAACCGATGCACTGTTGATCGCGCATCGCGATCAGTTGCAACGCGTGAAGGAAGTAGTCGGCGAATTGAAAGCGCGCGGCCACGAGTCGTACAAGATCCACAAGACAGTTTCGCGGCCCTGGGGCACGTACACGGTGCTGGAAGGTGGGCCTGGCTTCAAGATCAAGCGCATCGAGGTGAAGCCCGGCGCATCGCTATCGCTGCAGTTGCATCACCAGCGCACGGAGCACTGGGTGGTCGTGCGCGGCACCGCGCGCGTCACCCGTGGCGAACGCGAGTTCGACGTGCCCGCCGGGGAGTCGACGTTCATCCCGGTGGAGACGAAGCACCGGCTCGAGAATCGCACGACGGACGTGTTGGCGATCATCGAGGTGGCGTGTGGCGACTACCTCGAGGAGGACGACATCGTTCGCTTCGACGACAAGTACGGCCGGGCGCCTGCCGCCTGAGCACCGATGTAGGCGAGGCTTCAGCCTCGCAGGCACAGTGCGCGCGACAAACCTGCGAGGCTGAAGCCTCGCCTACAGACCGAGCGGTGGCGGTCGTTACCCGGTTTCGCGTAGCATGCCGCGATGGCCACGCCATCCTTGCCCGTCGCCGAAATTGCCCGCGCCGTTATGCCCACGCTCGGCGGTGGCGACGTCGTCAACCGCGAGCGTTCGCGCCGGGTGGCGGGCCGGGTCCGGCAAAGCCTCATTGTCCTCGCGCTGTGTGCCGTCGTGGCAGGCGCGGCCTACTGGATGCATCGCGCCGTGGAGCAGTCGTTGCGCGACCTGCGCGCACAGGGCCTGCCGGCACTGCTCGAAGCCAAGACCAAGTCACTCGAGGTCTTCATCGCGGAGCGTCGCGCGGACGCCGAGCGCTGGGCGCGCGACTCGCAGGTCACCGCGCTGACGCTCGATCTCGCGCGGCGCAATCCGCAGATGCCAGCGGCTGAACTCTGCCGGAGTCCCGAGGGTGTTGCCTGGCGCGAACTCTTCGCCAGCATCGTGCGCGATGATGGCGTCGCCGCAGTCAATGCGGTGAACCGCAATGGCCGCATAATCGCGTCGACGTTGCCCGAGCTCTGCGGCCTGCAGGCGCAACCGCGCACAGCGGCGCCCGCACTCGCGCAGGTGTTTGCCGGCCGCACGCAGTTCATCCGCCCGTTTTCGACGGACACGCAGCTGGTTGCGGCGCAGCCGTTTCGCAATGCCCGCCCGCTGGCATGGGTGGAGACGCCGGTTCGCGATGCGTCCGGCACGGTGGTGGCGGCGCTGGGCTTCGCGACGTACGTCGATCGCGACTTCGACAGCATCCTGTCCACGGCCCGTCCCGGCGAAACTGGCGAGGCCTATGCT
>JBBQEY010000349.1:0-2680 GCA_038321425.1 Burkholderiales bacterium | reverse complement strand
AACCTGCGAGCTGAAGCCTCGCCTACTTGTAGACGGCCGGGTCGCCGCTGTCCGTCGGATTGGCGAAGACACGTGCCAGCTGCGGCGACGGTGCCAGCGCGAGGTTGATGTCCTTCGGCGGAACCTTGCCCTGGAACCACTTGGCATAGATCGGCGCGATGGCGCCGCTCTTGTACAGCGTGGCGGTGGCATTGTCGACGACCTTCTTGAAGGCCGGATCGTCCTTGCGCATCATGATGCCGTAGGGTTCGATCGAGTACGCTTCCGCGCCGACGACATAGGCGTCAGGCGCCTTCGAGCTGGCGACGAGACTGGCCAACAGGATGTCGTCCATGAAAAACGCCGACGCGCGGCCCGTCTCGACCATCAGGAACGATTCAGCGTGATCCTTGCCGGTCAGGATGTTCATGCCGAGGCTCTTGGCCGCGTTCTCTTCCGTCAGCCACTTGATGTTCGTGGTGCCGGCGGTGGAAACGACGGTCTTGCCCTTCAGGTCAGCCAGCGTCTTGATGTTGTCGGCCTTCTTCGCGACAAACCGATTGGCGGTCACGAAGTGCGTGTTCGTGAAAGCCACCTGCTTCTGGCGGTCGAGGCTGTTGGTGGTGGAGCCGCACTCGAGGTCGATCGTGCCGTTGGCCATCAGCGGGATGCGCGTGGCCGACGTGACGGGGTTCAGCACGACCTTGATGCCAGGCGCCTTCAGTTCCGTTCTCACCGCATCGACGACCTTCATGCAGATATCCATCGCATAACCGATGACCGCTTGCTTGTCGTCGTAGTACGAAAACGGAATCGACGAATCGCGGTGGCCGATCGTGATCGTACCCGAGTCCTTGATCTTCTTCAGCGTGCCGGTCAGTTCCTGCGCCGAGGCGCCCAGCGCGAACGTGGCAGTGACGAGCGTCAATACAACTTTGGGAATCAACTTCATCTGAACCTCCTGAGGCCGCGCGGAGGGTGGCGCGGCGGGCAAACCAACGAACGGGGAAACCGCCATCGAGGCACCGTGGAAGATTGTACGATGGTGTCACCGAATTGCAATCGTACAGCGTGGCAGCCCGGGCAGCCCGTGGTTCAATCCCCGACAAGGTCCAGGCACGTGCCTCCGCGACACCGACCCCACCTCTATAATCGGTGCATGACCTCGCCCCTTGCGCCGATTCTGACCGTCGCCGAAGTACGCCTGCTGGAAACCGCCAACGCCACGGCCGGCCTGATGGACCGGGCCGGCCGCGCAGTTGCCGTCCTGGCCGAACGCATGCTGGCGGCGCGGGCAGGCCCCGTTCTGGTGCTGGCCGGCCCCGGCAACAACGGCGGGGATGCCCTCGTGGCGGCGACCGAACTGCGGCGCCGGTTTAACGACGTCGAGGTTGTTTTCCCCGGCGTTGAAGCCTCCCTGCCCCCCGACGCCGCCACGGCTTACCGGGCCTTTGTTGCCGCCGGCGGGTCCACCGTCAAGGCACCGGGCCCGCGTTCACCGGCCCTGGTGATCGACGGACTGTTCGGAATGGGCCTGACGCGCGCGCCTGCTGAGCCGTGGTCCGCGCTGATTGGGTGGGCCAATGCCTGCGGCGCGCCGATCCTGGCGATCGATGTTCCGAGCGGGCTCTGTGCCGCGACCGGGCATGCGTTCGACGCCGTGATCCGCGCGCACACCACGCTGGCCTGCATCGCGCAGAAGCCCGGCATGCTGACCGGCGACGGCCCCGACGCGTGCGGCACTATCGTCGTCGACACGCTCGGTCTTGACGTGGACGCGCAATCGCATGGCGCGTGTCTGGTGTGGTCCGGCGTCGCCGCGACGCTGCCTGAGGTGCTGGGGCGACGCACCCGCAACGTCAACAAGGGCACGTTCGGCACACTGGGTATCCTAGGTGGCACCGAAGGCATGGGGGGCGCGCTGATCCTCGCGGGCCGCGCGGCATTGCGGACCGGCGCCGGCAAGGTCTGGCTGGGCTTCCTGATGCCCAATCCGCCCAAGCTCGACACGGGGATGCCCGAATTGATGCTGCGGCACGCGGGTGTCGTGCTCGATGCCAACCCCGATGCGCTGATCATCGGGCCCGGCCTCGGCACCAGTGAGGCTGCGCACTCGTTGCTGTCGCGCGCTTTGGCACTGCCCATTCCGGTCGCGCTCGACGCCGATGCCCTCAACATCCTGGCGCGCGATCGCGCGCTGCAGGCGACGGTTGCGCAGCGCGACGCTCCCACGTTGGCCACGCCGCATCCGGGTGAGGCCGCGCGCGTGCTCGGCATCTCGACCGAGGACGTCCAGCGTGACCGCGTCGCGGCCGCGCACGAACTGGCTCGCATGCTGCAGGCCAGCGTCGTGCTGAAAGGCGTCGGCAGCGTGATCGCCCATCGCGACACCACGTGGGCGATCAATGCCAGCGGCGGTCCGGCATTGGCCACGCCGGGCAGCGGCGATGTGCTGTGCGGATTTCTGGGGGCGCTGCTCGCGCAGCGGATTCCGGCGCATGAAGCGATGCCACTGGCCGTGTGCCTGCATGGCGCCGCGGCGGATTATTTGGTGGCGCAAGGCATCGGCCCGCTCGGACTGACGGCATCCGAATTGCCCGACGCCGCGCGCGCGCTGCTCAACGCCGCAACGCGCCGCGGCTGATACGCTGACTCAGGGCACCAGCACGGTCGCGCCGGTGGTGGCGCGCGATTCCAGCAC
>JBBQEY010000348.1:0-2681 GCA_038321425.1 Burkholderiales bacterium | reverse complement strand
GGCGTTGCTGGTGGAAGGTGCCGCCCGGCCCGAGACGGCTGCCGCGGTCGGGACCATTCTGGGGCGGATCCATGCCGCCACTGCGGACCGTCCGGCGATCGCGGCGCGCTTTCCCAACGACGCGCTGTTCCACGCCATCCGCCTCGACCCCTATCTCGTCACCACTGCCGGCGCGCACCCGGACCTGGCCCCGCAACTGCACGCGCTGGTGGCCACCACGGCCGCGACCAAACGGGTACTGGTGCACGGCGACTACAGCCCCAAAAACGTTGTCATCGGCACGGAAGGGCCGGTGATCCTCGACGCCGAGTGCGCGTGGTATGGGGACCCGGCCTTCGACCTGGCGTTCGTGCTCAACCACCTGTTGCTGAAAGGCGTGTGGCGGCCGGAGGGGCGCGCGGGCTACGCGGTGATGGCAGGTCTTCTGATCGACGCCTACCGCGCGCACGTGGCCTGGGAGCCGTGGACGGACCTCGACACCCGCACCGCAGCGTTGCTGCCCGGGCTCATGCTGGCGCGCATCGACGGCAAGTCGCCGGTCGAATACATCACGGATGCGCGCTCCAAGGACGAGGTCCGCGCCTTCGCGCGGGCACATCTCGCGCAACCCGCAGCCACACTGGAACAACTTGTGCATAGGTGGTCGCCATGACTCCCACCACCATCAATCGCGTGCACGGCCGGCGCGTGTTCGATTCGCGCGGCCGCCCCACAGTTGAAGCCGAGGTGCGACTTGCCAGCGGCGTGATCGGACGCGGGATTGCGCCCGCGGGCGCGTCGCGCGGCTCACGCGAGGCGATCGACCTGCGCGATGGCGGCTCGCGCCTCGGCGGCTACGATGTCGTCACCGCAGTGGCCAACGTCCGCGGGCCGCTGGCGCGCGCGATCTTCGGCATGGACGCGCTGAACCAGGCCGACATCGATGCACGGCTGATCGAGGTGGACGGTACGCCCAACAAGGCGCAGATGGGGGGCAATGCGATCGTCGCGATATCGCTGGCGGTGGCGCAGGCCGCCGCCAACGCGCACGACATGCCGCTGTGGATGTACCTCGCCGACGATGGCCCCGTGACGCTGCCGCTGCCGGAAATCCAGATCTTCGGCGGTGGCGCCCATGCCGGTCGCCGCATCGACATCCAGGACCTGATGGTGATTCCCGTCGGCGCGTGGACCTTCGACGACGCGATCACGATGGTCGCGGAAATCTATCGCGCCGCCGGCGTCCTGATGCAGGAGGAGGGCAAGCTCGCCGGCGTGGCCGATGAAGGCGGGTGGTGGCCGCAGTTCGCGTCCAACGAGGAAGCGCTCGAGATGACCGTGCGCGCGATCGAGCGGGCAGGGTGTCATCCGGGCAGCGACGCGGCCATCTCGCTCGACATCGCGGCCTCCGAGTTCGGCCGCGACGGGCTCTACACGCTGGCGCTCGACAAGCGCGAACTGGACCGTGACGGCATGTCCGAGATGTTGCTGCGCTGGATGGACAAGTATCCGATCGTGTCGATCGAAGATCCATTCGCCGAGGACGATCGCGTGGCATGGATCGAATTCAACCGGGCCGCGGGCCACCGCGTGCAGATCATCGGCGACGACTACCTGACCACGAACGCCGCGCGCATCTCGGACGCCAAGCTCGACGACGCGTGCAACGCCGTGCTGATCAAGGTCAACCAGGCCGGCACGCTGACGGAAACCAAGGCGGCGCTGGATGCGGGTAAGGCCGCGGGCTTCGGTACCATCGTGTCCGCGCGTTCCGGCGAATCCGAGGACACGGCGATCGCCCACATGGCCGTGGGCTGGAACGCCGGCCAGTTGAAGGTGGGTTCGTTCGCGCGTAGCGAGCGGATGGCCAAGTGGAACGAAGTGCTGCGCATCGAGGAAGCGCTGGGCCACGATGCGAAGTTCGCCGGCGCCGCGGCGCTGGCGAAGCGGCAGTAAAAAGGGGCCCAGCGCCATTGAGCCTTTTCCTTCCAAGAACGCAAAATCAGGTCACACTGAAACCAGATTCGAACTTTCATCCACCGGAGGCCAAGATGACCCACGCGTCAATGCTCAAAGCAAGACGGCAGCACCAGAAAACCAGGAAACTTCTCGACGTCGCTGAAAAGCAGGCGAAGCACCTCGCCAAGCAGGCGTTGGCAGCGCCGGTCGTGAAGAAGGAAAAAGTAAAGAAAGAGAAAGTGAAGAAAGAGAAGGTCCCGACGGAAAAGGTGAAAAAGGTCAAGCTCACCGCCGAGGAGCTTGGCCGGCAGGAGTCGAAGAAGAGCAGCGCGGGCACCGGCAAGAAGGGCGCGTCCTAGCCGTTCTCGATACGGAACCGGGCGGGCCCATCATGGCCGCGAACCGCCTCCCGCCCATGCGTCGGAGCGGCGGTCGGGCCGGGCGACCGCCCGGCTTCCCAGCGCGATCACCAGCGCCATGACCACCAGCCCCGCCGCGACGGCAAACGTGACCCGCATGCCGGTGGCAACGGCCTCCGGGTTGGTCGCCGCCAGGTCGCGCGCACCCGCCGCGACAGCGAACACGGCACCCATCACGGATGCGCCCGTGATGAGGCCGAGATTCCGCGACAGGTTGAGCATGCCGGCAATGACGCCGCGCTGGTCCGCGCCCACCTCAATCATGACCGCGGTGTTGTTGGCCGCCTGAAACAGCGCATAGCTGGCGGTGATGACGGCCATGGG
>JBBQEY010000347.1:0-2733 GCA_038321425.1 Burkholderiales bacterium | reverse complement strand
TTCCTCGCGATGGAAACCGAAGAGCTGCTGCGCTCGCATCCCGTGGACGGCGCCGTTTTGCTGGGCGGCTGCGACAAATCCACGCCCGGCCTGCTGATGGGCGCGATCAGCATGGACCTGCCCGCCGTCTTCTGTCCTGCGGGGCCGATGTCGAATGGCCAGTGGCATGGGACGAAGACCGGCGCGGGCACGCATACCAAGGTGTACTGGGACAAGCTGCGACTGGGTGAGATCACGCCAGCGGACTGGGTCGAGCTCGAAGGCCGGATGACGCGCAGCCATGGCACGTGCAATACGATGGGCACGGCGTCGACGATGACGTCGATCGCCGATGCGATGGGCTTCACGTTGCCGGGCGCGTCGTCCATCCCCGCCGTTGATTCCGCGCATCCGCGGATGGCCGCCGAATGTGGCGTGCTGGCCGTGGAGATGGTGTGGGCCGATCGCAAGCCCTCGGATCTCATCACCCG
This sequence comes from Burkholderiales bacterium, assembly GCA_038321425.1. Taxonomy (GTDB): domain Bacteria; phylum Pseudomonadota; class Gammaproteobacteria; order Burkholderiales; family Casimicrobiaceae; genus VBCG01. The sequence goes on along the minus strand of JBBQEY010000347.1, from coordinate 2,263 downwards.
CGACTCGATCACCAATGCGCTCGTCACCTATATGGCGCTGGGGGGTTCCACCAACGCCGCCGTGCACCTCATTGCCATCGCGCGGCGCGCCGGCATTCCGCTTACGCTGGACGAGATGGATGTCGTCGGCCGCAACGTCCCCGTGCTGGCCAATCTCTTTCCTTCCGGCGACAGCCTGATGGAAGACTTCTGGTTCGCCGGCGGGTTGCTCGCGTTGCTGTCGCGCTTGCCGCAGCACCTGCAGCTTGGCGCACGCACCGCCAACGGCAGGACATTGGGCGAGAACATTGCAGGCGCGAAAGTCTGGAACGACGATGTGATCCGTCCGCTGGACCATCCTGTCACCGGCGACCCTTCCACGCGCGGCACGCTGGCCGTACTGCATGGCAATCTCGCGCCATCCGGCTGCGTGATCAAGCCGTCCGCCGCGTCGCCTGAGTTGCTCACGCATGCCGGTCCTGCGCTGGTGTTCGACAACCACGCCGATCTCTCGGCGCGCATCGATGACCCGTCGCTGGATGTCACCAAGGACACCGTGCTGGTGCTGCGCAATGCAGGCCCTGTGGGCGCCCCGGGCTTTCCGGAATGGGGCAACCTGCCTATCCCGAAAAAGCTGCTGCAGCAGGGCGTGCGCGACATGGTGCGTGTTTCCGATGCGCGGATGAGCGGCACGCACTACGGCACCTGTGTGCTGCATGTGGCGCCGGAATCAGCGGTCGGCGGTCCGCTGGCGCTGGTGCAAACCGGCGACACGATCGCGCTGAACGTGCCGCAGCGGAGGATTCGCCTCGACGTCCCCGACGCCGAACTTACGCGCCGCCGCGCCGCTTGGACGCCGCCACCACTCAAGTTCGAGCGCAGCTACGCGAAGCTGTATCAGCAGCACGTGACGCAGGCCGATGCGGGATGCGACTTCGACTTTCTCGAAACGGGCACCGCGCAGCGCGTGCCCGAACCGGACATTTTCTAGAGGATTGACGCATGGACATGCCGAAGAACACGTTCAAGCAGGCGTTGCGCGAAGGCCGCATCGTGTACGGCACGTGGCTGATGAGCGGCGCGCCGTCCACCGCCGAGGCTTTGGGCTGTGCCGGCTTCGACTTCCTGGTCGTGGACATGGAGCACGTGCCGGTGGACACGCCGGAGATGATCGAGATCCTGCGCACGCTGGCCGGCACGCCCGCGCAGGCGGTCGTGCGCTTGCCGTGGAACGACATGGTGATGGTCAAGCGTGCGCTGGATGGCGGCGCGCAGAACGTGATGATGCCGTTCGTGCAGAACGCCGACGAGGCGCGGTGCGCCGTTTCGTACACACGCTATCCGCCGGAGGGCATTCGCGGTGTGGCCGCCATGCATCGCGCCAGCCGCTACGCGACCATTCCCAACTATCTCAAGACGGCCGGCGACGAGATCTGCGTGACCGTGCAAATCGAGACGCTGTCCGCGTTGGAGCAACTGCCGCAGATCGCCGCCGTGCCAGGTGTGGATTCGATCTTTATCGGGCCGGGCGACCTGTCCGCGTCGATGGGCTTCCTGGGCGACATCGCGCACGCCGACGTGCAGGCGCAACTGAAGCATGCGGCGCAACTATGCAAGAAGCTCGGCAAGCCCTGCGGCATCGTCGGCCCCAACCCGGAGATGGTCGGCAAGTTTCTCGAGCACGGCTACACGTGGGTAGCCGTGGCCTCCGACATGGGCCTGATGGTGGGCCGCGCGCAGGAATGGCTGGGCAAGTTGAAGGGTCTTGCCGTCACCGCGCCGAAGGCACAGGGCGCGTACTGAAATGACGTCGCCCTTCACCTGCGTGCTCGACGTGCGCGCCAGCCTGGGCGAAGGTCCCGTCTGGTCGCACGCCGAGCAAGTCCTCTACTGGGTGGACATCAACGCACCCGCACTCAATCGCTTCGACCCTGCCACCGGCCACAACAACGTCATGCCAATGCCGGCAGCAATCGGCTGCTTCGCGTTGCGCGAACGCGGTGGCTTCGTGGTCGCGTTGCGCGATGGCATCTGGCTGGCCCGCACCGACGGCACGCTCGAACAGCGGATCGCCGCGGCGCCCTACGATCCCGCAACGCATCGCTTCAACGACGGCCGCTGCGACCGGCAGGGCCGCTTCTTCGCCGGCGCGATGAACGAGAAGCGCGATGCCAGCAACGCCGCCCTGTGGCGCATGGATGCCGATCATTCGATCACTCGTGTACTCGACGCCATGATGATCAGCAATGGCCTCGCCTTCAGCCCCGACGGCCGCACGATGTAT
>JBBQEY010000346.1:0-2744 GCA_038321425.1 Burkholderiales bacterium | reverse complement strand
TCACGGAAGACGAATTCCGTCCGTTGCGGCTGCAGAACGGCCTCTACATCCAGAAGCACGCGCCGATGCTGCGGGTGGCGATCCCCTACGGCCAGTTGTCGACGCGGCAGCTGCGTGCGCTGGCGCATATCGCCCGCACTTACGACCGCGGCTACGCTCACTTCACGACGCGCCAGAACATCCAGTACAACTGGCCCTCGCTCGAACGGGTGCCGGACATCCTGGCGGAACTGGCCCGGGTTGAGATGCATGCCATCCAGACGTCGGGCAATTGCATCCGCAACACCACGACCGATCATTTCGCAGGCGTGGCCGGCGATGAATCGGTCGATCCACGTCCTTACACCGAGCTGATCCGCCAGTGGTCGACGTTGCACCCGGAATTCGCGTACCTGCCCCGCAAATTCAAGATCGCGGTGACGGGCGCCACGCAAGATCGCGCGGCGATCCTGGTGCACGACATCGGCTTGCAACTCGTCCGCAATGCGGATGGCGAGATCGGCTTCCGCGTGGCCGTGGGCGGCGGGCTCGGCCGCACACCCATCGTCGGTCACGTGATCCGCAACTTCCTGCCACGTGCCGAGATCCTCAACTATCTCGACGCCATCCTGCGCGTGTACAACCGCTTCGGCCGTCGCGACAACAAGTACAAGGCGCGCATCAAGATTCTGGTGAAGGAGCGCACGCCCGCGGTCTTCACCGCCGATGTCGAGTCCGAATGGACGCAATTGCAGGGTGGGTCCGCCACCGTGCCCGTCGCGGAATTCGCGCGACTCGAAGGCTTCTTTACCCCGCCCGCCTACGAATCGCTGGCCAGCGATGACTCCGTCTACCGCGCGGCCGTGGCTGACAACCGAGGCTTTGCCAACTGGGTGACGCGCAACGTGCATCCGCACAAGGTAGCCGGCTACGCGATCGTCACGTTGTCGCTCAAGAAGACCGGGATTCCCCCGGGCGATGCCACGGCCGACCAGTTGGACGCCGTGGCTGCGCTGGCCGACCGCTACAGCTTCGGTGATCTGCGGGTGTCGCACGAGCAAAACCTGATTTTCGCGGACGTCAAGCAATCCGAGTTGTTGTCCCTGTGGCAGCAACTGAAGGGGCTGGGCATTGCGACGCCCAACATCGGGCTTCTCACCGACATCATCTGCTGCCCGGGTGGCGACTTCTGTTCGCTGGCCAACGCCAAGTCGATTCCGATCGCGGAGGCCATCCAGCGGCGCTTCGACGACCTCGACTATCTGCACGATATCGGCGAGCTGGCCTTGAACATCTCCGGCTGCATGAACGCCTGCGGCCACCACCACGTCGGCCATATCGGCGTGCTGGGCGTCGATAAGAACGGCAGCGAGTGGTACCAGGTCACGATCGGCGGCACGCAGGGCGAGCGTGCGGCCATCGGCCGTGTAATCGGGCCCTCCTTCGCTGCCGATGAAATGCCCGACGTCGTCGCGCGCCTGATCGAGATCTACATCGACCTGCGACACGAGGACGAACGATTTGTCGACACCGTTCGCCGCGTCGGTATCGAACCCTTCAAGGAGCGTGTGTATGCCCCAACTCATTAAGCGCGGCGAAATCGTCGACGACATCCATACACTCATCCGTGAGGCCTCGTCCCTGTCCGATCTCCCTGACGCGACGCCGGTGCTGGTGCCATTGACCTTGTGGCTCGCGTCGCGTGCGGCGCTGGTTGCGCGCGGCGATGTCGGCGTCTGGCTGGCGCCGCACGACGATCCCGCACTGATCGCGTCGGACTTGAAGTTGCTGCCGGTGGTGGCGGTCGATTTTCCGACATTCACCGATGGCCGCGGCTACTCGATCGCGCGACTGCTGCGCGAGCGTTTCGACTATCGCGGCGAGTTGCGCGCGGTCGGCGATATCCAGCGCGACCAGCTGTTCTTCCTGCGCGAAGTCGGCTTCGACGCATTCGACCTGCGCGACGACATCGACATCACCAATGCGTTGTTCGGGCTGCACGACTTTGCCGATGGCTACCAGGCGACCTCCGTTCGCGCGCCGTGGTTCCGCCGCCGCGCCGCCAACGCCGGCCCCGGCGACGTCTGGTTCCCCTGCGCATGAGCGTCCTCTCTCCACAGGGTTGATCCGATGACAGGTACGGTCTACCTCGTCGGGGCCGGACCAGGAGCGCCGGACTTGCTGACGCTGCGCGCAGCACGGCTCCTTGCTCGTGCCGATATCGTCTTCCATGACGCGCTCGTGCATCCGGAAACGGTGGCGCTGGCGGAACACGCGCAGTTGGTGGCCGTGGGCAAGCGTTGCGGCAAGCACTCGACTGCGCAGCAGTTCATCAACAAGCGGCTGGTGGATGCCGCGCGCGTCCATCGCATTGTCGTGCGGCTGAAGGGTGGCGATCCGATGCTCTTCGGCCGTGCCCAGGAAGAGATCGCGGCACTCGAGGCTGCCGGCATTGCCTGCGAAGTGGTTCCGGGCGTCACGGCGGCGCTGGCCGCGGCTGCGGAACTGAAGACGTCACTGACCCAGCGTGGCAACGCGCGCAGCATTGCATTCGCCACGCCACGCGTGGGGGACGGCGAGAACGCGAGTGCGTGGGCCGACGGCATCCTCCATGCCGATGCCGGTGCGATCTACATGGGCGTCGGCCAGGCTGCTGCCATCGCCGCAACGCTGCTTGCCGCAGGCAAGCCCGCAAGCTTGCCGGTCGCCGTCATCGAGAACGCGTCACTGCCCGGCGTACGAATCCGCTACACGACGCTGCACGA
>JBBQEY010000345.1:0-2792 GCA_038321425.1 Burkholderiales bacterium | reverse complement strand
CGCTTGTTGCCTTCGCAGAGATCGAGCGTCGCATAGATCGCCTGCCGCTCGATCTCGGCCAGCGGCGTACCGACGGGCACGCGCAGATATTCCCCCGCGGGTTCCGCGCAGGCGAGTCCGGCGAAGTCCAGCTCCACGACGTCATCGGCCAGGATGAAGGCGCGATGCACGGCATTTTTCAGTTCGCGCACATTGCCCGGCCAGCGGTGCGTGCGGATGGTGGCGACGGCTTGCCGCGAGAACGTACGGGTGGTGCCCTCGTCGTCATTGTGCTGGGCCAGGAACCGCTCGGCGAGGAGCTCGGCGTCGCCGTCGCGCTCGCGCAGCGCCGGTAATGCAATCGGAAATACGGCCAGCCGGTACATCAGGTCTTCGCGGAGCTTGCCATCCAGGACCGCCTGCTGCGGATCGCGGTTGGTGGCGGCCAGCACACGAACGCGTGAGCGCAGCTCCTCCTCACCGCCCACCCGCGTGAAGCGGCCGGTTTCAAGTACGCGCAGCAGCCGCACCTGCATCTCCAGCGCCATTTCTGTGACTTCGTCGAGAAGCAGCGTGCCACCTTCGGCGCGTTCAAAGCAACCGCGATGCTGGCGCGCGGCGCCGGTAAACGCACCCTTTTCGTAGCCAAACAACTCGGCCTCGATCAGGTTGCCTGGAATGGCGCCGCAATTGACCGCCACGAACGGCATGCTGGCGCGGTCGCTGCGATTGTGAATGGTCCGGGCGACCACTTCCTTGCCCGTGCCCGATTCGCCGGTGATCAGCACCGTGGCGTTCGTCGGCGCCACCTTCTCGATACGGCGGTAAACGTCCTGCATCGCGGCAGAGCCGCCATGGAGCTCGCCGAAGCGGCCCCGGGCGGGGGCGGAGGCAGCCATCGTTGCCGCAAAATTGGCGGTCACTACATTCGACACGGTGGACACAGGCAAAAGGACGTCATACATGCGGAGGATCCTGGTGAACGGCAGGTGCCGATGACGAATCATGGACGCGCGGGGCCGAACACAGGATCGACGTCCCGCCTAATTAGCTGTGGGACGATTCCTACAACTCCGGCCCTTGCGGCGGCCGTGACGTCCTACAGCGCCGGGGACGCGTTGCAACTGGCGGTAACCACCTACAGGCGGGTCAGCGTCCGACCTATCGCGCCCCCGTACCTTCATGGCGATCATGCGCTTCACGCAAGACCACCCACGCGCACCCGCGTGCAGAAGACCCAATGTCCACTCCCCTGACACGTTCCATGGTCGATCGCGGCGCTGCCACCCGCGACGCGTTACTCGATGCGGCGGAGGCGATGATCTCCGACTATGGCTTCAACGAGCCCTCGCACCGCACCATTGCGGGCGCAGCGGGTGTCAACGCAGCCCTGCTCAACTATCATTTCGGCAGCAAGGAATTGCTGTTCGAGGCTGCCGTGGCACGTCGCGCGGATCGGTTGACCGAGGGGTGGCGCACCGCGCTGGCGCAGCTTCGCGCCCGTGGCACGTGGGAGGTCGAGGACGTGCTCAACGCATGGTGGCACCCGTTCCACGCCATTCGCCGCGACGACAATGATGCCGCCTGGCGCAACTACGTGTGCGTGATCGCGCGCCTTGCCTCGGCCCATGACGGCGATAGGTGGCACCACCGGTACTTCGCGGACATCGATGCTGAATTCGTGCGGATGCTGGCAGCGGCGCTGCCGGCCATGGACCAGGCCGACATGGAAGCGGGCTTCAGGTATTCACGTGCGCTGTTCGGCGAGGCGCTGCTGTTCCGGTGCGGCAAGTCCGGGGGCGCCTGCGCGCCCCGCGGCTTTCGCGACGATGACCTCGACCGGATGATCCGTTTTCTCGCGCACGGCATCCGTGGCGTGCGCGCACCCGCGCCGGGGTTGTAGGCGAGGCTCCACCCTCACGGAGGCCTCCTAACATTGCTCGCCGTCAAACAACTTGCACGTCCGTGCAAGGCGATTTACTGATTGTAGATTACACTATAGTGCGGTGCAGCATCGGTTTCACTGCGTCCTTCCACAAGGGCATCATGATTCGCCGCATGGCATACGTAAGCAGGCCCGTGCCTCAACTTGCGGTTACGGAGATTCCACGAATCGTGTCGGTTGCGCGAGCTCACAATGCGCGCGATGGCCTGTCCGGTGTACTTGTGTACACAGGCGCGGACTTCGCCCAGTTGTTCGAAGGCCCGGAGGCGGCCGTAGCCGATGTGTGGGCTCGCGTAGCCGCCGACGAACGTCATCGCAACATCTCGATCATCCTCGACGAGACCGACCATCGCCCGTGGTTTCCGGACTGGCGCATGGGCTACCTCGTCAACGCCGACCTGGCGCGACAGATCGCCGTGTGGCGCGACCTGTGCCGGCGCATCGACGACCGTGACCGCCTGGAACTGCGCCGCGTACTCGCGGCCGCCGATGCGCTCTGACGGCAAGGCAGTGGCCCTGCGGCATAGCGTGACGGGCGCCACGCGCTGCTGCCTAAAGATCAGGGGTCTACGCTTACCGTAACTCGATCACCGGCCCCCCGGCCGCCTGCGCATCCGCCGCATCGTGGGTCACCAGCAACGCGGGCAACCCCCGTTGCGACGCGTGGTCGAAGACGAAGCGCCTGAAGTCGTGCCGGAGTTGCGCATCCAGTCGGTTGAAGGGTTCGTCCAGCAGCAGCACCAGGGGTTCGGCCAGCAGCGTGCGCAACAACGCCACGCGCGCGCGCTGGCCCCCTGACAGCGTGGCCGGATCGCGCGCGGCGAATCCTGCAAGGTCGGCCTCCTCCAGCGCTGCCTCGATGTGGCGC
>JBBQEY010000344.1:0-2800 GCA_038321425.1 Burkholderiales bacterium | reverse complement strand
TGCGGCAGCGCCGCGCCAACCAGCGCAACATCGCGCACCACTACGATGTCTCCAATGCGTTCTACCGGATGTGGCTCGACGCGCGGATGGTGTACTCGTGCGCCTATTTCCATACGGCGGAGGACTCGCTCGACACCGCGCAGGTGCAGAAGCTCGAGCACATCTGCCGCAAGCTGCGGCTCTCGCCCGGCGAGCGATTCCTCGACATCGGCTGCGGCTGGGGCGCATTGCTGTTCCATGCGGCGGAGGTCCATGGCGTCCACGCCACCGGCATCACGCTTTCGCAGAACCAGTTCGAGCACGTGCAGCGCGAAATCACCGCGCGCGGACTCGCAAGTCGGGTGCGGGTGGAGCTGCGCGACTACCTCGATCTTCCAGACGACAGCGCGTACGACAAGATCGCCAGCGTGGGGATGTTCGAGCACGTTGGCGTGCGCCGCTTCCCCGCTTACTTCGGCAAGATCGAGCGGATCCTGGCGCCCGGCGGCCTCGTGCTGAACCACGGCATCACGCACAACAGCCTCGGTGCCGACAGCCTCGGCAGCGGCATCGGCGAATTCGTCGACGACTACGTGTTCCCGGGTGGCCAGCTGACCCATGTCGCCGAGGTGATCGAGGGCTTGGTGCGGCAGGGGCTCGAACCGATCGATGCCGAAGCACTGCGCGAGCACTACGCGAGGACACTCTGGTGCTGGGTCGAGCGCCTCGAAGCCCGCGCCGACGAGGCGCGGCACGAGATCGGGGACGAGCGCTATCGCATCTGGCGCATCTACATGGCGGGGTCCGCGCATGCGTTCGACCGCGGCTGGCTATCGTTGTGGCAGATCCTGGCCGGCAAGCCGCATGCCGATGGCCGCCTGCCGCATCCGCTGACGCGCGCGTACATGTACGATCCAACGCCATGACCTGCATTGCGACGGAATCCTGATGAGCAAACCCGAACCCTTGCCGGACCCGGCCGCCGCGCCGGAGACCGAGTCCGCGCTGACCTTTCCCACCACCTTCCCCATCAAGGTGATGGGCCGCACCCAGGATGGCTTTGCGCAAGCGATATCCGAGGTGGTGCGCCGGCATGCGGCGGATTTCGATCCGGCGGCGCTCGAGATGCGCTCATCGAAGGAGGGCAACTGGCTCTCCGTCACGGCGACGATCAATGCCACGTCGCGCGCGCAGCTCGACGATCTGTACCGCGAGCTCGTCGCGCATCCGATGGTGAAGATGGTGCTGTGACGCCGCGCCCCGGTTGGAAGGCGGTGCAGCTGCGGGCCGGTGTTTTCCCTGGCAAGAAAAACGGCGTATACTTTCCTCAGAAATGAGGATCCATCATGCATTCCACCACCGCGAAACCGGCGTCACCAACCCGTAGCACCGGCCCTGCGCCGGAAGTCGTGCTCACCAAGGCGGTCGTCCGCGCGGCCACGTTGCTGGGGCTCACCCAGCGCGAGCTGGCAGCCATCCTGGGTGTCTCCGAAGCCACGGTATCGCGGCTGCGCACGGACAAATACCGGCTGTCCGCGCAACGCCCGAAGGAGTGGGAACTGGCGCGGCTGTTCGTCCGGCTCTTTCGCTCGCTTGACGCACTGTGGGGCCACGACGACGTGGCGCGGACCTGGCTTTCCAGTCCCAACCTCGGCCTGGCCGCGCGCCCGCGTGACCTGCTGTCCTCGGTGGAGGGGCTGGTCCGTGTCGTCGGATACCTGGACGCCGCGCGCGGTCGCGTCTGAGGCCCGGCCGTTCGCCGCGGAAGCGTGGCGTGCGGTCGAGGCGCAGCACATCGCGTCGACGATGGTGCTGGTGGATAGCGCCGCCGAGCAGCTGGTGCTGGAGGGCCTGCTCGACGATGGCAAGCCCCCCGTCCCGGAGGCTGCCCGACACCTCGATTACCTGCTGTTCACGCCGTTTCGTTACCCCCCGCCGCCCGGGGGCTCGCGCTTTCGCGGCGACAACGACCCCGGCGTTCTGTATAGCGCGGACGAAGTGCGAACCGCGTGCGCGGAGCTCGGTTATTGGCGCTGGCGCCACTTGCTCGACACGCCGGCGCTGGCGGCGATGCCCGCCCGCAGCCAGACCGTGTTTCGGGTGAAGCTCGCCACCACAGCGGTGGACCTTCGCCGCGCGCCGTTTGCCGCGCAACGCAGGCACTGGACGGCACCGCGCGACTATCGCCGCTGCCAGTCGGTGGCGCGCGCGGCACGCGAAGGGAGGGTGGGCGCATTGCGCTACGAGTCCGTGCGCGACCCGCAGCACGGTGGCTGCTGCGCGGTACTCGATCCGGCCGCTTTCGCGCGCCCGAAGCCGGTCCTGCAGCAGACGTGGATGTTGTCGGTGTTCCGCGAACGGGTCGTGTGGCAGCGCTCGCATGTGGTGGGTGGGGAAACATTTGAGTTCGTCGCCGCGGACTGGCGTCATCCTGACGACCATGCCTGATGCCGGCATCGATACGCGCGTCGCCGTGCGCGTACTCGGACGCACCGACTACGCCGACACGTGGCGCGCAATGCAGGATTTGACGGCGGCACGCACGGAATCGACGCGCGACGAGATCTGGCTGACGGAGCATCCGCCGATCTACACGCTGGGATTGGCGGGCCGGCGCGAGCACCTGCTGCGCGACAACGGCATTCCGGCGCTGCAAGTCGACCGCGGCGGCCAGGTGACCTATCACGGGCCGGGGCAACTGGTGGCCTATACGCTGGTGGATATGCGCCGGCAGCGCTACGGCATCCGCGAGATGGTCCGGAGGCTCGAGACCGCAGTGGTAGAATGGCTTGATTCCATTGGCATTTCCGCTTACGGAAAG
>JBBQEY010000343.1:0-2814 GCA_038321425.1 Burkholderiales bacterium | reverse complement strand
CTCGACATCGGCCGCTATTTTTTCGTCAACGCGATGACGACCATCTCGGCAGTCGTGTTCCTGTACTCGCCCAAGACCACGCTGGCCGCCATCTCGATCCTGCAGCTGGACGAGGCCGGTGCCATCGGCTCGGCAGCCGCGATGGCTTCGCTGATCATGGTCACGTCCGCGATCGTCACGGTGACCACGCTGGCCGCCGAGGGCCTGTTGCTGCGACGCACCCAGCGCTGGCGCAGCGTCGCCAGGACATAGAATACTGCGGCTTCCTGCGCCGCGAAAGGAACGACGATGAGCAACCACGACCGCGATCCCATCCTGCTGACCCCCGGTCCCCTGACCACTTCGCTGGCTACGAAGATGGCGATGCTGCGCGACTGGGGATCGTGGGACAGTTCGTTCAACGCAGTGACGGCACGGCTGCGCGAAAAGCTTACCGCCATCCTGGATGCGGCCGATACGCATGTCTGCGTCCCGCTCCAGGGCAGCGGCACGTTTGCCGTCGAAGGCGCGATCAACACGCTGATGCCCCGCGACGGTCACTTGCTGGTGCTGATCAATGGTGCCTACGGCAAACGTCTTGCCCGGCTGGCCACGATGATGGGCCGGAAAGTCTCGACGTTCGAAACCGCGGATGAGGTGCCGACCACCGCCGCCGACGTGGAACGGTTGTTGCAGGCCGATCCTTCGATCACCCACGTGGGCGCCATTCACTGCGAGACATCCACCGGCATCGAGAATCCGCTGCACGCCATCGCACAGGTGGTGGCGCGCGAAGGGCGGAGGCTCATCGTCGACGCGATGAGCTCCTTCGGTGCGCTGCCCATCGATGCGCGGACCACGCCGTTCGACGCATTGATCGCGGCTTCGGGCAAATGCATCGAAGGCGCCCCCGGCATGGGCTTCGTGTTCGCGCGTCGCGATGTGCTCGAGAAGTGCGCCGGCAACAGCACATCGCTCTCACTTGACCTGCATGACCAGTGGGTCTACATGGAGAAGACGACACAGTGGCGCTTTACGCCACCCACGCACGTGGTGGTGGCGCTCGACACGGCGCTCGACCAGTTCATCGCGGAAGGCGGCCAACCTGCTCGTTTCGCGCGCTACGCGGCCAATTGCGCGACGCTGCTAAGCGGCATGCGCGAGATGGGCTTCCGGTCGTTCCTGCCGGCGGCGATCCAGGCGCCGATCATCGTCACGTTTCATGCGCCCGCCGATTCGCGCTACGAGTTCAAGGCGTTCTACGAGCGCGTGCGCGATCGCGGCTTCGTGCTGTATCCGGGCAAGCTGACGCAGGTGGAGACCTTCCGCGTCGGTTGCATCGGCGCGATCGGACCCACCGAGATGCGGCACGCCGTCAATGCCATCCGCGATTCGCTGGCCGACCTCGGCATCGGCCAGGTGGCACCGGCGGTGCCGCGCGCGGTGGCCTGACATCACTGCGCAGGCAAGCTACGTCTAGTAGCGTGTAACGGAGGGCGTTGCCCGCATCGACCGCAGTACTCGCGCTGCGGCACCTTCCGGATCGACGGCGCCGTGGCGTACCAGCGCATCCAGCACGACGAGGCTTGCCTCCGGCGTGACCTGGTCGGCGCCTTCCGTCAGCGCGATCAGGCGCGCTGCTTCGGACAGCGGCACGCAGCGATGCTCGACCGCCTCGCCGTCCTGGTTGGCCGGAATGTCGTCGCGGTTGAGCGCGATGTCGTACACGACGATTGATTCGCGAAAGAGTCCGCCGTCGGTGTCGCGGACGATCGGCAGCGTGCCCACCGGTTTCGCGGCCCGGGCCACTGCATCGGGCAGTCCGGCTTCTTCCCATGCTTCCTTGACGAACGCATCGCGCAGGCGGAACCCGGCCGGCACGCCGCCCCCGACCAGGCTGTCCAGCATGTCGGGGTCGATGGCCTTGGTGGGGCTCCGCCGCGCGAACCAGATGCGCAGCTCGCTGCCGTCCGCGACCAGGCCGTTACCGTGCACCGCCCACGAGTGGATGCCGAAGTAGCGTGCCGCCGCGCGCTCGAGCAGGAACCAGGGGGGCGCGTCTAGTGCCGGGCCGACCGCATAGCGCTCATCGCGCCATGGCGAAAGCGCGCCTTCGGTCGCCAGCGTGCGCGTGACACGGGCCAGCGCTTCGCTACGCGCCTCCGAAGAATCAAGCGACGGTGCAAAGGCAACTTCGTCGGCAGCCACGACGAACACGGCATCGAAACGCGCGAGTCTTGCCGCGCGTTCGGGCGCGATCAAGCCCGCCACCGTACCATCGATGCGCAAGGGCCACTGGCGATTCCGTGGTGGCGCCAGCAGCGCGGCGAGCCGTCGTGCAATGGCGGCGTCGAGTGTGGCATCGATCATCCGGCGGATTCTACGCAAACACGACGCGCAGACGCCGGCGGCCGGATGCCGCATGCGAAAATGGCGGGCATCGGCGCGCACACCATGGCCCATCCCATTCCGGAACCTCATTCATGACTGCCCACATCATCGACGGCAAGGCCGTCGCCCTTCGCGTAACCGACCAGGTGCGCCTCGACGTTGCCGCGCGGGTGTCCGCCGGGTATTCGGCACCGGGGCTGGCCGTCGTGCTCGTCGGCGAGAATGCCGCGTCGCAGGTCTACGTGCGCAACAAGCGCAAGACGACAGAGAGCGTGGGCATGCGGTCCTTCGCCTTCGACCTGCCGGCGACCGCCAGCGAAGCGGAGGTCCTGGCGCTGGTGGACCGGCAGAACGCCGATCCGGCCGTCAACGGCATCCTGGTCCAGCTGCCGCTCCCGAAACAGATCGATGCCGAGCGCGTGATCGAACGCATTGCGCCGAAGA
>JBBQEY010000342.1:0-2834 GCA_038321425.1 Burkholderiales bacterium | reverse complement strand
TTCCGCCGCCGCCACGCCCGCGCCGCGGTCGTTATGCGGATGGACCGACAACACGATGCTGTCGCGCCGCGCCAGACGACGCCCCATCCATTCGATCTGGTCCGCGAACACGTTGGGCGTGGCCATTTCCACCGTGGCGGGAAGATTGATGATGGCCTTGTGCGTGGGCGTGGGCTGCCAGACATCGAGCACCGCGTCGCAGATCTCCACCGCGAAATCGAGCTCGGTGCCGGTGAAGCTCTCCGGCGAATACTGGAACGTCCATTCAGTATCGGGCTGCTTCGCCGCGCAGGCGCGCACGATCTCCGCCGCATCGACGGCGATCTGGCGCACACCCGCACGATCGAGGCCGAACACGACGCGCCGCTGCGTCGTGGACGTGGAGTTGTAGAGGTGCATGATCGCGCGCTTCGCACCCTTCAGGGATTCAAAGCTGCGTTCGATCAGCGGCGCCCGCGCCTGCGTCAACACCTGGACATTGACGTCGTCGGGGATCAAATCCTCCTCGATCAGCTTGCGCACGAAATCGAAGTCGGTCTGCGACGCCGCGGGAAAGCCGATCTCGATTTCCTTGTAGCCCATCTTGACCAGCAGCCGGAACATGCGGAGCTTGCGCTCGGCATCCATCGGCTCGATCAGCGCCTGGTTGCCATCGCGCAGGTCCACGCTGCACCAGACCGGCGGACGGGCGATGACCTGCGACGGCCAGGTGCGGTCGGGCAAGTTGATGGGCGCAAACGGCGGGTACTTGACGGCGGGATCGATCTTCATTTTCGGGTTCCTTGCCCGGCTGCGTGCAGCCGGAATGGACCATGGACTTCGCCGTCCTCGAACTTCGGACGACGCGGGCGCTACTCGAATTGGGAGGGGGTTTTATGTGCGCGCGGGGCGCAGCAGCAGCGAGCGCAGCAGTCCGCCCGGGACGAGCGCAGTCGGGGAACGAAGGTTCCGGGCGCTGGGGACGGTGGTGGCAAAGCTGCTCATTGCCGAGACATTAGCCGAATTTGCGCACTGCCGCAAGTGGGATGCCGGATGGCGCCACCGCGATGCCATAATCGGGCGCCGATTCGGCACTTCACCCCCGTCGCCGTACCCTTCCTAAGTAGAAATTTGTGGGATGACAAGGCGTTGCTTCGGGGCTTCCCGGTTTGTCCACCGCGTGTACCGAAACTAGCTTCGATCATGTCTGCCTCGTACGGACTTCGCAACAAACTGATCGATTCTGGCGTTTTAGCTGGCTGCGTCGTCGCCTCCGCATGGCTGTCGGTCGGCATGGGGCAGGATGCCAATTGGGACCTGCAGAACTATCACTTTTACAATCCGTGGGCGTGGTGGAACGGCCGCATTTTCACCTGGGACGTTGCAGCAGCCCAACTTCAGACCTACCACAACGCGCTTCTCGACCTCCCATTCTTTGCGATGGTCGCGGCCGATTGGCCACCTCAAGCTATTGCAGCCGCCAATGCGATTCCCACGGGAATCGCCGCATTTTTCCTCTACAAGCTATTGGGCGTCTTGTTCACAGACCTGCCGCGGGGCGAGCGCTTGCTTGCGATTGGATGCGCATTCGCGATCGGCGTCACATCGGCAATCGGCATCGGCGTGCTTGGCACCACAATGAACGAGTGGCCTTTGGTAGCGTTAACGATGCCAGCATTGTGGCTGCTTGCGAGGGCTTTGGTGCGCTTGCCCCATGCCGCACTCCCGCGCTCAACGCTATTGGGTGCGGGCTTTCTCAGTGGACTTGCGGCGGGGTTGAAACTTACTGCGGCAACCTTTGCTGTTGGTATGTGCCTCGCGGTCTTGCTGCGCGGAACATGGTCGCAGCAAGCCATCAAGCGATCGCTGACCGAAGCGTTTACTTTGGGTCTTGGCGTTTTAGTGGGTGTGGCAATCGCACTCGGACCGTGGGCATGGCAGTTATGGACTTATTTCGACAGCCCGACATTTCCCTACGGCAATCAGTGGATCAAGTCCCCATGGTGGGGCGAATACGAAGCTCTGGCTCGTCGCTACGGCCCGCATACGTTGGAAGACCTGGTGCTTTTCCCGTTCCGCCTGCTGGCGCCGGAGCCTTTCTTCGTTGCCGAAGTCCCGTTCCGCGACGCGCGCATGCCCACAGCCTACTTGCTAGCCATACTTGCAGGAGCCGCGTGGTGGTCACATCGGTTCAGTGGTCGACCGTATCCACCGGTACAAGCCGGCGTAAGTACAGCGTGGCGCTTAATCAGCATTTTTTTCCTGACTTCCTTTCTGTTGTGGACTTGGCAACACTCGGTGTACCGTTACCTGTTGACGTTGGATCTCTTGACCGGCGCGCTGATCGTGAGGCTTCTGTGGCGCCTGCTTCGGCCGGGATATTTCACCGGCATCGCTGTCGTGCTTTCCGTGTTGGTCATTGCGACAACACGTGTCGCCGACTGGCGGCACATTGAGTTCGGCGAGCGCTGGTTCGATTTTTCAATTCCGAAGGTTGAGCCAAATGCGCTGATCTTGATCACGACCAGCGATCCGATCAGTTATGTTCTGCCTTACTTCCCCTCCGACGCAAGACACTTGGGCGTTGAGAACACGATTAACGCGCCTTGGCGGCGTACGAAGTTGGCAGTTCTGGTAGCGGAAACGATCGCTCGACACGATGGACCACTTTATGCGATCACTCACCCTATCGGCTCGGGCGTGGATGCGCTCCTGGCGCACGAGGTATCGATACTTACCGAAACCTGCCAGCCCATCGTGACTAGGATGCAGACTAGTCCAATAAGCATTTGCCGTGTCGTTCGTACTGGCAACCAAAAGCACTAATGGCCACTACACGCCAGGGGTCGATTGAA
>JBBQEY010000341.1:0-2851 GCA_038321425.1 Burkholderiales bacterium | reverse complement strand
TTTGACGCTACGGTGTTGCGCACAATCGTGATGGGTTCAGGGCGGGCCTGCGGATTGCTGTTCGCGCGACCGTTGCCCGACACGTGTGCCCACCAGGTACCGGGCGCGGCAGGAGGCGCTCGAACGCGGCCTTGATCGCCGCATGGCATTCGCAAACGTGCGCTTCCAGCATGGACCGGTCGAGCACCGTGATTCGTCCACGGACGTAGCGGATGGCGCCGGCCGCTTGAAGCTTCGCAGCCGCTGCAGTCACACTCTCGCGGCGTACGCCCAATGTTTGGGCGATCGACTCGTGCGTCGCCTCCAGTTCGTCGGTTGCCATGCGATCCAGGCGGGCCAACAGGGAGCGGCACAGCTGCTGCTCGATGGGATGGTAGGAGTTGCATACCGCAGTGCGCGCAATCTGGGTCATCAAGGCCTGCGTGTATCGCAGCAGCAGGAACTGCAGGTTGCCGCCCCGCCCGAACTCGCGCCTCAGCGGCTCGGCGCGCAATCGGTAGGCATTGCCGGTACGGCGGACCACAATGCGGCCGGCGTTCGTATCGCCGCCCATATAAAGCGGCGTGCCGACGATACCCTCATGGCCGGTGACCGCAATTTCGACGGAGCTTCCATTCTCCAGATCGCACAGCGTGGCGATGAAGCTCGTCGTTGGAAAATAGGCGTGACCAAGATGGCCCTGCGATTCGCACAGCACGCGACCCGCCGTGAGCTGGACGAGTTCGAGATGAGGTGCAAGACGCAGGTACTCTTCAGCGGAGAGTGCCGCAAGCAGATGGTTCTGCCTCGGCGTGTCAGCCGCGGCGTTGTAGAGGTCATTCGCGCTGGCGCGCATGGGAGGCACTCCTTGGCATTAAGCGCGACCGCAGACGGGTCGTGCCAGATGACTGCGGTATTGGGCAGATCGTAATCAGAACGCCGATCGACGATCATTGGCGTTTGTCGCAATCGCCTGTAGGACACCAACCATATTCCGCGATTGGGCGAGCGAACATCGGCGAACTCGCGCCGACGCCAACAATACTGGGCTACGTCGGTTTTACCTTCGGTTCGGCCGATACAAACCAGTCATCGGGTGCCATGCGTAGGAATTGTCCGACAGCAACTCTGCCGGCATTCTCATTGGTCTCTGCCGCTTGCTCTGGCAACATCACCGTACTTTCCATTGCCCTCGGGAGCACACCAATATGGCCGACCGCTGCACCGAATTCCGTCACCGTTGCGAGCCTATGGGGCGGCTTGAATTCGTCATCGACAGCCTTCACCACGACGAGCTCGAAACGTGGTTGGTGCTTAGTCCGCATGGCGCGCTCTCCCCGCTCTATGCTGCCCACGGCCTCGAAGTGAAGCCCGGGTGCCGGGTGGTGGTGGAGGCGAACTCGCTGCGACCCGTAGGTGTGCTGCAGGCGGAAAGGCCCGCAGTGCCAAATACCCGGGGTTGAAATCGTACTGCGACGTCGCGCCCGCCTGGCACGGCAGAACGCCGCACCGCGCAACGGTGCGTGCCGGCCCGGCGACGAAAACGAGCAATGCGCCGCCCGTTAACGGGGGCGACACAATTACGTTTTCATGTCTTCGCCGCTTGTAGTGTGGCCAGCTTGTTCATCAGGACTTTGGGGTCCACCGGCTTGACCATGTGGTGATCGAAACCCGCTGCGTAGGACCGGCGGTGGTCTTCGTCCTGCCCCCACCCGGTCACTGCGATCAGGACGACACCCTTGTGTCCCGACTGCGCACGAATCCGTCGGCACGTCTCGTACCCGTTCAACTTCGGCAGGCCAATGTCGAGCAGAATCACGTCAGGCAGAAACTCGCCGGCCACGTGCACTGCCTCTTGTCCGTCGTAGGCGGTACGGGCGTCGTTGCCCATGACTTGAAGCACCATGCTCAAGCTATCCGCACCTTCGCGGTTGTCGTCCACAACGAGGATGCGCAGCGAGGACCTGGCAGGCTTCTCTTCTTCACCGCTGGGCCCTTTCGGTGCGGTGGCCTCGACGACGATCGGTAACCGCACGACGAACTCGCTGCCCTTGCCCGGCCCTTCGCTCCTGGCCTCGATGCTGCCGCCGTGCATCGCCACCAGACGCTTCACCAGCGTCAGTCCGATCCCCAATCCGCTCTGCGATTTCTCCAACGTCCGACCAAACTGCGTAAACATCTCGAAGATGCGGGGTAGATCGTTGGCGGCGATACCTAGGCCCGTGTCCTTGACCGTCACCACCGCGTCGCTGCCTTGACGCTCGACGTTCAGTTGAATGTGACCTTCCCGGTCGCTGTACTTGGCAGCATTGTTCAACAGGTTCAGGAATACCTGCGCCAGCCGGGTCATGTCGGCATCGACCACCAGTGGTTGCCTGGGGAGCGTGACGGTGAGTTCATGTCCCATCTGTTCCATCAGCGGCTGGCTGGCTTCCACAGCATTGTTGATGACCGCAGCAAACGGGAGCCGCTCCTTGCGAAGAAGCATTTTTCCCCGGTTGATGCGGTTCACGTCCATCAAGTCATCAAGCAACCGAACCATGTGAGCTATCTGGCGTTCCATCATCGTGCGGGTCTGCTCGAAAGTCGCCGCGTGTCCACCCGCCACCTTCAACAGGTGCAGACCGTTGCGGATTGGGGCAAGCGGGTTGCGGAGTTCGTGGGCCAGCGTCGCCAAGAACTCGTCCTTGCGCCGGTCGGCATCGGACAGGTCGGCGGCGTATTGCTGCAACTGGGCCTCCACCCGCTTGCGTTCGGTGATGTCGGGGCTGCTGCCCACCATGCCCAGAAATTCGCCGGAGGCGGAGAAACGCGGGCGGGCGCGGGACTCAAGCCATCGCCATTCCCCATCGAGCCGGCGCACCCGGACCTC
>JBBQEY010000340.1:0-2852 GCA_038321425.1 Burkholderiales bacterium | reverse complement strand
TCCATTCCGTTGCGCACCTACGTGCTGGCCACGTTCATCGGCATCATTCCCGGCACTTTCGTGTTCGTCAATCTCGGCGAGACGCTCGGCCGCATCGATTCGCTCAAAGGTCTCGTGTCGATTGAAACTTTGGGGGCGTTTGCGCTGCTGGGCTTGTTCGCATTGGTCCCCATCCTTCTCAAGCATCTGAAAAAGCCATGAAGAATCTTGCCCTCCCCATGCTGCTGTTCTGCACCACCAGCGGGTTGCTCGCGCAACCGCTCGACCACGCCCCCTTCGACGCGCTGTTGCGCGTGAACGTCCGGAACGGTGTCGTCAACTATCCCGGCTTCCAGAACAATGCGGCGTTCCGCAACTACGTCGACGCGCTGGCCGTGCCCAGGACGTTTGCAGGGAATAACGACGAGCTTGCGTATTACATCAACGCCTACAACGCGCTAGCCATCGAGGGCATCCTGCAAGGGATCTCGCCTGCCTCACTGCTCGGCCGCGCCCGCTATTTCAAGTTCAAGGAGTGGCCGCTGAACGGCAAGAACATCACGCTCTACGATCTCGAACACAAGATCATCCGGCCGCTTGGCGAGCCGCGCATCCATTTCGCGATCATTTGTGCGTCGAAGTCCTGCCCGTTCCTGCGTCCCGAAGCCTTTGCTGCAGCGAAGATCGACCAGCAGCTTGACGAACAGGCGCGGCAATTCGTCAACGATACGTTCCGCAATCGCTTCGACGCGAAGACCAAGACCGCCCACCTTTCGGAAATCTTCAACTGGTTCGAAGAGGACTTTAAGGGCGCAGGCTCAACCCAACGCTACATCGCCCGGTACGCCACGGACCCTGACGTAGCGCGTGGCCTTGCCGCCGACGAGTACAAGATCCAGTGGATCGACTACGACTGGAATCTGAACGGTACGCCGCCCGCGCGCTGATCCATGGCCACCGTCCTGACGCCATCCGGCGCGCCCATCGCATCGCCCGAGCCACCATTGGCTGTGTTTACGCACTCGCTGGCGACGCTCGAATTAAGCGTGACGCGGCGACGGGCAGTCGGACTGTTCCTGCGCCATCTGGCGCACGGCGAGCGGGTCGCGCAAGCCGGTGCGATGCGCCAGGCGCGGATCGCGCCCAGCGTTCGCGCGGCCCGCTTTCTGCGGAGCCAGGCGCGCCATGAGGCGCTGCATGCGCGCATCTTCGACGTCGCGGCGCTGGCGCTCGGCGCGCCGGTACTTTGCCTGCCTGCCTGTCCCTATGCGGCATTCGATGCGCAACTCGCTGCGGACGCCGGACGCAGCGACTATCCCGCAACGGTGGTGGGCACGCAGCTCGTGCTGGATGCGTTGGGCGAGATCCTGCTCGAACGCCTCGAGATCGGGCTCGTGAAGCACGACGCCGGATTCGTCCGCATACGTCGGCTGGTTCGCGCCCAGGAGGCCGCCCACCATGCCTTCGGCGTGGCCGAACTGGCAGACCTCGCCGCCAGCACTCCTGGCGGCATGCACGAGTTGGTCCGGTGCTTACCCCCGTATCGGGTGCTCGCGGGCAGCATGATCGACGCCGGCACGCCCATATTGGGCGAGTTCGGTATTGCGCCGGAGGATATCGGCAGTGCGCTCGATGCTCGACTCGCTGTAGGCACGACGACTTGAAGGTCTCGGTCATCGTGCCGTTCATCGACGAGGCCGAGGCGCTGCCTGCCACGCTTGCGCACCTCGACATTGCGCGCATGCCCTCCATCGACATCGAGATCATCGCCGTGGATGGCGGCAGCCGTGACGACAGTGCGGCCATTCTGCGGCGGCACCCGCACGCGCGCGTGCTGCATGGGATACGCGGGCGTGCCGCGCAGATGAACGCGGGTGCCGCTTTGGCATCCGGCGACGTGCTGCTGTTTTTGCATGCTGATACGTGGTTGCCGCCGGAGGCCTTCACCGCGATGGCCTCTGCAGCGGCAGCGCCGGATTTCGTCTACGGCGGGTTTCGCCACCGGTTCTCGGGCCAAGATTGGCGGCTGGCACTCATCTCTGCATTGCACAATTTTCGCTGTCGTCATGCGCAGACCTACTACGGCGACCAGGCGATGTTCGTGGCCCGCCGGGCTTTCGAGCGCGCAGGTGGATTTCCGCTGGTGCGCGCGGAGGACATCGTGCTGTCGCAACGCCTGCGTGCCATGGGCTCCCCCGCTTTCCTTGCCGCCACCGTTGTCACCAGTTCCCGCAAATTCGAGCAGATGGGGGTGTGGCGCAGCCTCGCCCGCGTTCTCGCCATTCAGGTCTGCATGCGCCTCGGCTGGCGGTTGCCGTCGGCGTTCTTTGCCGACATCCGCTGATGCGCATCACCATCGTGATCCCGACGTTCAACGAAGAAGCGTGTCTGGCAGGTACGCTCAAGAGCTTGCAGGCGCTGCGCCAGCACGGGCACGAACTCATTGTCGTTGATGGTGGCAGCAACGATGGAACGGTCGCCGCGGCGCGTCCACTGGCTGACCGCGTAATGGTCGCTGCGAAGTGCCGTGCGCAGCAGATGAATGCCGGCGCCGCCGGCGCCACCGGGGATGTGCTCTTGTTCCTGCACGCCGACTCGCAGTTGCCCGCCGATGCCATCAGTGCCGTGGAAACGGCCCTTCGCGCGGGCGCACGCTGGGGCCGGTTCGACGTCAGCATCGAGGGTCGACCGGCCATCCTCAAATTGGTGGCATGGATGATGAACGCGCGCTCGCGGCTGACCGGCATCGCCACCGGCGATCAGGGCATGTTCGTTGGCCGCGCATCGTTCCTCCAGTGCGGCGGCTTTCCTCCGATCATGTTGATGGAGGACATTGCCCTGTCCAAGCTCCTGAAACGCCGCGCCGGACCGCC
>JBBQEY010000339.1:0-2868 GCA_038321425.1 Burkholderiales bacterium | reverse complement strand
TCTGATCGTCGAGAACTACCGGACGATGACGTGGCTGGGATTGAAGGACACGATCCTCGCGATCGGCTTGCCTTACATGGCCTCCGCCTTCGGCATCTTCCTCTTGCGACAGACGTTCAAGACCGTGCCGCGCGAGCTGGACGAGGCCGCGCGGATGGAAGGATGCACGCCACTGCAGGTGCTGTGGAAGGTCTACGTACCGCTGGCGCGCCCCACGTACCTCGCGTACGCATTGGTCAGTGTCAGCTATCACTGGAACAACTTCCTGTGGCCGCTGATCATCACCAACTCGGTCGAGTCGCGGCCCATCACCGTCGGCCTGCAGGTGTTCTCGGCCACCGACCAGGGGATCGACTGGTCGATCATCACCGCGGCCACGCTGCTGTCCACTGCGCCGCTGCTGGTGGCATTTCTGCTCTTTCAGCGGCAGTTCGTGCAGTCGTTCATGCGCGCGGGGATCCGGTAACCGCGGGGCATGCCCATGCAGACGAGGGATCTGGCGCAATGAAGCTCATTACATGGAACATCCAGTGGTGCCGCGGTGTTGACCTCATCGTCGATGCGGCGCGCGTGATCGCGCATGCCAGGCGCCTCGCCGATTTCGACGTGCTGTGCGTGCAAGAAGTCGCCGACAATTTTGCGCATCCGCGGCTCTCTGGCGCATCGGACGAGAACCAATTCGCCGTGCTCGCGTCGTTGCTGCCGGACTTCACGGCCATCCCCGGCATCGCCGTCGATCATCCAGGCGACGACGGCCGGCGCCGGCGCTTCGGCAACATGATCCTGACGCGGCTGCCGGTGCTGCAGACCTTTGCGCATTTGCTGCCGTATCCGGTGGACCAGGATGTCTCGGGTATGCCGCGCATCGCGATCGAGGCAGTGGTGCGGGCACCCATGGGGCCGGTGCGCATCATCACGACCCATCTCGAGTACTACTCGCTGCGCAAGCGCTCGGCCCAGGTCGAGGCGCTGCGCGCGCTCTACGCCGAAGGCAGCGGCTACGCGCGAGACACGCGCTCGACCGGCTACGACGGCGGTCCCTTCGAGACGTTGCCGCGCCCGGCCGCCACGATCATCACGGGCGACTTCAACCTCGAGCCGGACGATCCGCTGCATGCGCGGATGGTCGAGCTCTTTGCCGACGGTACGCCGCCGCTCTTCGACGCGTGGGAATTAGCGCATCCTGGCGTGCCGCACCCGCCGACGATGAATATCTTCCAGAAGGTGAAGCCAAACGATCCGCTGCTGCATTGCGACTTCATCTTCGTCAGCGATGACCTGCGGTCGCAGGTGCGGTCGGTGACGGTGGACGTGGAAACCCAGGTTTCCGATCACCAACCAGTGACGCTGACCCTCGGTTGAAGCGAGGCACCCGGCGCGCGACCGCCGGGCGGGGTCCGGCGCACCAAGCCGGTACAATCTCGGGTTGACCGGCAGGCACACATTCGCCACCGGCACAATCAGGTGCTACTTGCTCCCTTGGCCTCCGTTCCCACCACCACGCCTCTCACGTTCACCGGTGAACGCTTCCTGCCGGAAGTCCGGGGTGCCATCTGGTACGAACACTGGCATCGCTATGCGGTGACGGCGCCGCTGGCGGCCGGGAAGCGCGTGCTCGATGCGGCGTCCGGTGAAGGCTACGGCAGCTTCATGCTGGCGCGCGACGCGGCCAGCGTCGTCGGGGTCGACGTCTCGGCGGCCGCGGTGACGCATGCGCAGCAGCGCTACGCGCGACCGAACCTGCGCTTCGTCGCGGCATCGGTGGTGGCATTGCCATTGCCCGACGCCAGCGTCGACCTCATCGTCTCGTTCGAGACCATCGAGCATCTCGAGGCGCAGGCGCCGATGCTGGCAGAGTTCAGGCGTGTGCTGGCGGTAGATGGCGTGCTGGTCATCTCGTCGCCCAACCGGCCCGTGTACAACGAGGGCGGCGGCATCGACAACCACTACCATGTGCGCGAACTCGACCGCGACGAACTGACGGCGCTGCTGTCGCCTGTGTTCCCCGCACAGGCGTGGTACGCGCAGCGGGTGATCGCACAATCGGCGTTGTGGGCGGATGGCGCTGTGCCTGGGCCCAACGCCTTCCTGACGCTGGTCGACGATACGGCGCACGCCGTGCGCGCACCCGCGCTGCCGATGTATTTCGTCGTCGTGGCCGCGGCTGCCGGCGTGGCGTTGCCGGCCTTGCCCGCGCTCTCGCTGTTCGACGATGGCCAATTGGCGCTGTGGCACGACTACGCGCGCACGCTGCTGCACGAACAGCAACTGGTGTGGGACGAGCTCGATGCGCGGAAGATCGCGCAGGACCGGCTCGAACAATTGATCGAAGTCACCAACGCGCTGGCTAGCGAACGGCAGGCCAGTGCCGCGCGCGCCGATCGCGTGGTCGCACTGGAAGAGGCGCTGGCGTTCACGCAGACGCGGGCGCAACAGGCGCTGGACGAAGCGCATGCGGCGGTGGCGCGCGAGGCGCAGGTGCGCGCGGAGAGCGCACGGGCTCACGCGGCGGAAGCCGCCGCACACGAAGCCACGCTGGCCCGACTTGCCTACCGCGAGTCGGCACGTGGCTGGCTGCGCTACCCCTTTGCCGCAGCGCGGCGGCGCTTCGGAGAGCCGCGCTGATGGCCATGGTCGACATCGTCATCCCGATCCACGGCGGCCTGCCTGCATTGCGCCGTTGTGTCGACAGCGTGCATGCGGCGCGCTGCCGCGCGACGTACGAGCTGGTGCTGATCGACGATGCGTCGGCGGATCCGGCGATCGACGGTTACCTGAGCGAGCTCGAAGCGGCAGGACGCGCCACCGTCATCCGGCAGCCGTCGCGCCAGGGTGTGGCCGCCGCCATCAACCGCGGCTTCGGACTGC
>JBBQEY010000338.1:0-2899 GCA_038321425.1 Burkholderiales bacterium | reverse complement strand
GCGCACCTTGGCCACGACGAAGTGGTGCGCATCCTGATCAAGGCGGGCGCGCCACTCGATCACGTCAACAACCTCCACTGGACCGCGCTGATCGAATCGATCGTGCTGGGCCAGGGTGGGCCGCGTCATGTCGCCACGTTGAGGGCGTTGGTCGAGGCCGGCGCCAGCACCAAGCTTGCCGACCGCGGCGGCAACACACCGCTGGCGTTGGCCAAGGGCCGCAACTACAGCGAGATGGTGGCGATCCTCGAAAAGGCGGGAGCGCGCTGAGTTTCATGCTCGATTCGATTCGCAGTTTCTTCGACCAGCATTTCTCGTCGCCGGGTGGCGCCGCTGACAAGCATACGATCGAGCTGGCCACAGCCGCGCTGTTTCTCGAGGTCTCGCGCGCCGATGGCGCGGTGTCCGACAGCGAGCGCACGGCGGCGTTGCGCGCACTGCGTGCCAAATTCCACCTGACGCCCGCCGAAGCCACCACGCTGGTCGCACTGGCAGAGTCGGAGGTGAGCAACGCCAGCGACACCCACCAGTTCACGTCGTTGGTCAAACGGCATTTCACGCGCGACCAGAAGATCCGAGTGGTCGAGCTGATGTGGGAAGTGGCGTACGCCGATGGTGATCGTGACGTGCACGAGGACCACATGATCCGCAAGCTGGCGGACCTGATCTATGTCGATCACGGCGACTATATCGCCGCGAAGTTGAAAGCGCGGGACGCAACGAAAGGTGAATGAATCGATGCAGCCCCAAGACATTGACCGACCGCTTTCCGACGACGACATCGTAGCACTCGGCGAATTGCTTGCAGAGATCCCCGAGGAGAACCATCCGCTTGACGTCGCGTTGCTGGACGGTTACCTCATCGGCGTACTGTTGCAGCCCGTACTGGTGCTGCCGGCGCAGTGGCTACCTTACATTTTCGATGAGAACGGCAAGGCATCGGCATTTCCGGATCTCGATGCCGCGCAAAAGGCCATGGGGCTCATCATGCGTCGATACAACGAGCTCAACGCCTGCATACTCGCCCGGGAGCCAATCGATCCGATCGTTTTCGAAGTCGAGGACGAGGCCGGAGATCCGCTGTCCGGGAAGGCTGGGATTGTGGCGCTGGCACCTTGGAGCATGGGATTCGCCATCGCACTGGAGGAGTTTCCGGCGCTGGCTGCGGCCCTTGATCTGGACGAGGCGTTGGCTGGCCATGTGGCTTGCATCCTGCGTCACCTGCCCGCCAACCCCGACGCCGATGCCGCAGAGCTGCAGGATTACAATGAGCTGCAACAGGTCATCGACGGCGAGGCGCCGCTTGCCGATCTCGACGAGGCGATTGCTGACCTTGCGTTGCTGGTGATGGACGCCGCTGCCATCACGCGGCCCAGTCATCCGCAAACGCGAACGTCACCGAAGGTGGGTCGCAACGACCCATGCCCCTGCGGCAGTGGGCGGAAATACAAGACCTGCCACGGCAAGAACCTTCATTGACGGGGCTACCGGCGCCGTCGCGCCTCGTGCGAGCGGCGCGGCGGCGCTACATCGAGCGCCGGTATTGTCCGCCGACGTCGAACAGCGCATTGGTGATCTGGCCCAGCGAGCACACGCGCACGGTGTGCACTAGTTCGGCGAAGACATTGCCGTTGGCGATCACGACTTGCTGCAGCTTCGCCAGCGCCGCCGGCGCTTCTGCCGCATGCCGCGCATGAAAATCCGCCAGCCGCTTTAATTGTGACTGCTTCTCGTCGTCGGAGGAACGTGCCAGCTCGATCTTCTGCGGTGGCGCGGTATCGGCATGCGGATTGCGGAACGTGTTGACACCGATGATCGGGTACGAGCCGTCGTGCTTCTGGTGCTCGTAGTGCATCGACTCTTCCTGAATCTTGCCGCGCTGGTAGCCCGTCTCCATCGCACCCAGTACGCCACCACGCTCGGAGATGGCCTCGAATTCCTTCAACACCGCCTCCTCGACCAGGTCGGTCAGCTCGTCGATGATGAATGAACCCTGATTGGGGTTCTCGTTCTTCGCCAACCCCCACTCGCGGTTGATGATGAGCTGGATGGCCATCGCCCGCCGCACGCTTTCCTCCGTCGGCGTGGTGATCGCCTCGTCGTAGGCATTGGTGTGCAGCGAATTGGTGTTGTCGTACGTGGAGATCAGTGCCTGCAACGTCGTGCGGATGTCGTTGAAGGAAATTTCCTGCGCATGCAGGGAACGCCCCGACGTCTGCGAATGGAACTTCAACTTCTGCGAGCGCTCGTTGGCGCCATAGCGGTTCTTCATCGCCACGGCCCAGATGCGCCGGGCCACGCGGCCGATCACCGCGTACTCCGGGTCCATCCCATAGCTGAAGAAGAATGACAGGTTCGGCGCGAAATCGTCGATGCTCATCCCACGCGCCAAGTAGGCCTCGACGAAGGTGAAGCCGTTGGCGAGCGTGAACGCGTGCTGTCTGATCGGGTTGGCTCCCGCCTCGGCGATGTGGTAGCCCGAGATCGACACCGAGTAGAAGTTGCGCACGCCGTGCTGGACGAAGAACTGCTGAATGTCGCCCATCACCTTGAGCGAGAACTCGGTCGAGAAGATGCAGGTGTTCTGTCCTTGGTCCTCCTTCAAGATGTCGGCCTGGACGGTGCCGCGTACGGTTTTCAGGGTGCCCGCAACGAGCACCTCTCGTTCGTCCGGTGACGGATCTCGACCTTCGGCCGCGACGAAACGCTCGACCTGTTGATCGATAGCGGCGTTGAGGAACATTGCCAGGATGGTCGGCGCGGGTCCGTTGATCGTCATCGACACCGACGTGGCCGGGTCGCACAGATCGAAACCGCTGTACAGCTCCTTCATGTCGTCGAGCGTTGCGATCGATACTCCGGACGTGCCGATCTTGCCGTAGATGTCCGGCCGCTCGCC
>JBBQEY010000337.1:0-2919 GCA_038321425.1 Burkholderiales bacterium | reverse complement strand
GCGAAGTTCACCGCATGCACGACATCCTGCGTGTTTCGTGCCGCCACCATGTACTCGCTGGCGCGAGATGTCCACGCGTCGGCCCAGCCACTGGTTTGCGTCAGCGCGGGGTTGTCGCCGATGAAGTAGGGATTCTTCAGTTCCTTAAAGAGTTCGGTACACGCGGCACCGGTGGGGGCGCCCACACATGCGTCCAGTGGCGACGCCAACTTGACGAGCCGCCCGCCCACTGCGGTGTCGAGCCTTGCCCATTCGGCGGCGGCCGGCCACGCCTTATCTCCGGGCAGGCAGCGCCGCAGCGATTTGGCACCTGGTGTGGCGCCCCACGCTGCGGGCAATCCGGCAACCCAGGACAGCAGCGGCAGCGCGCCGATCTGGCGCAGCAGTTGGCGTCGATTCATTGCGGTATCACCTTTCGACCTGTCTCGTGGAATTGAATACGCACGTCGTGGTCATCGCTTGCCGTGCAACGCCAACATCCGGTCGATGCCCTGCTCCAGCGTCGTGACGGGCTTGTAGCCGAGCAACGCCTCGATCCCGTCGTTGACGAGGCCCCACGCGGCTGGCGGCGTTTGCGCCGGCACCGGAGTTGCCACCAGGTCGGGAAAGCGTTTGGCGAGATGCGCCATCGCGTCGCGCACCGGGCGCTTGTCGCCCACCACGTTGACTACCGTGCAGCGTGGCAGCGGTCGCTCGACCGCGTGCTGCAACACCGTCGCAGCGTCGTCGATCCAGGTCCAGTCCATGGCGTCCGGGTAGTCGGGATAGCGGATCGCGCGCTCGCCCGCGGCCACGCGCTCGATCAGCGCCTGCACTTCCACCCAGCCGCGCACGCGGCCCGGGCCGTAGACGTACCCGAAGCGCAGTCCAAGGTAGGCGGGCGCGTTGGGGCGGGTGCACATCGAGTACGCGAGATGTTCGGCGAAGGCCTTGGTGGCGCCGTAGACATTGCGCGGATTGAGACGGGTGTCGTCCCCGACCGTGCCCTGCATGGGCCCGACCGCGGAGATCGAGCTGGCGTAGATCACGCGCGCGACCTTGGCCTGCTCGGCGGCAGCAAAGACGGCGGCCGTACCCAGCGCATTGAGGCGCGTGGCGGCGACGGGGTCGCGCTCGCCCGCATCGGTGAGGCCCGCCGCCAGGTGCACGATGGCGTCCGGCGCGGTCTCCGCCACCAGTGCCGCGATGGCGGCAGGATCGGCGGCGTCGAGGTGGGCGTCGGCGCCGGCCAGGATGTCGGCGGTGACCACCTGGTGTCCGGCTGCCCGCGCCCGCCGCGCGAACGTCGCGCCCAGGAAACCGCATCCGCCTGTCACGAGTACCAGTGCCATCGGTCCTAATCACCTTCAGTCGATTGATGGAGCAGCGCACGCGGATCGCGGGCGCAACATTCGAAGGATACATCGCCGGCATGCATTCCGATGGCGCTGAATGCGACAATGCACGACTGATGCAAGTCAAACCCGACGACCTCCTCTCGCATCTGCAGCGCGGGATGCAGAAGCTCTACGTGATCCACGGCGACGAGCCGTTGCTGGCGCTGGAAGCCGGCGACGCCATCCGCGCCGCGGCGCGCGCGGCCAGCGCGACGGAGCGCGAGGTGTTGGTGGTCGAACCCGGCTTCAAGTGGGACGCGCTGGTCGGCGCCAATGCCAACGGCAGCCTCTTCGGCGATCGCAAGGTGATCGACCTGCGGATTCCCACCGGCAAACCGGGCGTCGAAGGTGGCAAGGCGCTCGAAGCCTATGCGGCCAACCCCAATCCCGACAACATCACGCTGGTCACGCTGCCGCGACTCGACCGCGCGACGCAATCCTCGGCGTGGTTTTCAGCACTCGCCGACGCCGGCGTCACCATTGCCGTGTTCCCGGTCGAGCGCGACGCGTTGCCCGCCTGGATCGCGCAGCGGCTGGCGCGGCAAAACCAGAAAGTGTCGCGCGACACGCTGGCGCTGCTGGCCGAAAGTTGCGAAGGCAACCTGCTGGCCGCGCGGCAGGAGATCGAGAAGCTGGCGTTGCTGCTGCCCACCGGCATGCTCGACCCGCAAGCCGTGGAAGATGCCGTGGCCGACGTCTCGCGCTACGACATCTTCGCGTTGTCGGAGGCCTGGCTGGCCGGCGATGCGGCGCGCGCGCTGCGCATCCTGCAGGCACTGGCCGGCGAAGGCGATCCACCCACGCTCGCCGTGTGGCAGTTGACCGAAGACGTGCATGCGCTGGCCGCGGTGCACGCGCAGGTGCGCAATGGCGCGTCGATCGCCTCGGCGGTGAAAGGCGCGCGCGTGTGGGGCAAGCGGCAGCAGGCGATGGAACGCGCGGCGCAACGCGTGCCGGCGGCATTGATCGCGCCATTGATCCAGGCGCTGGCGCGTGTCGATGCGCTGGCCAAGGGCATCGGCCGCGGCAATGCGTGGGACGAGCTGGCGACGACCGCGATGGCGCTGGCCGGCAAGCCGGCGTTGCCGCTGCCCGTGTTCGTGCGCTGACGCATGGTCCGATACGTCGGCGACGACGCCGCATCCCGCGAGGCTGAAGCCTCGCCTACAGATAACCGGGATGGCGTCACGTTTAGGCGAGGGTTCAGCCTCACCTGCAGATCACCGGATGGCGTCACGTGTAGGTCAGTGCTTGTGGTTCTTCTTCTTGCCTGCGTTGCCCGACCCGTCGAGCACCAGTGCTGAACCATCGATGCCGCCACGCTTCTGCAGATCCGCCTCCAGGCCCGCGTCGGTGAGGTCGAGCGGCTCCGAGTGCTCCCAGTCGTGGCGCACCACGTGTCGCAGCGGATCGATCACCGCGGCGTCCTTCACTTCGATGGCCAGTTCGCGGCGCGCATCGAAGCTGCCCGGCGCGAGATTGACCGAACCGATGATGGCGCGCGCGCCATCCGCCAGCATCATCTTGCCGTGCAGCTTCATGC
>JBBQEY010000336.1:0-2948 GCA_038321425.1 Burkholderiales bacterium | reverse complement strand
CGGGTCGAGTTCGCCCGACATGCCGCAATGCGCATGCGTCTCCGCAAGATCATCGTAGTCCGCGGTCATCATGCCGGTGCCCACGGCGCAACCCCAGCGCGTGGCGTCCGCTGCCGTGGGCCGGATGCCCGCATCGCGCATCGCCTGCTCAGCCGCTTCCAGCGCAAAGCGATGCGAGCGGTTGGCAAACTTGAGGAGTTTGCGGTCATCGACCAGCGTCGGACCGAAGCCCTTCACTTCGGCGGCGATATGCGTGGAAAAGCCGCTGGCATCGAAGAGCGTGATCGGCGCACCGCCACTGCGTCCGGCCAGCAACGCGTCCCACGTGGTGGCAACGTCGTTACCCACCGGGGTGACGAGACCCACGCCGGTGACCGCAACGCGCCGCAGCCCGCGCGCTGAATGAATTTCACCTTCGCGCTTCGCGCTCCGGTATTCGCCCTTGGGGCGGCCCGGCGGGCTCATTGGATTTCACCTTCGCGCTGCGCGCTCCGGTATTCGCCCTTAAGGCGGCCCGGCGGGCTCATGCCTGCACCCGCGCCGAGAATTCCGCCCGGGCCGTGGCGACCGGTTTGCCGTCCGCACTTGCGGTGAGATCGACCATCAGTGTTTCACCTTGCGAATTGTCGCGCCGCAACGCTGCACGCAACTGCAGCGCGGCACCGGGCGCCGTGAACGAGCGGACCTTGACGCGCATCATGCGCGTGGGAGCGAGCAGCGCGCCAGCGGACCCATGTCCGGATTCGGCCAGCATGGCCTGCGCGAGTGTCAATTGCGCGTCGAGCAGCAGCGTGGCCGGAAACACCGGGCGCCGCGGAAAATGATCGGCGAAGAACGCAGCCTGCGCCGGCACCTGCAGCGTGCCTTCGGCCACGCCCGGTTCCGCCGTGCTGATGCGAACTACACGCAGCGTGGGCACGCCGTGAAACCGGCCGGGCGGAGCACCTTCGGCCCGCAGCAGCGCGAGCCGCGCTGCCATTGCCACCGGATCGTCGAAGTCGGCCACCGGCAGCATCGGACCCAGGCAATCGCGCAGTTCGATGACGCGCACGCCCGCTACCGATGCCTCGCCGTGATACGCCACGGCCGCGTCATCGCAATCGTCGATCTCGACTGTAAGGTCCAGGACCTGCCCGGGCGTCACGTCGCGCGAAAAGCGCGTCTCGCTGGCCAGCGCCGCCACCGGCCGTCCGCGAAATTCGATATGCGCCATCGCCGTCCAGGCCGCCAACTGGCCCACCGCCTCGGCGACGAGGCATGCCGGGAAATGCGCGACGGGCGCCGGAATCACAAACGAGCCGCGCGCGCGGACGCCCGGCTCGAATGCGGAGATCCGGTCGACGAAGGAGAACGCGCTGAAGTGCCCGGACATCCCGTGCGTCAGGCGGCCGCCTTGGCGTCGCGCTGCGCCTGTACCACCAGTTTGCAGAACGTCTCGGGCGTGAACAGCCGTGGAATGTCGGCCACCTTCATCGGCGTCTTGAAGCGGTCGGCCGGCACCTCCGACAGGTACGACTTCAACTGCGCCATGCCGACGTCGGTGACGATGCCTTTTTGCTCGAACAGGGCTTCCGTCAGCGCGCCGCGGGCGTTCTCGACGATCTTGCCGCGCGGGATCTTGATCTTGAACGCGCGCTCGAGCCTGAACACCATGTCGAGAAAGTCGATCGACTCGGCGTCGAGGCCTTCGATCAGCGATACGTTGGGCTTGATGTCCTCGACGTCGCATCCCAGCGCATCGGCCATCGTCGCCGACACCGTCGGAAATACCGTGTTGATCTCGTCCTGCGTGATTGCTGTGCTCATTATTCTGACTCCTTCATGTTGCACTCAGTTGCCATTCAGGTTGCATCCATCAATCCATCTTGAAGCCGCCATCCACCGTCAGGACCTGCCCGGTGACGTAGCTCGCGTAATCCGACGCCAGGAACCACACGGCGTTGGCGATTTCCTCTGGCGTGCCGAAGCGTTTCAGCAGGATGCGCGCCTTCACCTCGTCGCCTGCCATGTCGCGCACTGCCGCCGACATCTCGGTATCGATCACGCCCGGCGCCACCGCATTGACGGTGATGCGGCGCGGGGCCAGTTCCACCGCCAGCGCGCGCGTCAGCGCATTGATCGCGCCCTTGCTGGCTGCATAGTTGGTCTGTCCGCGGCCGCCCTTCTCGCCCGCCACCGAGCTGATGTTGACGATCTTGCCGCCGCGCTGCGAAATCATGTATGGCGCCACGGCGCGCGTCATGTTGAACACGCCTGTGACGTTGGTGTCAAGCACGTCCTGCACGTCGGCGTCCGAGAATCCCGCCAGCGGACTGTCGCGGATAACGCCCGCGTTGTTGACGAGCAGGTCGATCCGCTCGCGCCGCTCGGCCACGGCTTCGACCGCCTGCGCGCAGGCGGCGGAATCGCGGATGTCGAGCTGCACCGCGGTAGCCACCTGACCCATGGCCTCGACTGCGGCCACGACGTCGCTGGCCGCGTCCCTATTGTCGCGGTAGAAGAACGTGACATCCGCGCCATCCCCGGCGAGCCGCAACACGACGGCGCGCCCGATGCCGCGGCTGCCGCCGGTGACAAGGGCCGTGCGGTCCGAAAGCCCGGAAAGTTGCGCCACCGCCATCGTCAGCCCGAAATGGAGAAGCCGCCGTCGACGACGAGCGTGTGCCCGTTGATCATCGCGGCCTCCGGCAGGCACAGCAGGTAGACGGCGTCGGCGACATCGGCGGTCGAGAGCACCGGACCGGCGGGCGTGCGCGCGGCGAAGTTGGCCAGCAACTCCTCGCGGTTGGGAAAGTAGGCCAGCGCATCCGTATCGACGACACCGGCGCTGACGACATTGACGCGAATCCCGCGCGGCCCGAGCTCCTGCGCCAGCGCCCGTGCCAGAGCCTCGAGCGCCGCCTTGGAGGCGCCGATGAATCCGTAGCCCGGCATCGCCCGCTGGGCGC
>JBBQEY010000335.1:0-2964 GCA_038321425.1 Burkholderiales bacterium | reverse complement strand
CCGCATGTTCCCGGCGCGTGCGGAAAAAAATAGGGAGGTCGTGTTTTGACCTCCCTCTTTTTTTGCCCTCACGCCCCCGAACCCGAGGCTTGCGGCGACCTAAGCCCGCCCCGCGCGGCCCGCCGCTCGTCGCGAGCGACGTTGAATACCCGATTTCACGCGGCACTAAACCTGCGAGGCTGAAGCCTCGCCTACACCTGCGAGGCTGAAGCCTCGCCTACGTTGCGGCGGCCATTGTTGCGTCAGCGCAGCAGGCCCAACGTGGCTTGCGTCAACGCGCTTTCGGGGTGCGCGTATTCCAGTACGACGCTGAAATGATGCGTGTCGGCGATGAACATCGGTGCGGAGGCGGGACGGCGCACCTGCGGCCAGGCTTCCCACAACAGGTCGGACTGACGCAGGAACTCGGCGGTCTCCATCGCGCCGCAGGCAATCAGCAGCGGCGCGGTCGTCGTCGGCACGAAGTCCGCGGGGGACAGTCGCGCCGCTTCCGCAGCGTCTAGCTTCAGGTCGACGTTGTACGAGAAGTGCACCATGGGCGCCAAATCATGGACGCCGGACAAGGTGACGCCACCGACCAAGGGCGCGGCCGCCAATCCATACGCGCGCCAGTCGGTGCAAAACATCATCGCGGCCAGGTGCCCACCAGCGGAGTGCCCACCGACGACGACGTTGCCCACGTTGCAACCGTGCGCGGGTCCTTCACGCGCCATCCACACCATCGCGCGGCGGCATTGCTCGACGATCTCGGTGACGGTGACGGCCGGGCACAGGTCGTAGTTGATCACCGCGACGGCCAGGCCCTGCTCGATGAACGGTCCGGCAACGAAGCTGTAGTCGCTCTTGTCGAGCGCGCGCCAATAGCCACCATGGATGAACACGAACGTGCCGAGCGGCGTCGTCTCCGGCAGGAAGAGGTCCAGCGTTTCCTTGGGTCCGGGACCGTAGCGCACGTCGAGCCGATGGCGATAGCGCGCACGTGCTGCGGCGGAGGCCGCCGTGCCGCGCGCCAGGAACTGCGGATGATCCGGTACCGCGGCGCGGTTGTTGTATCCCGGCTCGACAAACTCGGGCGTGTATTGGGGTGCCTTCATCGCGCGTGGGCTCTAGGTGATCTTGATCGACAGCGACGACAGGCCCGCAATGTGGCCATCGAGCCGGTCGCCGGCCACGACCGCGCCCACGCCCGCGGGCGTGCCGGTGAAGACGAGATCACCCGGCAGCAATTCGTAGTAGCGCGAAAGGAATGACAACGTGTTCGGCACATCCCAGATCATGTCGGCGAGGTCCCCGGTCTGGCGGCGCACGCCGTTGACGTCGAGCGTAATGGCACCGCGCGACAGCACGCCGGTGTGCGCCTTCGGATGGATCGGCGCGATGGGTGCTGCGTGCGCGAACGACTTGCCGAGGTCCCACGGGCGCTTCTTCTCGCGCATGTCGGACTGCAGGTCGCGACGCGTCATGTCGAGGCCGGTGGCATAGCCGAACACGAGGTCATTGGCGCGCTCGGGCGACACTTCACTGCCCGCGTGACCGATGGCCACCACCAGTTCGATCTCGTGGTGCAGGTTCTTCGTCGCCAGCGGATAGCGCATGTCGCCCACCGCCGGCGGCACGACCACCAGCACGGCATCCGCGGGCTTGGTGAAAAAGAACGGCGGCTCCTTCGTGGCGTCACCGCCCATTTCCTTTGCGTGTTCGGCGTAGTTGCGGCCGACACAGTAGATGTGGCGCACCGGAAAGCGTTCCGCCGAACCGGCGATGGGCACGGTTGGCAGGTCCCAGCCGGGAATGGCAAAGGTCATGATCGTCCGTTCTAGTGTCGGTGGGGCGACTCGAATCGTTGCGGTGTCGTGGTCACGCGGTGCTACTCGGCGTCCGGCTGCAGTGACGGCTCGGCCAAGGCGAATGCGGGAAGCGCGAGGCACGCGGCCTCGATGCGCAGCAGCGTGGGGAACGGCGTCACGTCGACGTTGAACCGGTGGGCATTGGCGAGCTGCGGCACCAGCACCACGTCCGCCAGCGAGGGCGCATTGCCGTGGCAGAAGGACCCGGTGGCAGCATCGCGCGAAAGCCGGGTTTCCAGCGCTGCCAGGCCTTCGTGCACCCAATGCTTGTACCAGGTGTCCTTCTCCGCCTCGCTGACATGCAGCGTGTTCTTCAGGTACCGCAACACGCGCAGGTTGTTGAGCGGATGGATATCGCACGCCACTTCCAGTGCAATGGCGCGCACGCGGGCCCGCGCGCCGGCACCTTGCGGAAACAACGACGGCTGCGGGTGCGTTTCCTCCAGGTATTCGATGATCGCCAGCGATTGCGTCAGTACCGTTCCGTCGTCCACAGCCAATGCGGGCACGAGGCCTTGCGGATTCAATGCAAGGTAGCCGGCATCGCGCTGCGCGTCGCGGCGCAAATGCACAAAGGCCCGCTCTGCCGTCAGTCCCTTGAAGTTGAGTGCGATCCGGACGCGATAAGCGGCGGAGGAGCGAAAGTAATCGTACAGCTTCATCAGAACGCAGCGATGCCGGTCTGCGCGCGGCCCAGGATCAGCGCGTGCACGTCATGGGTGCCTTCGTAAGTATTCACGGTCTCGAGGTTGAGCACATGCCGGATCACGTGGAACTCGTCGACGATGCCATTGCCGCCGTGCATGTCGCGCGCTACGCGGGCGATGTCGAGCGCCTTGCCGCACGAATTGCGCTTCATGATCGACGTGATCTCCGGCGCGGCGATGCCTTCGTCCTTCATGCGGCCGAGCCGCAGGCATCCCTGCAGGCCCAGCGTGATCTCCGTCATCATGTCAGCCAGCTTCTTCTGCACCAATTGATTGGCCGCCAGCGGCCGGCCGAACTGCTGCCGGTCCATCGTGTACTGCCGCGCCGCGTGCCAGCAGAATTCGGCCGCGCCCAGCGCGCCCCACGCGATGCCGTAGCGCGCGCTGTTGAGGCATCCGAACGGCCCCTT
>JBBQEY010000334.1:0-2972 GCA_038321425.1 Burkholderiales bacterium | reverse complement strand
CAACGCTGGTCAACCGCTGCGCGTTGAGGACGCAAATCTCCTGAAAGGCCTTGGAGATGCGCGTGTCCTTGCCCGCGCGCCCCCAGAATTCAATTGCCACGGTACACGCCTCGCGCCAACCTTCACGCTGCAACGGCAGCGGCAGCAGGGGGGTGAATTCGCGATGCGGCACCTCACCCCCAGGCAGAGGGGCATACATCATCGGCAGCATGTCGTAGGCCGGGGCCAGCCGGGCGACCTGTGCCATGTGGAAGCTCAGGTTCCCGAGGTGCATGTCGGTGTTGCCGATCAGGCGCCCGAACCACCACAGCAAGGTCATAGCCTCGACGGCATTGACATCAATGATCCCGTCCTGATGCAGCCGTGTTGCCAGGATGGACCAATCGGATGATGCGCTCCCGACGAAAGCAGCGTTCAGTGCATCGAGTGTGCAGGTCGGTCGCCGGCCGTGGAGCCCTTCGCGGTCGAAGCGTTCGGCTTCAAGAAACACGCGACCCGCGTGCCGCACGATCCGGGTGCGTGCGCTCTCAACACCGCGAAGTTGCGTTGCGCATTCGAGCGCAAGATGTTCGCAGATGAGCAGGTCCGCCCAGCGGCGCTCGGCGTCCGCGGTTCCGGCCCCGGAAAACTTGACCAGCACATGGGGCGTGGCGTGACCGTCCAGGCGCCACGCGGTGAACTTGGGGAACTCACCGGCCGCGCTGGACCCGGCATTGCCTGAAGCCAGCGCGCTGACGGCAAGCGCCGCGTACTGTTCACCAAGGTCGTTCCCGGTCAGCGGTGTCGCTGGTGCCAGCTTGTTGCGCAGCCAATGCAGATAGGCCTCTTCGCCGAGAATCAGGTTGCCAGTCGTATCCGAACCGGCGCGGCTCAGCGCGTAGACGACGTCGTCGTCGGTCCAATCGTCGGGGTTCTGCGGCACCTGCAGCGCGACATGCTCGCGTCGCGCAAAATTGCGCCCGAGGTACCCCTGCGGCCGCATGTCGTAGAGTGGATAGGGCAACCCGCCCCACCAGCCGTCGCGGGATTCCGCGGGCACCGGCCACGCCATCGTGTCCATCGGCAACAGCGTGCCTTGCGGATATACGAGGGACAGTGTCGAGACCTGTGTCGCATCGCCTTGCGCATCGACGGCGTACAGAGGAATGGGCGACTGGCTGCCCCGCAAGGGTCGTGTGGCCGCATAACGCGTACGCCGTGAAAGCCCGGCAGACACGACCTGGCCACGCGGCAACTCGGCGATGAACTTGTGGACCGTGGGTACGGCGACCTGGAGCGCCGCGGCGAGCGCCGTGGCGCTTGGATGCTCCATTCGGCGCAACGCCGGCAACAGCTGGTCGCGGGCGACGACATTGCGGGGCCGCATAACAGGACCGGCTAGTTAATTAATGAATTCATATAACAATATTATATGAATTGTTGATAATTAACAACAATATAAGTGAAAATATTCCTCTATTTATAGAAGCATATAGATTATCTCATTTTCACTGATACGCGGAGCTTGTCGGTCCGGCTTCCTTGACAGGCGCCGTCCTGCCCGGACCGGACTCAAGCCCTGAGCGCGGCCTGCATCAGCTTGCCCATCTCCGCCGGATTGCGCGTCACGGTGATGCCCGCGCCTGCCATCACTTCGAGCTTTTCCTGCGCCGTGCCCTTGCCGCCGGAAATGATGGCGCCGGCGTGGCCCATCCGCTTGCCTTCGGGCGCCGTCACGCCGGCGATGAATCCGACGATCGGCTTTTTCATGTGGTCACGGGCCCAAAGTGCGGCGATTTCCTCGTCGCCGCCGCCGATCTCGCCGATCATCACGACGCCGTCGGTGTCGGGGTCAGCGTTGAACATCTTCAGGATGTCGATGTGTTTGAGTCCATTGACCGGATCGCCGCCGATACCCACGGCGGTGGATTGGCCGATGCCAAGCTCGGACAACTGGCCCACCGCCTCGTAGGTCAGCGTGCCGGAGCGGGACACGACGCCGATGCGGCCCTTCATGTGGATGTGGCCGGGCATGATGCCGATCTTGATTTCGTCCGGCGTGATCACGCCCGGACAGTTGGGGCCGAGCAGCAGCGTGCGCTTGCCCTGCATCTTGTGCCTGGTGGCGATCATGTCGCGGACGGGAATGCCCTCCGTAATGCAGATGACAAGGTCGAGCCCGGCGTCGACGGCTTCGTCGATGGCGGCCGCGGCAAACGGCGGCGGCACGTAGATCACCGACACCGTGGCGCCGGTGGCTTCCTTCGCCTCCTTCACGGTCGCGTAGATGGGGATGCCTTCGAAGTCTTCCCCGGGCCGCTTCGGGTTGACGCCGGCGACGAAGCACTCGCGGCCGTTGGCGTAGTCGCGGCACATGCGGGTATGGAACTGGCCGGTCTTGCCGGTGATGCCCTGCGTGATCACCTTGCTGTTCTTGTTGACGAGGATCGACATCGTTATTGTCCCTTGGCCGCGGCAACGACCTTTTCGGCGGCTTCGGCCATGTTGTTGGCGGAGATGATCGGCAGGCCGGATTCGGCCAGGATCTTGCGGCCCAGGTCCTCGTTGGTGCCCTTCATGCGCACGACCAGCGGCACTTTGAGCGAGACGGCCTTGGACGCGGCGACGATGCCCTCGGCGATGGTGTCGCACTTCATGATGCCGCCGAAAATGTTGACGAGGATGGCTTTGAGGTGCGGATTGGTCAGCATGATCTTGAAGGCTTCGGTCACCTTTTCCGCCGTCGCGCCACCGCCCACGTCGAGGAAGTTGGCGGGTTCGCCGCCGTAGAGCTTGATGGTGTCCATCGTGGCCATGGCGAGACCCGCGCCATTGACGAGGCAGCCGATGTTGCCGTCGAGCGAGATGTACGAGAGGTCGAACTTGGACGCCGCAATTTCCGCAGGATCTTCTTCATCCAGGTCGCGCATCTCGACGATCTCGGGATGGCGGAACAGCGCGTTGCTGTCGAAGTTGAGCTTGGCATCGAGCGC
>JBBQEY010000333.1:0-3088 GCA_038321425.1 Burkholderiales bacterium | reverse complement strand
CATCATGAGCGTGAGAGCATTGCGCACGCAGTTGCGCGACCTGCGCGCGCAAGGCAAGTGCATCCTGTTTTCGTCGCACGTGATGCAGGAAGTGGCCGCGCTCTGCGACCGGATCGTGATCATGGGCCAGGGCCGCGTGGTAGCCACCGGCACGGCGGTCGAGTTGATCGCGCAAAGCGGTGCCGCCACGCTCGAAGATGCCTTCGTGGCATTGCTCGGGACCGGTGAAGGACTGGCTGCATGATTTACCGATCCTTCTCCCGCATCCTGGCGGTTGCACGCAAGGAAGTCGTCGATACGTTCCGTGACCGGCGCACGATGATGGTGACGCTGCTGTCTGCCGCGGTGGCCGGCCCCATCTTCATCGTGCTGATCTTCAACATGATCGCCGGCCAGGCCGATCGCGCGCGCGAATTGAAGTTGCACGCGCTGGGCCTCGACCAGTCGCCGGCGCTGGTGGCCTACCTCGAACGGCAGCAGGTGGAATTGAAGCCCGCGCCGGCGGACTACGAAGCCCGGATCAAGGCCGGCGAGATCGACGTGGTGCTGATCGTCGATGAAAAATTCGCAGCCGATGTCGCCGCCGGCAAGGCCGCCACAGTGCGCGTCGTGGCCGACCGGTCGCGCGATCGCGCGCAGAGTTCGATCCGGCAGGCCGAGAACCTGCTGCGCGCGTACAACCGCCAGTGGGGCTCGCAACGGCTGCTGCTGCGCGGCGTCGCGCCGACCGTGGGCAACCCGCTGACCATCGAGGACATCGATCTTGCGACGCCCCAGCAGTCGGGCTCGATCATCCTGTTCCTCGTCGCGTACTACGGACTCTTCGCCTCGG
This sequence comes from Burkholderiales bacterium, assembly GCA_038321425.1. Classification (GTDB taxonomy): domain Bacteria; phylum Pseudomonadota; class Gammaproteobacteria; order Burkholderiales; family Casimicrobiaceae; genus VBCG01. The sequence continues at coordinate 2,256 of JBBQEY010000333.1, read as the reverse complement.
TAATGGGTGGCATGGCCGTGGCACTGGACGCGACTGCCGGCGAACGCGAGCGGCAATCGCTCGAGCCACTGCTGATGACACCGGCGCGGCCGATGGAACTGGTGCTGGGCAAATGGATGGCGGTGGCATTGTTCAACGGACTGGTCGTAGCGACAACACTGACCGGGTTCTATTTGACGTTGTCGTTCGCGCCGCTGCCCGCGGTCGGCGTGCCATTTCTCTTCAGCCTGCGCGAACTCGGACGCTTCCTCATCGTGCTGATCCCGATGATCCTGCTGATCCCGGCCGTCCTCCTCTTCGTCGGCAGCCGCGCGCGCACGTTCAAGGAAGCCCAGGCCAATGTCTCGGTGCTGCTGTTCGTCGTGTCGCTGATCCCGGTCGTGCAACTGTTCCTGCAGCGCAAGGAACCGGAGTGGCTGGTCCTGGTACCGGTCTCGGGCCAGTACTCACTGCTGAACCTGGCGCTGCGCGGCGAGGCGATCGGCATCACGCAGCTGGCGCTGTCCTATGTCGCCCCGCTGATCCTGGCGGTCATCGCGTTGGCGGCAGTGTCGCGTCTCTTGTCGCGCGAATCGCTGCTGGCCGGCAAGTAGGCCGCCCCGCCACCATGCGAGAATCGCGGGATGCGTAGCACTTCCCGCAACGCCGATGCCGCAGCCGCGGCACCTCCCGCCAGCGACATGATGGACACGCGCGAGGTCGCGGCCTATCTGCGCCTGAAGGAGCGCCGCATCTACGACCTGGTGCGCGACAACGCGCTGCCGCATGTCCGCGCCACAGGCAAGCTGCTGTTCCCGCGTGCGCAGATCGACGCATGGCTGGCCGCCAAGGCCGGTTCGCCGGTGGCGGTTGCACACCCCACATCGCCGCCGATCATCGCCGGCAGCCACGATCCGCTGCTCGAGTGGGCCGCGCGCGAATCGCGTTGCGGACTCGCGGTGTTGGCCTGCGGCAGCAGGGCGGGCCTTGAGCGGCTGGCGCGCCATGAGGCGGAGGTTGCGGCGATGCATTGGCTCGACACCGCGACCGGCAACTACAACGTCCCGCTGATACGCGCCCGCATGCCGGGCGCGGATGTCGTCGGCATCGAGTGGGCGCAGCGCGAACAGGGCCTGCTGGTCGCGCCCGGCAACCCGTTCGCCCTCCGCGGCGTGGCCGACCTGGTGCGGACCAAGGCGCGCGTGATCGGCCGGCAACCGGAGTCCGGCAGCCACCAATTGCTGGCGCATGTGCTCGCGCAGGCTGGCATCGCGCGCAAGGACGTGCAATGGCTGCCGCACCCTGCCTTGGCCGAAACTGATCTCGCCGCCGCAATCCGCGACGGCCATGCCGATGCCGGCGTTGCGATCAAGGCTGCTGCCCGAGGCTGCGGCCTCACGTTCATTCCGCTGGCGCGCGAGCGTCTCGACCTCGTCATGCATCGCCGCGACTACTTCGAACCGGGCGTGCAGGCGCTGCTGTCCCTTGCACGCGGCCCGGCCTTCGCCGCGCAGGCCGTGACGTTGGGTGGCTATGACGTGACGGGTAACGGGCGCGTCGTGTTCAACGGCTGACGGGAAAAGCGCCGCGCTTGCACTCTCACCCGTTGGCATTCGGGAAAAAGAGTTGCTGCCCTTCGATCCTGTAGTTGGCGATGGCGGTCTGCCCAAGTGGCGACACGATCCAGTCCACGAAGGTCTGGCCGAGGTCCTTCTTCACGTGCGGATGCTTGGCCGGATTGACGAGCATCACGCCGTACTGGTTGAAGAGTTTCTGGTCGCCTTCGACGAGAATGGCCAGGTCGCCCCGATTCTTGAACGCCAGCCACGTGCCGCGATCGGCCAGCACATACGCGTTCATCGACGAAGCCGTGTTGAGCGTGGGACCCATGCCCGAACCCGTGTCGCGATACCACGTGCCCTTCTTCGCATCGAGGTCCATACCGGCCGCCTTCCAGTAGCGTAATTCGGCGGCGTGCGTGCCGCTCTTGTCGCCGCGCGAAGCAAAGGGACTCCGCGACGCCTCGATCTTGCGCAGCGCGTCGAGGATGTCCTTGCTGCCGGCGATCTTCGCCGGATCGCTCTTCGGACCGATCAGCACGAAGTCGTTGTACATGACCGGCATGCGCACGACGCCGAAGCCTTCGACGACGAATTTTTCCTCGGCTGCGAGGTCATGCACGAACACGACGTCGGCATCGCCGCGGCGCGCCATGTCGAGTGCCTGTCCGGTGCCCAACGCCACGACGCGCACCTTGATGCCGGTGTCCCTTTCAAA
>JBBQEY010000332.1:0-3107 GCA_038321425.1 Burkholderiales bacterium | reverse complement strand
GCCATCGCTTCCGCCGGCGACATCCGGTTGTCCTGCATCAGCCGCAGGCTGGCCGACGCATAGTTGGCAATGGCCGTCAGCGGCTGGTTGACCTCGTGCGCGATGGCGCTGGCCATCTCGCCCATCGACGCCACGCGTGCAACGTGCGCCAGCTGGTCGAGGTGTGCGCGGGCGCGATCCTCGGCCAAGCGCCGGTCGGTGATGTCCAGCACCACATTGAGACTGCCCGCATATGCGCCGTCCGGTCCGAACTGCGGCCGCGGCGAAATCCATACATGCAACAGGCTGCCGTCCTTGCGCCGCATCGTCAACGAATGCGATTCGGACAGACCGGCGCGACGTTTCCGGTGCGACTCTTCCCACGCGCCATGCTGCTCGGGCACCGTCAGCATCGCGCCGGTCTGGCCGAGTAGTTCCTCCCGCGGATAGCCCACGATCGCGCAGAAGCGATCGGACACATACGTCATTCGCGCCTGCGCGTCCGTGATGTTCACACCTTCGTTCATCCGCTCGATCAGCGCGCGGTAGCGCTGTTCGCTTTCGCGCACGCCTGCTTCGGCTGCCTCGCGTTCCTGTTGGGTGGCTGCCGCCAGCAGCGACGTCGACGACAGCACGATCAGGAATAGATACAGGCTGGCGTAGTGAGCGAAGGCATTAGCCGGTGTCGAATGCGCCATCACGAACGGGCCCACGCCCAGCGAATGGCAGCCCACCGCGATCGTGGCCGCCACGAGCAGCGCCAGCGCCGTGTCGCGCATCCCGAGCCGGAATGCCGCCCAATACGTGAGTGGAAAGATCGCATACGGCAACGATTCCGCGCTCATCGACGACGCCATCATCCCGCCGAACACCACGAGCGCGACGGCGGCGTTGGTTACCTGCAGCACCAGCGACTCGATGTGCATCGACCACGAACGGCGCCGCCGCCACGCCGCGGCGACGGCCAGGATGAAGGGCGCGATCAGCAGGATGCCTACCGCTTCGCCCATCGCCGTGACCTGCGAGCGCACCAGCTCGCCCGGATCGTCGGCCGCGCCCCGAAGGTAGTCGCGCAGCAGCATGATCGCGGCATTGAGCAGCGGCACCACCGTGCAGCCGACCGCAATGAACACCACCACATCGCGCACATGCGCCAGTGCGACGTCGATCTTGAGCACCCGTGCAAGCAGCCACCACGCGATGGTCAGTTGCAAGCCGATGGCTACCATCGACAGCAACGCGAGCTCCGGCGATGCCTCACCGAGCAGCGCACAGATGAATGCCGCCACCATGATGCCGGGCAGGACCGACAACCCGCGCAGCAGCAACGCCGCCAAACCCACGCCGGACGCATACCAGATGATCGGCGGGATGTGCGACAGCCGCAGCCATGCCGCCACCCCCTCGCAGGCGACGATATAGCCGAGGGCGACCCCCACGTTCCAAAGGATGGTGTGCAGCGACATGGCCGACACCCTAGCAGCAACCGCACCCCCGGACACTACGGGTTTTTACGTAACCACCCCTGGGCCCTACGTAGTGACCACGATGGCAACACCGTAACGCTCCGAATGTTCGCCCGGCACCGCGACCGGCACCATGCGTTCACTGCCTCACGGCACCCCAGCGATCTGTAGGCGAGGCTTTAGCCTCGCATCTAAAGGAGCCAAACATGACCTGCGCCACCATCGATGCCAAGGAACTTGCCAGCCATTCGAGCTATCTCGTCGCCTACGCCATGCGCCGCCTGGGCGACCGCGACGCCGCGCAGGACGTGGTGCAGGACACGATGGTGTCCGTGCTGTCGGGCAGCGCCGAGTTCGCGGGCCGCAGCACGCTGCGCACCTGGCTGGTGGGCATTCTGAAGCACAAGATCATGGACGCGTACCGTGAACGCGCCCGCACCCCTGCCAGCCTCGATGCGATGGAAGAGGCCGGTGATGACCCCGCCAGTCATGACCTGAGCGCCGAGATGCGCACCTCCATGCACATCGACCCCGCTGCCGCCTTCGAGCGCACCCGCTTCTGGGAAACCTTCGAGCGCGAACTGGCACGCCTGCCTGCCCGCACCGCCAGCGCATTCGTGCTGACCGAGCTCTCGTCACTCGACTCCGACGGCGTCTGCAAGGAGTTAGGCATCACGTCCAACTTCCTCGGCGTGATGCGCCACCGCGCCAAGGCCATGTTGCGCACGTCGATGGCGCCCGAGTACGCACTGTGAACCTGGGGACGATCACGCGTCGGCAATGGATGTCCACGGTGGCCGGCGGCTTGGCCGCCGTGCTGCTGCCCGGTCCCATCGCGCAGGCGCAACTGATGGCCGGCATGACGCTGGTCGCGCAGGGCAAGTTCCGCGGCAGCGACATGCTGCACAAGGGCACCGGCGACGCGATGATCTATCGCCGCGCCGACAACTCCATGCTGCTGCGCCTCGACAACTTCCGCGTGACCGCCGGCCCCGATCTCTACGTCTACCTGACCAAGCATCCTGCGCCCGAGAACACCAAACAGGTGAAGCAGGGATTCCTGCAGGTCGCGCGCCTCAAGGCCAACACCGGTGCGCAGGAGTACGACATCGCGCCGGGCACGCCGTTGAACGACTTCAACAGCGTGGTCGTGTTTTGCCAGGTGTTTGGCGTGCTGTTCTCTGCCGCGCCGCTGACCACGATCGCCGAGTAGGTTCCATCGCACGGACTCGCAACTTGCAAGGTTGACGTTGTAACGTCAAAGCGCTACGGTCGCAAAATGGCTGATTCCAAACGTGCGACAGTCTATTTCGATGCTTCCGTGCATCAGGCGTTGCGCCTGAAGGCCGCTGCCACCGATCGCTCGATCTCAGACATGGTCAACGGCGCCGTGAAGTTGGCGTTGGCGGAGGATGCCGAAGACCTTATTGCTTTCGAGAACCGTAAGCGCCAGCCCGGCACATCGTTCGAATCCTTGGTCCGCGACATGAGGAAACGTGGCCGGATTTAGACTGACGGCTATTGCTGCCCTGCGGGTAGAACTTCGCGCGCCATAGACTCCACGGCCGCATGATCACCGAGCGGTTCGTCGCATCCGCACGTTCGGCCTCTGTGTACGACCGCCTGCACATCCGGACGACGCTTGTAGATCTCGCCGTGGAT
>JBBQEY010000331.1:0-3169 GCA_038321425.1 Burkholderiales bacterium | reverse complement strand
GCACGCACATCGGCGCGGCGTTTCATCACCTCGAACATGAAATTCTGATGCGGGATCGGATTGCCGCCGAACCGGGCGCGCGCCGTGCGCAGGAACTTGTCCATGCTGGGCACACGCTGCGGCTTGTACACCGCGTCAATCGGCACCTTGAGCACTTCGCCTGCCGTGAGCAGCAGCCACTCCCAGTTGCAGAAGTGCGCGGCCAGCAACACGACTGATTGCCCGGTCGCCGTGTAGTGCGTGATCAGTTCCGGATTGACGTAGTGCACGCGCGCCGTGAGTGCCTCGGCGCTGGCCGAGTATCCCCACAGCGCCTCGCCCAGCGTATGGCCGAGATTGCGGTACGATTGCTGCAGGATGCCTTCGCGTTCCGCGGCACTCTTCTCGGGAAATGCATTGGCGAGGTTGGCCGCAGCGAGGCGGCGGCGCCACCGCAGCACCCGGTAAACCACGAAGTAGGCGAAATAGCCAAATGCATCGAGCAGACGCGGTGGCCAGCGCGACATGAGCCCCAAGACGGGTCCCAGGACATCAAACCAGGGCGTGCGGGGCTGGACGAACATGTCGGTAGCGTGGGCGCGGTGGCGCTAGGTGCGCGCGCCGCGGAGTCGACCCGCGCGACGACCGGGGATCGCCCGCCGGTGCGCCTCGCGTTGCCCGTACCGGGCATTGAGGCCTGGTATTGCGAGCTTGCGCGGTCGGCGGCCAGCATCGACGCGATGCGCGCATGCCTCGCCCCGGCAGAACTCGCTCGCGCCGCGCGTTTCGGGCAGCCAGGCTTGCGCGATCGCTATATTGTCGGACGCGCCACGCTGCGCCGCTTGCTGGGTGCGCGGCTGGCACTGGCGCCCGAGGAGATCGACATCCAACGCGGCTATCGCGGCCGTCCGCATGTGCCAAGTGCGGGCGGCCTCGATTTCAACGTCTCGCATACCGGCGACCATGCGTTGATCGGCATCGTCGCGCAGGGCAGGATTGGCGTCGACATCGAACACGAGGCGCGACAACTCAATGTGGAAGGTGTCGCGCGCAAGTTCATGGCACCCGCCGAGCGGGCGATGCTGGCGGCACAGGAACCCGACCTGCGCCGACGCACGCTGCTGCGCCTCTGGACGTGCAAGGAGGCGATGAGCAAGGCCACCGGCGACGCGCTGTCTGCGCCTTTCCGCCAGATCGATGTCGCGCTGGATGCAGGCGCGCGCGTGGCGGGCGGTCCGCCTCCCTATGCGCCGGGCCGGTGGACACTGCATGCGCTGCGCGCGCCCGGCGAACATCTCGCCACGATCGCACTCTGGCAGGGGTTGTGAGGTCTTCACTTCAGCGCGCCTGCATGCCCGGCGCCAACGTGTCCTCGCCCGGCGCCGGCTTCGCATACTTCCACTTCTTCTGCAGCCACAACCAGTCGGCCGGACTCTCGATGATCGCGCGCTCGAGCTTGCGCGCATAGTTCTCGACGATCAGCGCGTCGTCGAGTTCGTCGTACGGCGGCTCGGCCAGCACCTCGAGCTTCACCGTGTAGTGGCCGCGCCGCGTGCGCCGCATCGACACGAAGTAGACCGGCGCCTCGAGGTACTTCGCCACCTTGCCGGCACCGAGGAAAAACGCCGTGTCCTGCCGCAGGAAGCGCGTCCAGTACTTGGGGTCCTGCCGCCGTGGCGTCTGGTCCGCGATCAATGCGTACGCGCGCGGATCATCGGGATTGTGGCTTAGCAACGCATAGATGAATTCCTTGCGTGGAATGAGCTTGCCGCCGAAGCGGCAGCGGCCATCGCGCAGGAACGTATCGAGCGCCGCGATGCGTTGCGGCTGGTAGACGACGTCGATCGGGATGGCGAAGTGCGCACCCGCGGCCAGCAGCAGCCACTCCCAGTTGCCGTGATGCGCGGCCAGCAGCACCAAGGTCTGGTTGCGATCGATCGCGCGCTGGATCAGTTCCGGATCCTCGATGGTGACTCGCTCCTTGATGGCATCCGTGCTGGCCCCGAAGCCCCAGAACGACTCCATCACCGCGTCCGCAAGATTGCGGTACGAATCCTTGAGGATCGTGGCGCGCTCCTTCGGCGACATCTCGGGGAAAGCATTGGCGATGTCGTCCTTGGCGCGGTCGCGCCGCCACCGCATCACGTGGAAGACGACGACGTACATCAGGAATCCGACGCCATACATGACCGGCAACGGCAGCCGCGTCAGCACCTTCAGCAACGAGTGCATCACGAGACGGCACCCGCGATCACATCGGCCGGTGCCTGCACGAGCTCGATCAGCACGCCTTCGCCGCCGACCGGAAATTCGTCGTTGCCGCGCGGATGGATGAACGTGACGTCATGTCCAGCTGCACCCTTCCGGATGCCGCCGGGGGCAAAGCGAACACCCGCAGCCGTCAGCCACACCACGGCGCCTGCAAGGTCGTCCACCCAGAGACCGATGTGATTGAGTGGCGGCACATGTACGGCGGGCTTGGCGGCGGCATCGAGCGGCTGCATCAGATCGATCTCGCAGCGGGCCAGGCCCGAACCCACGCTGGCGATATCTTCGTCGACGTTCTCGCCCACGCTGGTGTAATGGCCGGTGATCGCGACGCCCAGGCAATCGACCCACAGCCTGCGTAACCGCGATTTGTCCTCGCTGCCAACAGCGATCTGCTGCACGCCCAGGATGCGGAAGGGTCGAGCAGTCATTTAGGCCCCCCCCGAACGGCGCTGCGCGCCGCCCCCCCCAGGGGGCGGTCGCCTTGGGGCGGCCCGGCGGCTCCCGGCACCCCCCGAACGGCGCTCATAGGAAGCGCAGCACCGGTTGATCGACGGCAAGGCTTTCGCCGGAGCGCGCCAGCAACTCGGCCACCGTGCCATCGCGCTCAGCCAACAGGACGTTCTGCATCTTCATGGCCTCGATCACCACCAGCCGCTCGCCGGCCTTCACTTCCTGCCCCGCCTGCACCGCCACTTCGGTCAGCAGGCCCGGCATGGGCGACAGCAGGATGCGGGTGCGGTCGGGCGGCGCCTTGAAAGGCATCAATTGCAGCAACGCCGCCGCGCGCGCGGGCAGGACGGTGAGCTCGCGGACCGCGCCAAGGTGCGCCAGCCGGTACGTGAGGCCGGGTCGTTCCACCTGCATAACAAAGGGAGCACCGTTGCACGTACCGCGCATCAGGATCTCGCCAAAGCGCCAC
>JBBQEY010000330.1:0-3170 GCA_038321425.1 Burkholderiales bacterium | reverse complement strand
GGCCGGATCACGATGACCGACGAAGCGGCCTTCGCCGTCGGCCGCAACCTCGCGATGACGCCGGGGCGTGTCGTGTTCCGCAACGACCTGATCGAGCTGATCCAGTACGACGCGACCACGCCCACCGTGCACCGGCGGCCGCTGCTGATGGTGCCGCCGTGCATCAACAAGTTCTACATCCTCGACCTGCAGCCCGGCAACTCCTTCGTCCGCCATGCGGTGGCGCAGGGCCACACGGTGTTCATGGTGTCGTGGCGCAACATTCCGGAATCACTCGGTCACTGCACGTGGGACGACTACATCGAGCAGGGCGTGCTCGCCGCGCTGCGCGTCACACAGGATGTCGGCGACAGCAAGACGGTGAATGCGCTCGGCTTCTGCGTGGGCGGCACGTTGCTGGCCTGCACTCTGGCGGTGCTGGCCGCGCGCAAGGACGCGAGTGTCGCCAGTGCTACGTTGCTGACGACAATGCTCGATTTCGCCGACCCCGGCGAGATCGGCGTGTACGTGTCGAGCGATGCGCTTGCCGCACGCGAGCCGCAACTGATGGCCGGGCAACGCGTGCACGGCAGCGAGCTCGCCAATGCCTTCGCCAGCCTGCGCGCCAACGACCTCGTGTGGAACTACGTGGTCGGCAACTACTTGAAAGGCGAGACGCCACCCGCCTTCGACCTCTTGTACTGGAACGGCGACTCCGCCAACCTGCCGGGGCCGATGTACGTTTACTACCTGCGCAACATGTATCTCGACAATGGGCTGTGCAAGCGCAATGCGCTGACGATGGCGGGCGCCCTGGTCGACCTGCAGCGCGTGAGCGTCCCCGCCTACATCTATGCATCGCGCGACGATCACATCGTGCCGTGGCGCGCGGCCTACCGCAGCACCAGCCTGCTGGGCGGCGATTGCACGTTCGTGCTGGGTGCGTCCGGCCACATCGCGGGCGTGGTCAATCCTCCCGTGCCACAGAAGCGCAACTACTGGACCAACGACCTCCTGACTGAGTCGGCCGACGACTGGCTGGACCGCGCTGAGTCCGCGCCGGGCAGCTGGTGGCCGCATTGGGCGGCGTGGCTCGCCACGCATGCCGGGCCGATGCATGCCGCACCGGCGGCCCCGGGCAACGCGCACTTTCCCGCTCTGGACGCGGCCCCGGGCAACTACGTCCGGGCCGCGGCCTGACGGCCGCCCGATGCCCCGCACAGCCTTCGCAACCCCCCTGCCCCGACGCTGCGCTAAGATGTTCTCCTGCAATCCGCGCACCTCGGCGCGGACCTTCCCCGGGGGAGCATCACATGAGTGACATCGTCATCGTCGGCGCGCTGCGCACGGCAGTCGGAAAATTCGGCGGCTCGCTGGCCAAGGTTGCGGCGCCTGAACTCGGCGCCACCGTCATCCGCGCACTGCTCGCGCGCGCCAACGTTGCGCCTGAGCTGGTGTCGGAAGTGATCCTGGGCCAGGTGCTCACCGCAGGCAGCGGCCAGAACGTGGCGCGGCAGGCGCTGCTCAAGGCGGGCATTCCCCATTCCGTGCCCGCGATGACGATCAACAAGGTGTGCGGCTCGGGCCTCAAAGCCGTCATGCTCGCGGCCCAGGCCATTCGTTGCGGTGATGCCGACATCGTCGTGGCCGGCGGCCAGGAAAACATGAGCGCCTCACCACACGTGCTGCTGGGGTCGCGCGACGGTTTCCGGATGGGCGACGCCAAGCTCACGGACACGATGATCGTCGACGGCCTGTGGGATGTGTACAACCAGTACCACATGGGCGTCACCGCCGAGAACGTCGCGAAGAAGCACGACATCGCGCGCGCTCAGCAGGACGAATTCGCCGTGGCCAGCCAGAACAAGGCCGAGGCCGCGCAGAAGGCCGGCAAGTTCGTCGACGAGATCGTGCCGGTGATGATTCCGCAGCGCAAGGGCGATCCCGTCGCGTTCGCCGCCGACGAGTTCATCAAGAACGGCACGACGCTCGAGAGCATCTCCGGATTGAAGCCCGCGTTCGCGAAGGAAGGCTCGGTCACCGCCGCGAATGCTTCGGGCCTGAACGACGGCGCGGCCGCCGTGCTGGTGATGACCGCTGCGCGCGCCAAGGCGCTGGGGCTGACGCCGCTGGCCACGATCAAGGCCTACGCATCGTCGGGGGTCGATCCCGCCATCATGGGCATGGGGCCGGTTCCCGCCTCGCGTCGCTGCCTCGAGAAGACGGGCTGGAAGGCCGCCGACCTCGACCTGATGGAAATCAACGAGGCCTTCGCCGCACAGGCCTGCGCGGTGAACAAGGAAATGGGCTGGGATACCAGCAAGATCAACGTCAACGGGGGTGCCATCGCACTCGGCCATCCGATCGGCGCGTCGGGATGCCGCGTACTGGTCACGCTGCTGCACGAGATGGGCCGGCGCGACGCGAAGAAGGGCCTCGCGTCGCTGTGCATCGGCGGCGGCATGGGCGTCGCACTCGCGGTGGAGCGCGCCTAAGCAACACGCCAAGGTTTTCCTGCATTCGTAACACCACAATAAAATTCATGGAGGAGTACAACGATGGCCACTGACAAACATCGCGTCGCGCTGGTGACGGGCGGCATGGGGGGCCTCGGCGAGGCCATCTGCATCAAGCTTGCCGCGCTGGGCTACACCGTCGTCACCACGTATTCGCCAGGCAACACCAAGGCCACCGAATGGCTCGACGCCATGCAGAAGCAAGGGCTGTCATTCAAGGCTTATCCGTGCGACGTGGCCGACTTTGAATCCGCGGCAGCTTGCGTGAAGAAGGTCGCGGCGGAAGTCGGTCCCGTCGACGTGCTGGTCAACAACGCCGGCATCACGCGCGACATGACGTTCAAGAAGATGGACAAGTCGAACTGGGACGCGGTCATCAAGACCAACCTCGACTCGTGCTTCAACATGACGAAGCAGGTCTGCGACGGCATGGCCGATCGCGGCTGGGGCCGCATCATCAACATCTCGTCGGTCAACGGCCAGAAAGGCGCCTTTGGCCAGACCAACTATTCGGCGGCCAAGGCCGGCATGCATGGCTTCACCAAGGCGCTGGCGCTCGAATATGCGCGCAAGGGCGTCACCTCCAACACCATTTCGCCCGGCTACATCGGCACCAAGATGGTCATGGCAATCCCGAAGGAAGTGCTGGACTCGAAGATCATTCCGCAGATCCCG
>JBBQEY010000329.1:0-3170 GCA_038321425.1 Burkholderiales bacterium | reverse complement strand
GCGGCGGCGCTGGCTCTGGGCGTGGGCCTCGGCGCTGCGCTGATGCGGGTCAGCCGGCTCCGGCCGCTGCGCTGGCTGGGCACGCTGCACGTGGAAATTTTCCGCAACGCGCCCGACTACGTGATGGTGGTGTGGGTGCATTTCGTGCTGCCGCTACTGATCGGCACCGTTCTGCACAGCCGCTTCGAGTTCAATCCCTTCGTTTCCGCGGTGATCGCGCTGGGCCTCGTCTACAGCGGATACTTCGCGGAGACGTTTCGCGCCGGCATCGAAGCGGTTCCCATCGGTCATCTCGAGGCGGCGCGCTCGTGCGGCATGTCCGAGCGGCAGATCCTGTGGCGGATCATCCTGCCGCAGGTCGTGCGGCGGATGCTGCCGGAGTCGATCAACCAGTTCATCTCGCTGTTCAAGGCCACGACCATCGTGTCGCTGATTGCGGTGCCGGACCTCATGTACCAGGTGTCGATGATCACGCAACAGGAGATGCGCCCGCTGCCCCTCTATACCGGCGCCGCGCTCACCTACTTCGTGATCGTGCTGGTGGCCGGCAGCGCGTTGCGCGCGTTGGCCGAGCGCTGGCGCACGCGGATCCTGGCGTAGGGGCGGGCATGGGCAACTGGGAACGCCTGGTCTGGAATCAACGCGACGCGCTGCTGTCGGGCCTGGCGGTCACCGTGGAGGTCTGCGTCATCGCGTTTGCCTGCGCCATCCTCGGTGGGCTCTTCCTTTGCCTGGTTCGCCTCTACGTACGGCCGTTGCGCATCATCGCCATTGGCCTGATCGAATTCTTCCGTGCCACGCCGATTCTCGTGCAACTGCTGTGGGTGAACTACGTGTGGCCCGAGTTGTTCGGCTGGCCCAACACTTTTTTTGCGGCGGCCTGTACCGCGCTGGCGGTGCAATCGAGTGGCTATCTTGCGGAGACGTTTCGCGGCGGTATCGAGGCCATTCCCAAGGGCCAGCTGGAGGCCGCGTACGCGGTGGGGATGTCGCCGTTGCTGGTGTTCCTCCGGATCACGTTGCCGCAGGTGCTGCTGAGTTCCGCGCCGTCGATCGTGAACCAGTTCACCGTGATCGTGAAGTCGTCCACGCTCGTTTCGGTGATCACCGTGCAGGACCTGATGTTCCAGTCGCAGAAGATCGTCAACATCGGGTACGAGCCGATCGAGATCCTCACGGCGACGGCGGCCATCTACATCGTCTGCATCTTCCTCGTGTCCGCGGCAGGCAAGCATCTGGCCGATACATTGCGCCGGCGCTACGGAATCGCGGCGGCCTGAAGGCGAACCCGCCGCCGGGCCGCCCCCAAGGCGGGTGCCCCCTGGGGGAGGGTGCCAAAGGCGCCGTCGGGGGGGCCAAAAACCGCCTCAGTTGGGTGGACCGGTGCCTCTCGGCGTGGCCAGTCTCGCGGATCACCACGCGAGGCTGAAGCCTCGCCTACACGCGCAGCGCGTTGCGCGCGCTGGCCGGAGCCGTTGTCTCAGAGGGTGAGCCGCACGCGCTCCCAAGTGTGTTCCATGTGCTGGTTCACGACGCGCGCCAGGCGCGCGCCATCGCGCGCCTCGAGGAACTTGATCATGTCCTCGTGCTCGGCCAGCGCGTCCGCCCACTGCTGCGGCCCCTGGTTGCCGATGTAGCGGATGCGCTTCAGACGCGACTGGATCGACGTGTGCGCGGACTCGAGTGCTGCGTTGCCGGACAGCTGCAGGAACGCAGTGTGGATCTGCTGGTTCAGCTTGAAGTACTCGAGCCGGTCGCGGACCGCGTAGCGCTCGACCATGCGGTCGTGGATCGCGCGCACGTCGGCGATGGCTTCATCGGACGCTTTGCGGCAGGCGAGGCGCGCGGCGAAGGCTTCGAGCACGGCCAGCACGTCCAGCATGTCGCGGACATCCTTCGCCGAGAACTTCTTCACGATGGCGCCGCGCGCGGTGACAAGCTCGATGAGACCTTCGCTGGCGAGGAACTTCAGCGCTTCGCGCAACGGCGTGCGCGACACGCCCAGCGTTTGCCCGAGGTGGGTTTCATTGACGCGGGACCCGGGGGCGAGCACCCCTTCGATGATCATGTCGCGGATGCGCGTCACCACTTCGTCGTGCAGGCTGCGCCGCGCGATCGGCAGCGCGCTGTCGGCCGGCGTGGCCGGCGAGACGTCGGGGACGCTTGTTTCCATGGTCATGCGCGCTGGGAACTCATCCGGAAGTGTAGCGGGAGGCCTCGAACTGGTCGCCCTGTTCGACCGCAACTGAATGCTGCATACAGTATACGCGTTGGAAAATTTTGTGCATACTCCACCAACGAGCCGGGAAACGGCCGGGCACGCTGTGCCTGATTCTGGAGGAATGCATGGGAGGAGCACCCACCGGCAATACCGTCGCGCCCGTTCCGGCAGGGACTGCGTTCGCGGTCGTCGATACACACCAGCACTTCTGGGATCCGCTGCGCAACTATTACCCGTGGCTCAACGACGAGCCGCGCATTCCGTTTCGTTACGGCGACTACGATGCCATTTGCAGCACGTACCTGCCGCCCGACTATCGCGCCGACGCGGCGCCGTTCGTGGTCGAGAAGACGGTCTACGTCGAGGCAGAATGGAATCCGGCGGACCCGATCGGCGAGACCCGCTACATCGAGGAACTTCGTCGCGCATTCGGGTTGCCCACGGTGATGGTGGCGCAGGCCTGGCTCGACGCCGGCGACGTGGCGCAGGTGCTGGAGCAGCAGGCGGCCTTCGATTTCGTGCGTAGCGTGCGTCATAAGCCGCGGGCCAGCAAGACACCCGGTGACGCTTCGCCCGGCGGTATGACGGACGCGCGATGGCGCGCGGGCTTCGCGCAGCTGGCCGGCAACGGCCTTCGCTTCGACCTGCAGACGCCGTGGTGGCATCTTGCGGAGGCCGCGCAACTCGCCGCTGACTATCCGGGGACGACGATCATCCTCAATCACACCGGGCTGCCTTCGGATCGCAGTGCCGAGGGCATCGCCGGCTGGAAGAAAGCGATGACGACGCTCGCCGCGCAGTCCAATGTCCATGTCAAGATCTCGGGTCTGGGGCAGGCGGGCAAGCCATGGACGCCGGCGGCCAATGGCGACATCGTGCGCACCGTGATCGATCTTTTCGGCACCAGTCGCTGCATGTTCGCCAGCAATTTCCCCGTCGACAGTCTGTG
>JBBQEY010000328.1:0-3215 GCA_038321425.1 Burkholderiales bacterium | reverse complement strand
CAAGGCCGTCCTCGACGGCAACCACGAACTGGCCGGGCAGCGTTTGCGCTTCGACGGCACGGTGCTTGAAGTGCGCGCCGCCACCGCCGACGAAGTGGCGCATGGCCACGCGCATGGCGCGGGCGGCCATCACCATCACTGACCGCCAGTCGGGGGTCCGGTCCCCGTAACCGTCGTGCCTCGCACCAAGGTCGCTACGAACCGGGCTCCGCAGGCCTCGTGAGGCGCTTTAACGCATAGAGCGCGTCGAGTGCCTCGCGCGGCGACAGCGCGTCGGGGTCCAGCGCCTGCAGACGATCCATCACCTCGGCCGCACGGAAATCCGTCGCGGCGGGGGCCTCGGACACCGCACCGCCGGCGAAAAGATCGCCCTGGCCATCGTCGCGCGCCGCGTGTTGTTCGAGCCGCGCCAAATAATTGCGCGCCTGCCGCACCGTGTCCTGTGGCACGCCCGCCAGTTGCGCCACCTGCAAGCCGAAGCTGCGGCTGGCAGGGCCATCCGCCACCGCATGCAGGAACACGATGCCGTTTTTGTGTTCCGCCGCGTCGAAGTGCACGTTGGCGCAGCCTTCCATTTCCGCCGCCAATCCCGTCAATTCAAAATAGTGCGTGGCGAAAAGCGCAAGACAGCGGTTGCGCTCCGCCAGCCGGTGCGCGATCGCCCACGCCAGCGCGAGTCCATCGTAGGTGGACGTGCCGCGCCCGATCTCGTCGATCAGCACCAGGCTTTGCGGCGTCGCGCGATTCATGATGTACGCGGCTTCCGTCATCTCCACCATGAATGTCGAGCGTCCACCGGCCAGGTCATCCGCCGCACCAATGCGCGTGAAGATCGCGTCGAGCGGACCGATCGCCGCGCTGGTGGCCGGCACGTGCATGCCGCAGCAGGCCAGCAGCGCGATCACCGCGGTTTGCCGCATGTAGGTGGATTTGCCGCCCATGTTGGGACCGGTCACCAGCAACAGGCGCCGGTCGGCGCGCAGCGCGACGTCGTTGGGGATGTACGCATCGACCATCCGCTCCACCACCGGATGGCGGCCACCGTGGATCTCGATGCCGGGGGAGGTGGTGAACACTGGCCGGTAGAAGTCGAGTTCGCGCGCGCGCAACGCCAGTGTGGCCAGCACATCGAGGCGCGCCAATGCCGCCGCTGCGCGTTGCAGTTCGGCGATGGCCGCACTCAACGCATCGAGGATGCCTTCATACAGATTCTTCTCGCGCGCCAGTGCCCGATCCTGCGCGGACAGTGCGCGGTCCTCGAAAGTCTTTAACTCCGGCGTGATGTAGCGCTCGGCATTTTTCAGCGTCTGCCGGCGGCGATAGTCGTCCGGAACCTTGAGGACGTTGGCGTTGCTGACCTCGATGTAGAAGCCATGCACGCGGTTGTACTCAACCTTGAGGGTCGCGATACCGGTGCGCGCGCGTTCCCGCGCTTCCAGCGCCACGAGGAAGGAGCCGCAATCCGTGTCGATCGCGCGCAGTTCGTCCAGCTCGGCGTCAAAGCCAGCAGCAATGACACCGCCATCGCGCAATTGCGTTGCCGGTTCTGCCGCGATGGCGCGCGACAACAGCGCAGCCCAATGCGCATCGGGTGCGAGGTCGCGGCGTGCCGCATCGATCAACGGCGCGGTGAAAGGCGCGGTTGCGGCGACGATGGGCGGCAACAAGGCCAGCGTGTCGCGCAGTCCCGCCAGGTCGCGTGGTCGCGCCGTACGCAGGGCGACGCGCCCCGCGATTCGCTCGATGTCCACGGTACGCTTCATCAGCGTCGTCAGTTCGCGGGCTGCCGCGGCATCGTCTTGCAGGACACCGATCGCGTCGAGCCTTGCGTTGGCGGCGGCCTGGTCGCGCAGCGGCTGCAACAGCCATTGCCGCAGCAGCCGGCTGCCGGCGGCGGTGTCGCAGTGATCGAGCAACGACAGTAGCGTGGGGGCCGCGTCGCCGGCCAGCGTCACGGTAATCTCCAGATTGCGGCGGGTGGCAGGATCCAGCGCCACGAACGCATCGGCATGCTCGACGGCCAGCGTGCGCACATGCGTCAACGCGGCCTGTTGGGTCGCGCCCGCGTAGTGCAGCAGCGCGCCTGCTGCGCCGACGGCCAGCGGCACATCTACGGCGCCGAATGCAGCGAGGTCGCGCGTGCCAAGTTGCGCTGTCAATGCGCGTGTGGCGGCTTCATGATCGAACTGCCAGGGCGGCAGGGCGCGTACCGGCGGTGCGTCACCACGCAGCGCAGGCGCCACCGCACCGTCCTGCACCAACAATTCGGCGGCACCAATGCGTTCGAGCACGCCTGCTGCTTCCGTCAATGCGACATCGGCCAGCGTCAGCGCACCGGCAGCCAGGTTGAGCCACGCGATGCCCGCGCGCTTGCCCGACGTGATGAAGGCGGCCAGCAGCGTGTCGCGCTTGGCCTCGAGCAGGTTGGCATCGGTGACCGTGCCCGGCGTGACGATGCGCGCCACCTTGCGCTCCACCGGGCCCTTGGCGGTGGCCGGATCGCCGAACTGCTCGACGATCACCACCGATTCGCCCTGCTTCATGAGCTTGGCGAGATAGGGTTCCAGCGCGTGGTGGGGCACGCCGGCCATCGGGATGGGCGCGCCCGCCGACTGGCCGCGTGCGGTCAACGTGATATCGAGGGCGCGCGCCGCGCGCTGCGCGTCGGCAAAGAACAATTCGTAGAAGTCACCCATCCGGTAGAAGACGAGCTTGTCCGGATGCTCCGCCTTGACGCGCAGGTACTGCTGCATCATCGGCGTATGGCCGGCAAGGGTGGGGGAGGGGGCGACGCTCACCCGTCCATTTTACGGGAGCGGCTCGCCCCTGCGCCCAGCCGAAGAATTCAATCCGGTACGGTGATCCGTCCCGCCACGACAAATCGGCCATCCTTGTCGAGGTTGCCGATCACGACTTCGGCGGTGGAAGGATTGATGCCGGTGAACGCGGCAATCGTGGCGCCGTGGGTGACGAGGAGCAGGTTGCCGTCGCGTGGCGGCGTGCTGGCCAGGACCTTGAACGCCGCCTGCTGTTGTGCGGTGTTCTGGCTGTGCGTGAACAGGTTGCCGAGCGCCGGTTCAGCGGTGCTGCCGCCGAACGCGATACGCGCGGTATCGACGCAGCGGCACCACGGGCTTGCCAGCACGCGCGCTACCGGCACGCGCTGCGCGCGAAACGCGGCACCCAGGCGCTCCGCTTCCTTGCGCCCCGCCGGC
>JBBQEY010000327.1:0-3217 GCA_038321425.1 Burkholderiales bacterium | reverse complement strand
AGCTGCAGGATCGAGATGGCGGCCAGCGTGGTCTTGGGCGAGTACAGGAACACGACTGCCGAGATGGTCGTCATCGCGTTGACGAAAAAATAGCGGCCGATGTCGAGCGCCGTGGGCAGGCACACGGGTACCGTCACGCGCCAGAATGTCTTGTAGAACGGCACCTTCAGCGATGCCGACACCGATTCGAACTCCCCGTCCATCTGGTTCAATGCCGTGACGGCCGTGAGATGACTCGACGAATAGAAGTGGATCACGGTACATATGACCAGGATGGTCATCGTGCCATAGAGAAAATGCAGCGGATTGGACGGATTGTTGAAGTACAGGATGTAGCCGATCCCCAGTACCAGCCCCGGTACCGCCATCGGCAGCATGGCCTGGAAGCGGATCAGCGGCCGCAGCCAATTGGCACCCCGCGTCTTCTCGACCCAGTACGCGCCGGTAAACGTGATCGCGGCACCCAGCACCGCGCACCACGCGGCCAGCACGAGACTGTTGCGGTACGCGTGCTGCACGTTGGCCTCCTCGAAGCCATAGGTGTAGTGCGCCAGCGTCAGCGACAGGTTGTACGGCCAGAACTTGACGAAGGAACCGAACACCGCCATGCCCATCACGATCAGCATCGCGGCCGACACCAGCAGCACGTAGGCCAGCGCCAGCCGGTCGCGCCGCTTCGACGGGCGCGGTGCATAGGGCACGCTGCGCGCCGTGAGCAGCGCCTTCTGCCTGCGCCGCACCTGGTGGTCGACGATGAATGCCACCACCGCCGGCAGCAACAGCACGAGGCCCACCACCGCACCCATCTGGAAATTCTGCTGGCCGATCACCTGCTTGTAGATGTCGATCGCCAACACCGGGTAGTTGCCGCCGATCACCTTCGGTACACCGAATTCGGAGACCGCCATCGTGAACACCACCATCGCGGCGGAGATGAGCCCGTACTTCGCACCCGGCAGCGTGATCGTGATGAAGCGCCGCCACGTGCTCGTGCCCAGCGCATCGGCGGCCTCGTACAGGCGCGCATCGGACAGCGCCAATCCCGCCAGAAGGATCATCACCGCATGCGGAAACGCGGCGAAGCTCATGGCGAGCACCATGCCGGGCAGGCCATAGATGGTCCCGACGCCGACCCAGCCCAGCATGAACTTCAGCGCACCCTGGTTACCGAACAGGTAGATGAACGACAGCGCGGCCAGCAGTGACGGCGCCAGGATGGGGATCAGCGCGATGCTGCGCCACAGACCCTTGGCGGGAATGCAGCTGCGCTGGATCGCGTAGGCAAAGGCAAATGCGGGTGGTACCGTCAGCGCGGTGGTGAGCACCGCAAAGACGAGCGTGTTGCCCGTGGAGCGGGCCAACGCCGGCGTCTGCACGTACTGCACGAAGTTGGCAAGGCCGACGAAGACGCCCGCCTTGTCCTCGAGGCTTCGGATCAGCAGTGTGGCGAGCGGCAGCGTCAGGAACACGAACAACCCGACCCCAAGCAGCCAGAGTCCGCCGTGGATGGCGATGTTCTCGCGCAGGATGGCGCCGGTCGCGCGCACCCGGGTCACCACGCCGCGGGCGTCTGCCACGCCGGATGCCACTGCGGTCATCGCACCGCCGACTCGGCGAAGACGCGCACGCGATCGGTCCGCAGCGCGAAGTCGAGATCGCCGCCCTCGCGGATGTGCAAATCGTGCAACTGGTTCAGCGACATCGACACCAGCATCGTCTGGCCGAGTGCCGCGCAGTCCACCGTGGCGAGGCAGACGGTGCCGAGGTATTCGATGTGGCGCACGAGGCCGCGCAGGCGGTTGGGCATCGCCGCAATGTCGCCTTCAATATGCCGATCCTCCGGACGCAGGAAGATACGGACCTTGTCGCCGGCATCGAAGCCATTAACATTGAGGTCGAGTTCGGCCGTGCCGACGGCAAAGCGCCCGCCGCCGACACTTTCACCCTTCAGCACGCTGACCTTGCCCAGGAAGTCCGCG
The DNA here is from genome assembly GCA_038321425.1 of Burkholderiales bacterium. Taxonomy (GTDB): domain Bacteria; phylum Pseudomonadota; class Gammaproteobacteria; order Burkholderiales; family Casimicrobiaceae; genus VBCG01. The sequence continues at coordinate 1,238 of JBBQEY010000327.1, read as the reverse complement.
ACAAAAGGCGTTGCCGGCCGCTCGTAGACATCCTGTGGCGTGCCGATCTGCTCGATGGCCCCATGCCGCATCACGACGACGCGGTCCGACATCGACAACGCTTCTTCCTGGTCGTGCGTCACCATGACGGTGGTGACCTTCAGGCGTTGCTGCAACGCGCGGATCTCGCCGCGCAGGCGCTCGCGCACCTTCGCGTCGAGCGCGGACAGCGGTTCGTCGAGCAGTAAAAGCGATGGCGCGGTCGCCAGCGCGCGGGCCAGCGCGATGCGCTGCTGCTGGCCACCCGAAAGCTGGCCAGGGTATTTGGGACCGGCATCAGGCAAGCCCACAAGCTCCAGCAATTCCTTGACACGCGCCGCGGTCTCGGCGCGCGGCCGGCGGCGGTTGACGAGCCCGTACGCGACGTTGGCCGCGATGGTCAGGTTGGGAAAGAGGGCATAGGACTGGAACACGATGCCGTAGTCACGCGCCGCGGGCGGCGCCAGCGACACATCGCGTCCGTTCTGGATCACGCGGCCGCTGGTCTGCGTTTCGAGGCCGGCAATGATGCGCAGCAACGTCGTCTTGCCGCAGCCGGAGGGCCCGACGAAGCAGACCATCTCGCCGGGGATGATTGAGAGGTCGATGGACTGCAGCGCAACGAAGCTGCCGAAGGCCTTGTGCACGGCCTCGATGCGCAGCGCGTCCGGAACGGGGGAATCGGCCATCGTGATCCTGGTGAACTGCTGGCCCCGCGGGGCCCGACTGCTCCACAAGCACCACGGGCCAGCGCGGGCGGCAGCATCGCCGCCGGCTGACCCGTAGCCGCCCGCGCATCGCGCGGGCGCGAAACAACGCGTTATTTCGGCGCGGCCTTCGACTCGTAGCGCTTGCTCCATTCGGCCAGGATCTTGTCGCGGTTCTTCGCGGCCCACGCGAAATCGTTCTTCACGAGACGGCTCGCGTAATCGGCAGGCACGTTGGGCAGCGGCTTCGACAGCGCGGGCACGGCGACGATCGCGAAGTTGTTCGCATACAGCGCCATGGCGGCATCGGAGATTGCCCAATCCTGCAACTTTTTCGCCGCATCGAGCTTGGTCGTGGTCTTCACGATCGCCGTGGCTTCGAGGTCCCAGCCGAGGCCTTCCTTCGGGAACACGAGGTCCACCGGGGCGCCACGCGCCTTTTCGCGGTTGGCACGGTACTCGAACGAGATGCCCACTGTGTATTCACCCGCTGCAGCGGCGGCACAGGGACGC
>JBBQEY010000326.1:0-3231 GCA_038321425.1 Burkholderiales bacterium | reverse complement strand
CAACGGCGTGCCGATTACGGCAATGGTCCGTCCACCAGCCTCGATGGCCGCGGTGTGTGCCGCGGCGTCAATGCCCTCAGCCAAGCCGCTGACCACGGTGGCGCGATGCTCGACGAGGACGCGGGCCAGCTTCGCGGCTCGCTTGACGCCATCTGGCGAGGCCTGCCGCGCACCGACGACGGCCACCCTGGGCCGCAGCCGGAGCCACTCGGTGTGGCCGGCCGCGAAGAGCTCCCTGGGGGCATAGCGCTGCTCTTCCGGGTTGAGCGGCCCCAGTAACGCCGCCGGGGCACAGGCCGTTGCGCCATCGTTCATCGCGCCCATCTTACGTCAGCCTCCCCTTCACAGACTCTTGACGTTGGTCAGGCCGTGCTGCTCGAGAATGGCCGCCACATTGCTCTTGGCCACATCGTCCGAAAACGCGCTATCGCGAAACCGGGGACGACCTATTCCTTCTTAGCCTCGGGAAGCTGTGGCAGTCCGCTCGATGCCGGCGGCGCCAGCAAGCCCTGCTGCGTGTAGATCATCAGCTTCGCGCGCGTGTCGGCGATGTCGAGATTGCGCATGGTCAACTGGCCAATGCGATCCTGCGGCGTGAAGAACACCTCCTCACCCTTCTCCATCGTCAAGCGCTCCGGCTTGTAGGTCAGGTTCGGGCTCGCGGTTTCCAGGATCGAGTAATCGTTGCCGCGGCGCAGTGCCACCGTGACCTCACCCGTGACGGGACGGGCGACCCAGCGCTGCGCGCTCTCGCGCAGCATCAGCGTCTGCGGATCGAACCAGCGGCCCTGGTAGAGCAACCGGCCCAGACGCCGGCCGTGGTCGCGGTACTGCTCGATGGTGTCTTCGTTGTGAATGCCGGTGATCAGTCGCTCGTAGGCGATGAACAGCAGCGCCAACCCCGGCGCCTCGTAGATGCCGCGGCTCTTCGCTTCGATGATCCGGTTCTCGATCTGGTCGCTCATGCCCAGGCCATGGCGCCCGCCGATGGCATTGGCCTCCATGAACATGTCGAGCGCGGTCGCGAAGGTCTGGCCGTTCAGCGCCACCGGGTGGCCTTCTTCAAAACGGATGGTCACGGTCTCGGGCTTCACCGCGACCTCGTCTCGCCAGAACGCCACGCCCATGATCGGCTGGACGATGGTGATGCCTTTGTTGAGAAATTCCAGATCCTTGGCTTCATGCGTGGCACCGAGAATGTTGGAGTCGGTCGAGTAGGCCTTCTCGACGCTCATCTTGTAGTGGAAGCCGTGCCGGATCATGTACTCCGACATCTCCTTGCGGCCGCCGAGCTCGTCGATGAAGGTCTGATCGAGCCACGGCTTGTAGATGCGCAGGCTGGGATTGGCGAGCAGGCCGTAGCGGTAGAACCGCTCGATGTCGTTGCCCTTATAGGTGCTGCCGTCGCCCCAGATGTTGACATCGTCGTCGCGCATGGCGGCGACCAGCATGGTGCCGGTGACCGCGCGCCCGAGCGGCGTGGTGTTGAAGTAGGTCTGCCCCGCGGTGGTGATGTGGAACGCGCCGCACTGCAACGCCGCCAGGCCTTCGGCCACCAGCTGCTCGCGGCACTCGATCAGCCGCGCCTTCTCGGCGCCGTACGCCATCGCCTTACGCGGAATCTCGTCGTAGTCGGCCTCGTCCGGCTGGCCGAGGTTGGCGGTATAGGCGAACGGCACCGCGCCCTTCGCGCGCATCCAGTGCAACGCGGCACTGGTATCGAGGCCGCCCGAGAAGGCAATGCCGACGTTTTCTCCGACCGGAAGGCTCTGCAGGATGTTGGGCATTGGGCCCCTCAATGTTAATTCAGGAACCGCTCGATCGCCTCGACAACGAGCGCAGGTTCCTCTTCGTGCGGCCAGTGGCCGGCCTGCTCGAGCGTCACGGTCGTGGCGTGCGGCAGCAGCGACTGCCATCGCGCCAACTGGTATGGCTGGAAGGCGCGGTCCTTCATTCCCCAGAGCAGCAACGTCGGGATGCGTAGTGACGGCAGCGCGTCAAGCAGGCCCTGGTAGTGAGCGCGCGAACCAAGCAGCGCCCTGGCCAGCGCGTGCAGCACCTGGCCGCGCGCCGCGCGGTCCCGGAACACGTCGAGATACTGCTGATGGATGGCCTTGGTCAGCTTCGCCCTGTCGCCATAGGCCGACGGCATGATCAGCGTCTGTGACGCGTTCGCATACTTATAGAGCAGCCGGCCGATTGGTCCGCCGGCAATCCGCGCGCGACGCGCCAATTTCGGATCATCGTTCAGCGGCCAGGCAAACGAGTTGAGGATCACCAGCTTCTGAACCCGCGACTTGGGACCAAGCGCGAGAGGCAAGCCAATGGGCCCGCCAAAATCATGAACCACGAGCGTGTAGCGATCGAGGCCGATCGCGGTGACGAACTCGCGAAGTGCGGCGGCGTGCGCTTCTGGCGTGTAGGCAAAGCGGGCAGGACGTGCCGAGAGGCCGAAGCCGAGATGGTCCGGGGCAAGGCAGCGATGCCGCCGCGATAGGGCGGTGATCACATGGCGGTACTCGAACGACCAGGTCGGTGTGCCGTGGACCAGCAGCACGGGATCGCCGGTCCCCTCATCCACGTAGTGCATCTCTCCCGCCGCGAGCGAGCAGTAGCGAGAGGTAAATGGATAGGCACGACGATCAACCCACGTGGTGTCTGGCCGCATCTTTCCAATCTATGGAAATTGCAGCTCATCTGTCCAGCGCAACAGGAAGGTGATCGCCAGCAGTTGCTGAGCGTCGCCCAGGGCGAAGCCTAGACGCGACCGGTCAGCACGAGCACCAGCAGAATGATCACGAGGATCGTCAGCGTGCTGGTTGGAGCGTAGCCCCACGAGCGGCTGTGGGGCCACGACGGCAACGCGCCCAGGGCCATCAACACGAGAATCACAAGCAGGATCGTCAACATACCTGGCACAAAAGCAAATGTCGATCCAGCTTCTCGGCCGCGCCGACACGGCCCGGCGCTACGTGTTTGGTCAAGCTGATTCCCACATTGGGTAATGGGCGCGGCATATGACCCGCCACCCGGCACCGAACCGCGACGAAATGCTGGCACCGATCTTGATCATACAAAGGGCATGAAGACGACGACCAACCCTCAATCCGAAGCTGCCGGCGAGATGTTGCGCTGGCAGTTCCGCATGCGCAACCGCATGATGACCTGCGGCATCACCAAGTCAGGCGCCCGCGATTTCAGCGTCATCACGCTGCCTCACTGGGACGTCCG
>JBBQEY010000325.1:0-3247 GCA_038321425.1 Burkholderiales bacterium | reverse complement strand
CGGGCTGGAGCTGCAGGACGAGATGCGCAAGCGCGGGTCGGCGTTGCCCATCATCATCGTGACGGGTCACGGCGATATCGGCATGGCCGTGCGCGCGATGAAGAATGGCGCCGCGGATTTCATCGAGAAGCCGTTCAACGGGCAGGTGCTGCTGGATGCCGTGCATCGCGCACTGGCGCAGGCCGCGGCGCCGCCGGCTTCTGCAGCGGTGGTAGCCGAAGGCGATCGCGAGGATCTCGAGAGGCGCATCGCATCGCTGTCGCCGCGCGAGCGCGAAGTGATGGCGCTGGTGGCCGAGGGCCTGCCCAACAAGTCGGTGGCCACGCGTCTTGATCTGTCCACGCGCACCGTCGAAGTTCACCGCGCCAAGGTGATGGAGAAGATGGGTGCACGGTCGCTGGCGGAGCTGGTACGGATGAATGTCGCGGCGGGATAGACAGCGCCGGTGCCTGTTCATTCCTGTTAATTCACGTTTGTTTATTTTTATTCCTGTTGATTCCTGTAGGCGAGGGTTAAGCCTCGCGGGGATTGCGGAAACCGCGCCGACGGGGTGTGCGCGAGGCTGAAGCCTCGCCTACAGGTTGGTAAACGGTATGGTGAAAGGGAGCGGTGACAGGGGCGGTTATAGACGCGGTGACGAGTTTGCATCCCTGGAAGATTTCCCTGGAACTTCAACCAGATTCTGGTCCCAAAACGAATACTCCCCCAGTCGGCGCACAAGCCCCGCGCGCAACGGATTGGCAACGATATAGCGGGCGGCAACCACCATGCTTTCCTCGCGTCGCAGCGCACGATCGTGGAACCCCTGCTGCCATACGCGATCGCGAGTTTCCCGCCGCCGATTGATGGCCAATGCGGTCCTTCCCTTGAGACGCTTCATCAACAGTGACAGCGGCATTTCATCCAGCACGACAAGGGCATGCAGGTGATCAGGCATGATCACCCAGGCGCTGATCTTGCAGCAATTTTCACGATTGAGCAGATGCAATTCACGCGCGACGATCGTAGCGAACTCGAAGGACCAGAAGAGCGAAATGCGATGCGCTGTGACGGCAGTGACGACGTAAGGGACACCCTGGCACGAGTAGCGCCCGCGCAGTGCCGCGGCATAGGTCATGCGAAGGCTCCATGCGTCGATCGAAGCCAATGATGGATCCAATCACGACGGCGCGTTATCGGTCGTTAGTCTGATGGTCAGAGATCTGCCCGTGTTCCCGTAGGCGAGGCTTCAGCCTCGCGGGCATGGAGGAAACCTTGGCGGTGTTCCTGCAGGCGAGGCTTCAGCCTCGCGGGCATGGCGGAAACCGCGCCTACGGGTTGTGCGCGAGGCTGAAGCCTCGCCTACAGGTATACATGCATCGCGGAAACCGCGCCTACGGGATGTGCGCGAGGCTGAAGCCTCGCCTACAGGTGTTTGGGAGGTATGGGCATATCGCGCAGCACCTGCGCGCGGCGCTCCAGCCACCAGCCGTACTGTGCGGGCCACAGTTTCCAGCCGGCGTCGCCGTCCAATTCCACCGCGGCACGCCCCGCCCAATGCGGATCGACCAACGCTTCGCGGCCCAGGGCGACGAGGTCGGCTTCGCCGCGCGCGATGATCGCTTCGGCCTGCGCCGCATTCAGTATCAGTCCCACAGCTTGCGTGGCGATGCGGGCTTCGGCGCGGATGCGTGCGGCAAACGGCACCATGTAGCCGGGTTTCAAATCGAAGCGTGCGCCCGGCAGACCACCTGCGGAACAATCGATCACATCGACCCCGATGACCTTCAGCTCTCGCGCCAACGCCACCGAGTCCTCCAGCGTCACGCCGCCCTCGATGCCGTCGACGGAGGACGTGCGATAGAAGAGCGGCTTCCCCGCCGGCCACACTTCACGTACCGCCTTGGCAATCTCCAGCCCGAAGCGCATGCGCCCGGCAAGATCGCCGCCGTAGTGATCCACCCGCGTATTGGAAATCGGCGACATGAACGAACTGACGAGATACCCATGCGCGCCATGAATCTCGATGACGTCGAGCCCGGCCTTCTCCGCCCGCAGCGTCGCAGCACGAAACGCTTCGACGATCCGCCTGATGCCCGCATGGTCCAGCGCCTCCGGCACCAGCCAGCCGTCCATATGCGGCACCGCCACGGGACCCACGATCGGCCACGGCAAATCGCCGCGCGCCACATCCTCGGCGCCCACCGCAGCATTGCCATACCACGGCCGCTGCATGCTGGCCTTGCGTCCCGCGTGCGCCAATTGCATGCCGGTGGCCGCCCCCATCGACTTCACGAAGGCCACTGCGCGCTGGACCGGCGCGATGTGCGCGTCCGACCATAGCCCCAGATCACCGTGCGTGATGCGCCCTTCCGCCACCACGGCGGTGGCTTCCGTGAACACGAGCCCGAAGCCGCCCATTGCGAATTGTCCGAGATGCGCAAAGTGCCAGTCCCGTGCCATGCCATCAATGGCCGAGTACTGGCACATCGGCGAGACCACGGTGCGGTTGCGCAGCGTGAGTCCGCGCAACGTAAGCGGGGAAAACAATTTCGACACGGGGTGTTCCTTCGACGAATCAGCTACGGACAGGCAATGCGCAATACACGCAGCCCATCAATTGGCATGCGCGCCGCGATGCGCCCAGCCGGTCATCCGGCGCTCGAGCACGGCGAAGAATTCATACATCGCCATCGCCATCGCGCCGATCACGAACAGTCCCGCGAACACCAGCGGCATCTTCATCGACGAGCCCGCGGACATCATCAGGTAGCCGATGCCATCGTTCGACGCCACGGTCTCCGACACCACGGTGCCGACGAACGCCAGCGTGATCGACACCTTCAGCGACGCGAAGAAAAACGGCAGCGAGCGCGGCAGGCCCACCTTGAACAGGATGTCGCTCTTGGTGGCGCCGAGCGAACGCAACACGTCTTCCAGCTCCGGCTCCAGGGTGGCAAGGCCGGTAGCCACGTTGACGACAATCGGGAAGAAGCTGATCAGGAAGGCGGTGAGGATCGCCGGCACGGTGCCGATGCCGAACCACACGACCAGGATCGGCACGAACGCCACCTTGGGAATGGCGTTGAACGCGACCAGCAGCGGATACAGCCCGCGATACACGAAACGCGACATGCCGACCGCCACGCCGAGCGACAGCCCCACGACCACGCCGATCGCAAAGCCGATCATCGTCGTCCAGAACGTTTGCCACGCATGATGCGCGATGGGCTTCGCGTATTCGACCAGCGCCTGCGCGATCGTGTAC
>JBBQEY010000324.1:0-3251 GCA_038321425.1 Burkholderiales bacterium | reverse complement strand
TGTCGGGCATGGTGTCAGCCGCGCGCAGGCGGCGTGAATGCGAGGATGAAGCGGGCGAAGACGCGCGTGCCCGTGGCCACGTCGGCAAGCGTGATGGCTTCGGCGGGATTGTGGCTGATGCCGCCTTCGCAACGGACGAACAGCATGCCGATCGGCGTGATGTCGATCAATGCCATCCCGTCGTGGCCGGCACCCGAGGGCAGGTGGCGCACCGGCAGGCCTTCGCTGGCGATGGCCGCCGCGAACTGCTGCTGCATCGACGGCGCGCACGGCGCCGTCTTTGCGTCCCATAACGGCGCGATCGCGATACCGATGTTGCGGCATTGCGCGATACCCTCGAACCCGGCGCGTATCGCCGCCACGGCCGCGTGCCGCTGCGCGTCGGTAGGCGCGCGGACGTCGAGCGAGAACACGACCTTGCCGGGAATCACGTTCATCGCACCCGGTTGTGCTTCGATGCGGCCCACCGTGCCGACCACGTCGGGCATCGTCGCCGCGATGGATTCCACGGCGAGCACGCATTCGGCGGCGGCGGCCAGCGCATCGCGGCGCAATCCCATCGGGACGGTACCCGCATGCCCCGCCATGCCGGAGAGTTCGATGTTGAAGCGATTGCCACCGTTGATCGCGGTGACCACGCCGACAGCCAGGCGCTCGGCTTCGAGGACCGGCCCCTGCTCGATGTGGAGTTCCGCGTAGGCCAGCACCTGGTCGGGGCGCCGCGCCACCGAGGCGATGGCGTTCGCGTCGAGGCCGAACATACGCAGCGCCTCGCGCAGCGTAATGCCCTTTGCGTCCGCCTTGTCGAAGAGCGCGCGATCGAAGGTGCCCGCGATCGCACGGCTGCCGAGCAGCGTGGAGCCGTAACGCACGCCCTCCTCGTCGCCGAAGCCGACGATCTCGATGGCAAAGGGCAGCCGCGTGTGCGTGGCGTGCAACGCGGCCACGCATTCGATCGCGGACAGCACGCCCAGCATGCCATCGTAGCGACCGGCATCGCGAACCGTATCGAGATGCGAACCGAGCATCAGGCACGGCAGGCCGGGCGTGATGCCTTCGTAGCGGCCCACGCAATTGCCGATGGCATCGAGTGACGCCGTCATGCCGGCCTCGCGCATCCATGCCAGCACCAGCGCATTGGCTTCCGCCTGCTGCGGCGACAGGAATACACGGGTGAGACCGCCGGGAAGCTCCGACAGGCGGGCCAGCACGTCGCAGTGCTCGTAGACGCGTTGCGCGTGGAGTGCATCGAGGACTGCGGTCGTGGATTGAGACATGGCGTCGGGATGCGTCGTGGAGAAGGCGCGGGCGATGCTCAACTCTGGCAGGTTCGCCGGAGGCGTACGCGCGAGGCTTTCGCGTCGCCTACTTCGCCGGTGGCACGAGGCCACGCGCCCGGAACTGCGTGACCAGCAGGTCGGCGAAGCCTGGAGCTTCCTTCGCCACGTTCGACGGATTGATCGTCTCGGTAGTGCCGGCCCAGATCAGACGCCGCGTGCGCGCATCGTACAAGTTGGTTTCCACCGTTGCCACGTCGTATTGCGACACGTCGGTCACCGGGTAGAAACCGGGGCCGCCATAGAAGCCACCGTAGAAGCCACCGTATGGACCCCAGCCTGCACCGGGCACCATCATCGTCGAGACCTGCGTCTTCGTGTCGACGCGCAGCAGCCGGACCATCAGCACGCCGTCGGCACCCGTGGCGGAGATCGCCGCCGAGAATGGGCCTTCGCCCCTCCGCGCGTCCGGGGGCACCGTGCTGTAGCCGGGAATGGCCTGCACACCCGCCGCCGTGAGCTTCTGCACCATGATGTCCTCAAACACGCGGCTGTCCGCCGTCGTGCCGTCGCTGGCCACGACGACGACCTTGCCCAGCGTGCCACCCTTGTAGTTGGTGTCGTACCACGCGGACTTGATGCTGGTGGACTGGCAGGCGGCAAGCAGCAGCGCTGCACCTGCGATAACGAGAGTACGCATCGTCGACATGGGATTGATCTCCGGTAAAAAATTCAGCAGGTCAGCGGCCAGCCTTGGTCACGACGATCATGCCGTCGCGAGCGAGCGCGGCCACCAGCTTGGTGGTGTAGTCGGGAATGTTGCGGGCGAGGTCGGACGCATCGTAGGAATCGGTGAATGCCGTCCACACTTGCTTGCCGAAGGCACCGGTCCAGAGGCCGGTGCCGATCTTGGCCACCTTGTAGTCGCCCGGCTCATCAGCACCCTGGTCCTTGAAGAAATCGGAATGGCCCATCCTGTCCGGCGACGGGGAGGCCAGCGTCTCGGTGACCACATAGGGCTCGTACGAGGACAGCCAGCGCACCTGCGCCATCAGCACGGCGTCGGCTCCGGAATTGCGGATGGCATCGGCCAATTGCGTGTCGTCGCCCTTGACCGTATGCGCCGCGACGGCCGCTACCCCGCCGGCCTGCAGCTTCGCGACGATCGCGTTTTCCACCGCCTCGCGGCCACCTGGCTTGATCTTCATCAAGCTGATCACGAAGATCTTCTTCAACGGGCCCGCGGCGTACTTCGGATCCTTCCAGACCCCCTGCACCTGCGTCGTCGTCGAGATCGACGTGCAGCTGCCGAGCGTGAGTGCAAACAGCACTGGCAGCAGCAACGACAGCGACAATCGGGCGTACTTCATGTCAGGGTTCCGCAACGGGACGGCCGGACGGTGCAACCTGCGCACCGCAAACCATGATTCTACCGTGACGGCACGCTACCGATGACGGAACACGGGCTTGCGCTTCTCCACAAAGGCCGCCATGCCTTCCTTCTGGTCCTGCAGCGCGAACGTGGCGTGGAATTCGCGCCGCTCGAACAGCAGGCCTTCCGCCAACGACGATTCGTAGGCGCGGTTGATCGCTTCCTTGATTTTCAGCACCACCGGCAGCGAATACGACGCGATCCTGGCGGCAAAGGCCAGCACTTCGGTTTCAAGTTCTTTCGCAGGCACGACACGCGCGACGAGGCCGCTGCGTTCGGCCTCGGCCGCATCCACCATCCGGCCGGTGAGGCACCAGTCGAAGGCCTTCGCCTTGCCGATGGCACGCGGCAGGCGCTGCGTGCCACCCATGCCGGGCATCGTGCCGATCGTGATCTCCGGTTGGCCGAACTTCGCGTTGTCGGCGGCGATGATCGTGTCGCAGGCCATCGCCAGCTCGCAGCCGCCGCCCAGCGCGTAGCCGGCGACCGCCGCCACCACCGGTTTGCGCACCTTGCGCACCGCTTCCCAGTCGCGCGTGATG
>JBBQEY010000323.1:0-3282 GCA_038321425.1 Burkholderiales bacterium | reverse complement strand
TCCCTGCCCATACGACCCGCGAACCAGTCCGCTGGTCACGCCACTGTCGCGCGATGCCGCCGGGTTTGCGGTCCAAATTCACGAGCGCAACCCGACGGCGGCGTGCGGCCGCGCTACTTCTTGCCCAGCCCGAGCGCCTGCCCGGTCTGCGTGTAGACCTTGATCTTGTCCTTCATGAAGGCATCCATCTGGTCCGGGCCGACGTTGATGAGTTCGAAACCGCTCTTGTCGGCGAGCACCTTCATTTCCGGATCGGTGTTGAGCGCGAGCCAAAGCTCCGCCATGCGCTTGCGTGTCTCGGGTGGCGTGCCCTTGGGCGCGCCGATGCCGCGGTACGCGCCGTCGACCCAGTCGACGCCCAGTTCCTTGAACGTCGGCACGTCGGGCAGCAACGGATGCCGCTTGTCCATCGCGACGGCCAGCGCGCGCACCTTGCCCTTGTTGTTGATAGCAAACGCCGTGTACGTCATCGCGCCGTCGACCTGCGCGCCCAGGACCGACGTCGTCATGTCGCCGGTGCCCTTGAACGGAATGTACGTGGTCTTCACGCCGAACGAGGCATTGAGCCGCTCGTGCGCGGCATGGTTGGCGGAGTTAAGGCCCGAGCCGGCGAGCGATAGCTTGCCCGGATCGGCCTTGGCCACCTTTGCGAAATCCGCGAAGGACTTGATGGGGCTCTGGTCGGGCACGACCAGAGCGTCGGGCGTGTAGTGGAACCAGAACAGGGGCGTCACGTCCTCCGTCTTGTAGCTCACCTGGCCCTCGAGCGGTTGCAGCACGATGTGCGGCAGGTTCACCCCCACGACATTGAGGCCGTCGGTCGGCAACGTGTTCATCTGCGACCACATCAGTCCGCCGCCCGCGCCGGCCTTGTACTGGATGATCGTGTCGATGCTGGGACACTTTTTCTTCAGCACGACCTGCTGGTGCCGTGCCGACAGGTCGGATTCGCCGCCAGGCGGAAACGCCTGCCAGTACTGCACGTTCTTATCGGGACAGGCCTGCGCCGAGGCCATGGTCGAGAGCGTGGCCGCGCACAAGGCGGCAAGTAGCTTGTTCATCGTGTTTCCTCCGGTTGCCGTTTTGGATAGAGCATTGCGAATATTCATGACTCACAACCCGTTGTCCCCGCGCAAGCGAAGACGGCGGGGGTCCTGCGAATGTTGTCAGTAACGGCGACGTGCAGCTGGTGACCGTCCATCGGTCAGGCCGCCTGTCCCAGCGAACCCGCGGCGGTGGCGATCCGCGCGCACACCGCCTGCGTCACCTGCGCCGTCGTGGCGGAGCCGCCGAGATCGCGGGTGTGCAGCGAAGGGTCGGCGGTCACGGCCTCGATGGCCGCCATCAGCGTCGCGGCGGCGCGCGTCTCGCCCAGATGCTCGAGCAGCATCACGCAACTCCAGAACGTACCCACCGGGTTGGCCACACCTAGCCCCATGATATCGAAGGCCGAGCCATGGATGGGCTCGAACATCGAAGGATAGCGGCGTTCCGGGTCGATGTTGCCCGTAGGCGCGATGCCCAGGCTGCCGGCGAGGGCTGCGGCCAGGTCGCTCAGGATGTCCGCGTGCAGGTTGGTCGCGACGATCGTGTCGAGCGACGACGGCCGGTTGACCATGCGCGCGGTGGCCGCGTCAACCAGTTCTTTGTCCCACGCCACGTCGGGGAACTCAAGCGCAATCGCGCGCGCGATCTCGTCCCACATCACCATCGCGTGGCGTTGCGCGTTCGACTTCGTGACCACGGTCAGCTTCTTCCGCGGCCGCGACTGCGCGAGCCGGAAGGCGAAACGCATGATGCGTTCGACCCCGGCGCGCGTCATCATCGACACGTCGGTGGCCGCCTCGATGGGATGGCCCTGATGCACGCGCCCGCCCACGCCCGCGTACTCGCCCTCCGAGTTCTCGCGCACGATCACCCAGTCGAGATCCGCCGGCGCGCAGCGCTTTAGCGGCGCATCGATGCCCGGCAGAATGCGCGTGGGCCGCACGTTGGCGTACTGGTCGAAGCCCTGGCAGATCTTGAGGCGCAACCCCCAGAGCGTCACGTGGTCGGGAATGTGCGGATCGCCGGCCGAGCCGAACAGGATCGCGTCCATGCCGCGCAGTGCGGCGAGCCCGTCGTCGGGCATCATTACGCCACGCGCGCGATACCAGTCGCCGCCCCAGCCGAAATCCGTGAACTCGAACGCGAACGCGCGCTGTGCCCGGGCGAGCGCTTCGAGCACCGTCTGACCCGCCGGCACGACTTCCTTGCCGATGCCGTCGCCGGGGATCGTGGCGATCCTGTAGGTCTTCATGGGGCCCTGCTCCTTCGAAGGATCGTCAGTTTAGCGGATCGATCCGCCGATCAATCGATTGTTCGCGTGTACCTTGTGCGTGGCCAGCCCACTATTCCCTCAACGACGCCTGCCGGCGCAGTCCCGTCGACGGGGCGCGTCGGGAATCGCGCGCGTTGCGCCATGCGCCTGCAACGCGTTTGGTATATTGCTTGCTTACGATTCGCACGACCCATGTTGATGGCGGCGCGCCGGTGAATGTGCGCCGTTGCGTCACCACTCATATCCCCCACGCACCCGCCCAGCCCGCAGCGCGCCGCAGAATTGGCACGCGCTATTTTCCAGGAGAACCGCATGACCCGATTTGTCCGGAGGCCGCGCAATTTGAGCGGTCTCGTGTGCTCGGCCCTGTTGCTGGGCTGTGTCGTTCCGGGGCTGACCGGCGCCGGCGAGGCGATGGCGCAGGCCGGCACGATTCCGCCGAGCCTGCTGACGCTGCGTCCGGTGAAGGCGGTCTCCTACCAGCCGTCGCCGTCCGACGATTGCCTGTGGCAGGCGAAGCACTGCCCGAACCCGAACCCGACGCCGACGAACCCCAACAACGACGCGACCTACTTCGACAGCGACTTCTACAACACCGATTTCTCCAGCCTGTGGGGCACGGGCAGCGCGTCCAACGGACGCAACGATCTGGCGACGATCCAGGCAAGCGGCGCCAATCTGCTGCACATCTATAGCTGGAACCCGCAGCGCAACCACAAGTCGTTCCTCGATGCGGCCCATGCCGCCAAGCTCAAGGTGATGATCCCGATCACCAACTACACCGCGTGCACCATCTCGGGCGGCTGCCAGGGCATCCCGCCGGCGAAGGCGAGTTACCAGGTGGCCTACAACGTCATCAAGGACACGTTCAACGAGATCTACCCCAACGGCGGCAGCACGCCGCATCCGGCGGCGGCGGTCTGGTCGATCTTCAACGAGTACGACCTCAACAGCATCGATCC
>JBBQEY010000322.1:0-3320 GCA_038321425.1 Burkholderiales bacterium | reverse complement strand
CACGCCAGTTCCGGCCCCGTCTGCCCCAGCGACGGGATCACGATCAGGAACGCGATCACCGCGAGGTCCTGGAACAACAGCACCCCCATTACGTCGCGCCCGTGCGCCGTGCCCAGTTCCATCCGCTCCGCCAGCATCTTCAACACGATCGCCGTCGAACTCATCGCCAGCGCGCCGCCCAGCACCAGACCCGCCTGCCAGCCGGCGCCCAGGAAGTGCAGGACCACCATCGCCGCCAGTGTCGTGATCGTGACCTGCGCCATGCCGAGGCCGAACACCGCGCGGCGCATCGCGCGGAGCTGCGGCAGGCTGAACTCGAGGCCGATCGAGAACATCAGGAACACGACGCCGAATTCCGCCAGGTAGCGGGTCGTCTCGTCGTTGGGCACGAGGGCCAGCGCGTGGGGGCCGAGCACCACCCCGACCAGCAGGTACCCCAGGATCGCCGGCAGTCGCAGCAGCCGGCACACCACCACCACCACGACCGCAGCAGCGAGCAACGTGAGGATCAGCAGGAGCGCATGCGGCATTACGGTTCCGGTGGCGGCGGGCACGCCGGGCCGGCACCGCCTTGGTCCCCATCATATAGGTCCCGGGCGCGAGTGAATCCGGCGCCGGGCACCCCGGATGGGGCCACGGTTATACTTTGGGCATGAATCTTCGGGCTTCGCCGGCGGTGCCGCGTTCACCGGACCGCATCGCGGTCGTGCCCGCGCGCGCGCTGGCGCTGGCGCGGCAGGTGATGGCCACCGAAGCCAGCGCCATCACCGCGCTGGCCGAGCGCCTTGGCGCGCCGTTCATTGTCGCCGTGGAGCTGATCCTCAATTGCCGTGGGCGCGTCGTCGTGTCCGGCATCGGCAAGTCCGGGCACGTGGGCCGCAAGCTGGCCGCCACGCTGGCCTCCACCGGCACCCCCGCATTCTTTGTGCATCCCGTTGAGGCCTCGCACGGCGACCTCGGCATGATCACGCCAGACGACATCGTCGTGATGCTGTCCAATTCCGGCGAGACCGACGAACTGGTGTCGCTCACCCCCCACCTGAAACGCGAGGGCGCGCGGCTCATCAGCATTACCGGCAACGAGCAAAGTTCGCTGGCACAGGCTGCCGACGTACATCTCGACGCCGCGGTGGATACCGAAGCCTGTCCACTCGGCCTCGCGCCCACGGCGTCGACCACCGCCGCGCTCGCGCTGGGCGACGCGCTGGCGTTGACGCTGCTCGACGCGCGCGGCTTCTCGGCG
This sequence comes from Burkholderiales bacterium, assembly GCA_038321425.1. GTDB lineage: Bacteria > Pseudomonadota > Gammaproteobacteria > Burkholderiales > Casimicrobiaceae > VBCG01. Next base: position 2,077 of record JBBQEY010000322.1, on the reverse strand, counting down.
GAGGATTTCGCCCGCTCGCACCCGGGCGGGTCGCTGGGCCGCCGGTTGCTGACGCGCGTGTCCGACGTGATGCGAACCGGCGCCGCGTTGCCGCTGTCCGCCATCGACGCGACGCTCCGCGACGCCATCGTCGAGATGAGCCGGAAGGGCATGGGCATGACCGTGGTGGCCGATGCCGCAGGCCACGTGGCCGGCATCTTCACCGACGGCGATCTGCGCCGCTGCCTCGACCGGGTGCGCGATGTCGGTGCCGTCCCGGTCACCGAGGTGATGACGCGCACGCCGCGCACGATCCGCCCCGAGCAGCTGGCGGTCGATTGCGTCGAGATCATGGAAGCCGCGCCGAAGGTGTCGCAGCTGCTGGTCGTCGATGCCGCGGGTGTGTTGGTCGGCGCGCTGCACCTGCATGACCTCTTCCGCGCGCGGATCGTCTGATGCCCACCGACACCCTTGCGCGCGCCCGTCGCGTGCGCCTCCTCACTTGCGATGTCGACGGCGTGCTGACCGACGGCCGCATCTACGTCGACGCTCTCGGCCACGAAACCAAGGCATTCCATGCGCTCGACGGCGTGGGCCTCAACCTGCTGGCGCGCGCCGGCATCGCGGTGGCGTGGATCACCGGCAGCGCGGCGCCCGCCGTCACGCACCGGGCGCGCCGCCTCGGCATCTCGCATGTGATCCTCGATGCCGCAGACAAGGTGCCGCCGTGGGAGGCTTTGCGCATGCAGCTCAACATCGATGCCGACGCGTGCGCGCACATGGGCGACGACCTGCCCGATGTGCCGATCTTCACGCGCTGCGGTTTCGCCGTCGCCGTGCCGCATGCAATGCCGTCCGTGCGCGAGCATGCGCACTACGTCACCGCTCGCGACGGCGGACACGGTGCCGTGCGCGAACTGGCCGAGTTGATCCTGGCTGCGCAGGGCCACGACTTCACCAGCGCGCCCCCGCCGCGTGCTGCCTGACCGGGCTCCGTGATGGCCGCCACCGCGAATCCCCGCACGTTGCTCGACCGCTTCACGATGTGGTCGCCGGTGCTGTTGCTGGGCGCACTTGCGGCGCTGACCTACTGGCTCGACTCGCAGGTGCAGACGCCGCTGCCGCGGCTGGATGGTTCGCACCGGCACGATCCTGACATCGTCATCGAGAACTTTCGCGCCGTGACGCTCGACGCCAACGGCGCACCTTCGCAGTCGATCAGCGGCAGACGCGCCGTGCATTTCGCTGACGATGACACCACGGAATTCGAGGATCCGATGCTCGCACAGACCGAGACCGGCAAGCCCGCATTCCGCATCACCGCGAAACGTGCCCGGCTGAGCGGCAACCGCGAGGAGGTATTCTTCGAAGGCAACGTGCGCGCCCAGCGTGACGCCGGACCCGCCGTGCCTGGCCAGACGGCCAGCGGCCCCATCCTCGTCACGACGGAATACCTGCACGTCATCCCGGGCAACGAAACGGCGACGACCGACAAAGCGGTGACGATCGAGGATTCACGTGGAATAATCCGCGCGGTCGGACTCGAACTCGACAACAAGGCCAAGACCCTCAAGCTCAAGTCGGCCGTGAGCGGCACGATGCAGCCACAGGTACTCCCGAAATGAACATGTCAACTCCTGCCCTGCGCACGTTCTTCGCACTGGCCGCCGCCGCGTCCTTCGCTTCGCCGCTGCACGCCGAAAAGGCCGACAAGGAAAAGCCGATCAGTTTCACGTCCGATTCCGGCGACGTCAATTACGAAAAGAAGAGCGGCGTGCTGAAAGGCGGCGTGGTAATCACGCAAGGCACGCTCACCATCAAGGCGGACCGGATCGATTTCCGGCAGAACGCCGACAACTCGCTGTCGGCCACTGCGATCGGCAACCCGCTCGCGTTTCGCCAGAAACGCGATGGCAGCGAAGGTTACTACGAGGGCTGGGCGCAACGCGCCGAATACGATGGGCAGAAGGAGCAGCTCGAACTCTTCGACAACGCGATTCTGAAGCGCGGCACCGACGAGATCCGCAGCAACTTCATCTCCTACAATGCCGCGACGGAACTCTTCAAGGCTGAAGGCCGGCCGTCGACTACCACGCCC
>JBBQEY010000321.1:0-3323 GCA_038321425.1 Burkholderiales bacterium | reverse complement strand
ATCGCCGTGACACTGGGCATTCCGCTGGGCCTGTGGGCAGGCCTGCGGCCCAACGGGATTGCCGGCCGCACGATCATGGCGGGTTCCATCCTCGGCTTCTCGCTGCCGACGTTCTGGGTGGGCCTGATGCTGATCATGGTGTTCTCGGTGATGCTGGGCTGGCTGCCGTCCACCGGGCGGGGTCCCACCACACTGCTGTTCGGGCTTGTTCCCGTGTCGTTCCTGAGCTGGGAAGGACTGCGGCACCTGATCATGCCGGCTACCAATCTTGCGCTGTTCAAACTGGCGCTGCTGATCCGGCTGACGCGCGCCGGCACGCGTGAGTCGCTGCTGCAGGACTACGTCAAGTTCGCGCGCGCCAAAGGCCTGTCCAACCGCCGCGTGATCGGCGTGCATGTGTTGCGCAACATCCTCATCCCGATCGTGACGGTGATCGGCCTTGAGTTCGGCAGCGTCATCGCGTTCGCGATCGTCACCGAAAGCGTGTTCGCCTGGCCCGGCATGGGCAAGCTGCTGATCGACTCGATCAACCTGCTCGATCGCCCGGTGATCGTGAGCTACCTGCTCGTGATCGTCACGCTGTTCATCTTCATCAACCTCATCGTCGACGTACTGTATTCCGCGCTCGATCCGCGCGTGCGACTGACGGATTCGAAGGGATGAGCCCGCGATGAGCACCGTGCTGCCCGAGACTCCGGCTGCGCCTGCCGAGCGCGCCGCCGAATCTCCGTTCCACCGGATCGCCACCGACTTCCTCGCGAATCCGGTGGCTGTCGTGGGCCTGGGCATGTTGATCCTGGTGATCCTGGCCGCGGTGTTCGCGCCGTTGATCTCGCCGCAGAACCCGTACGACCTGGCGCAACTCGACGTGATGGACGGCCGGTTGCCGCCGGGCTCGAAGTCGCCCACTGGCGGCACGTTCTGGCTGGGCACCGACGACCAGGGTCGCGACATGCTTTCCGCCATCTTCTATGGCCTGCGCATCTCGCTGGCCGTGGGTGCGACCGCGACGGTGCTGGCGTTGATCATCGGCCTGTCGGCGGGCCTTGCTGCCGCGTACTTCGGCGGCAAGACCGAAACCCTGATCATGCGGATCGTCGACATCCAGCTGTCGTTCCCCGCTATCCTGATCGCGCTGATCCTGATCGCGGTGCTGGGGCAGGGGACGGGCAAGGTGATCGCCGCGCTGGTGACGATTCAATGGGCTTACTACGCGCGCACCGTGCGCAGCGCGGCGTTGGTGGAGAAGCGCAAGGAGTACATGGAGGCAGCGCGTTGTCTTGCGCTTTCGCCAGTTCGCATCGTGTTCCGGCACCTGTTGCCGAATTGCCTGCCGCCGATGATCGTCGTGGCCACCGTGCAGGTGGCCGCGGCCATCGCGCTCGAAGCCACGCTGTCGTTCCTGGGTCTCGGCCTGCCGATCACCGAGCCATCGCTCGGACTGCTGATCGCCAACGGGTACCAATACCTGCTGTCGGGCAAGTACTGGATCAGCTTCTTCCCGGGTGTCGCGCTGCTGCTGACCATCGTCAGCATCAACCTCGTCGCCGACCAGCTGCGTGACGTGCTGAATCCGCGCCTGCAGAAATGACGAGGCCGGCGAACGACGTGGCGCCGGGAGCCGGGACGGCGCCGGAGGTGCGACCTCCCGTGCTGACGGTCGAGGGTCTGCGCACGCATTTCTTCACCAAGGCCGGCGTGGTCAAGGCAGTGGACGACGTGTCGTTTACCGTGGGCCGTGGCGAGGTGCTGGGGCTGGTCGGCGAATCGGGCTCCGGCAAGTCGATGACCGGGTACTCGCTGATGGGGCTGATCGATCCGCCCGCCCGCATCGTCGATGGCCGCATTGTGCTCGATGGCATTGACCTCCGCGCATTGAACGCCGAACAGTTGCGGCGCATGCGCGGTAACCGCGTCGCGATGATTTTTCAGGACCCGATGATGACGCTGAACCCGGTCCTGCGCATCGACGTGCAGATGATCGAGGCCATCCTCGCGCACGAGGCCGTGGGCAAGGCCGCGGCTCGCGTGCGCGCGCGCGAGGCGCTGGTGCGCGTCGGCATTCCGTCGCCGGACGAGCGGCTCGAAGCGTATCCGCATCAATTCTCCGGCGGCATGCGGCAACGCGTGGCCATCGCCATCGCGCTGCTGAACAGCCCCGACCTCATTATCGCGGACGAGCCCACGACGGCGCTGGACGTCACGATCCAGGGTCAGATCCTCTACGAAATGCAGAAGCTGACCCGCGAGACCGGCACGGCGCTGATCTGGATTACGCATGACCTGTCGGTTGTGGCGGGCCTCGCCGATCGCGTATGCGTGATGTATGCCGGGCGCATCGTGGAGCAGGGCACCACCGAGGAGGTGCTGTCGCATCCGGCGCATCCGTACACGCGGGGCCTTCTCAATTCCGTGCCCGCGAACAACGAACGCGGCCAGCGGTTGAAGCAGATTCCTGGCATGACGCCGTCGTTGCTCGAATTGCCCCCTGGCTGCCCGTTCCGCGAACGCTGCACCTTTGCCACCGTCGAGTGCGCGGTGTCACCACCGACCGTGGCGGTAGGTGGCCACGGCCACACGGTGCGGTGCTTTCACCCGCTGGCGGCATGACCGCAACGTCAACCTTGCCGGCGGTGGACCTCGACGCATTGGTCGAATTGCGTGGTGTGTCGAAGCGCTTCTCGAAGCCGCTTGACCTCGCAGCGAAGATCGGCAACAAGTTCGGCGCGAACATGAAGGAAGAGGTGGTGCACGCAGTCGATCGCGTCAGCCTGACCGTGACCTCCGGCGAAGTGCTGGGCTTGGTCGGCGAATCCGGTTGCGGCAAGTCCACGTTGGGGCGCCTCGCCGTGGGTTTGCTGTCGCTGTCCGATGGCGAGCGGTACTGGCGCGGCGCTTCGCTGGCGCGCCTCGACGCGGCCGCCGCACGCAAGCAGCAACTGAAGATGCAGATGATCTTTCAGGATCCGTACGCGTCGCTCAACCCGCGGATGCGCGTGGTCGACATCGTCGGCGAAGCGCCGGTCGCGCATCGCGTGATCAGCCCGAAGCAGCAGACGGAATACGTCGGCCTGATGCTCAATCGCGTGGGCCTCGACCCGACGCTGATGCGCCGTTATCCGCACCAATTCTCCGGCGGCCAGCGCGCGCGGATCGGCATCGCGCGCGCACTGGCGGTAAAACCCGAGTTTCTCGTCTGCGACGAATCGGTCGCGGCGCTGGACGTGTCCATCCAGGCCCAGGTGCTGAACCTCTTCCTCGAGTTGAAGGGTGCCCTCAACCTCACGTATCTTTTCATCAGCCACGATCTCGGTGTGGTGCGC
>JBBQEY010000320.1:0-3328 GCA_038321425.1 Burkholderiales bacterium | reverse complement strand
ATGGCCGACCGCGGCCAGATCACCGGCGGCGTGCTGGACGGCCCGCTGGCGTTCGACAATGCAGTGTCGCCGGCGGCCGCACGCGCGAAGGGCATCGTCTCGCCGGTCGCCGGACAGGCCGACATCCTGCTGGTGCCGGATATCGAGTCCGGCAACATGGTGGCAAAGCAACTCACGTACCTCGCCGGCGCGGACAGCGCTGGCATCGTGCTGGGTGCGCGCGTGCCGATCGTGCTGACGTCGCGTTCGGACAGCGTGCGTACACGGCTCGCGTCCGCCGCGGTGATGAAGCTGGTCGCGCATGACCTGCGCGCGCGGCGCGCATCGCAGGCCTGATAGTCAGCGCGATGACGGCCGGCATCCTGGTCCTGAACGCGGGGTCGTCGAGCCTCAAGTTCTCGCTGTTCACGCAAACGGACGCGGCGCCGGTCCTGGTGCAGCGCGGGCAATTGGACGGCCTGACCACGGCGTCGCGCTTTGAGGCGAAGTCGGCCGCAGGCGAAACGCTGGGGATGCAAACGTGGCCCGATGCATTAGGGCATGCGGGCGCGCTGGAATTCCTGTTCGATTATCTCGCCGCGGCGCTGGCCGCGCATCCGCTGCGCGCGGTCGGCCATCGCGTCGTGCATGGCGGCATGCATTTTGCGCGGCCGGCGGTGATGGATGCCACAAGCCTGGCCGAACTGGAGCGCCTCGTGCCACTGGCGCCGTTGCACCAGCCGCACAACCTGGCGCCGATCCGTGCGCTGTTGCAGTTGCGGCCGGCGCTGCCGCAGGTGGCATGCTTCGACACCGCGTTCCACCGCACGCAGTCGGTGCTCGAGCAGGCGTACGGCCTGCCGCCGGAAATCACGTCGCGCGGCGTGCAGCGCTATGGCTTTCACGGGCTGTCCTACGAATACATCGCCAGCGTGCTACCGGCTGTCGACGCTGGTGCGGCGCGCGGGCGCACTGTGGTGGCGCACCTTGGCAACGGCGCGTCGATGTGCGCGATCAAGGACGGCAAGAGCGTGTCGTCGACCATGGGCTTTTCGACCGTCGACGGGCTGCTGATGGGCACGCGCAGCGGCACGCTCGACCCCGGTGTCCTGCTGTATCTGATGGACGAGTTGCAGATGGACGCGCGCGGCATCGAGAAGCTGATCTACCACCAGTCGGGCTTGTTGGGGGTATCTGGATTGTCGAGCGACATGCGCACGTTGCGCGCCAGCGACGATCCTCGCGCCAAGTTCGCGATCGCGCTCTTCTGCCACCGGATCGCGCGCGAACTGGGGGCGCTGGCGGCGGCGCTGGGCGGCCTCGATGCGCTGGTGTTTACCGGCGGCATCGGTGAACATGCGGCGCCGATCCGTGCGCAGGTCGTCGCGGCTGCCGAATGGTTGGGACTGCGGCTCGATCCCGAGGCCAATGCGCGCGATGGCCCGCGCATCAGCGTGGCCGGGACCGCATCGGCGTGGGTGATCCCGACGGACGAGGAATTGATGATCGCGCGCCACACCGGCGCACTGATTGACGGGAGCAGGCAATGAGCGAATTGCGAATCGAAAAGGACGCGCTGGGCGAAGTCCCGGTACCGGCGGCGCGGTTGTGGGGCGCGCAAACGCAGCGGTCCATCGACAATTTTCCAATCGGCGTGGCGCGCTTCGCGTTCGGGCGGCCCGTCGTACGTGCCTTCGGGCTGGTCAAGCAGGCGGCCGCGCGCGCCAACCTGGAACTGGGTGTGCTGGCCGCTGACAAGGCGGCGTGGATCGAACGCGCGGCGCAGGAAGTGATCGACGGCACGTGGGACCAGGAGTTTCCACTGGTCGTGTTTCAGACCGGGTCCGGCACGCAGTCGAACATGAATGCCAACGAAGTGATCGCGAACCGCGCGATCCAGTTGGCGGGCGGTGTGGTCGGGTCCAAGAAGCCGGTCAATCCCAACGATGACGTCAATCGCAGCCAGTCGTCCAACGACGCCTTTCCCGCGGTGATGCACATCGCGACGGTGGAAGAACTCGACGCGACACTGCTGCCGGCCATCGCGGCTTTGCGCGCGACGCTCGATGCGAAAGCGAAGGCGTTTGCCGACGTGGTGATGCTGGGGCGCACGCATCTGCAGGACGCCACACCGGTGACGCTCGGGCAGGTGCTGTCAGGCTACGTCGCGCAACTGGACGACGCCGCAGGTTTCCTCCGGGCCGCGCGCGACGCCCTGTACCCGCTGGCCCTGGGCGGCACCGCGGTGGGTACCGGTATCAATGCGCCGGCGGCGTATGGAGCGCTGGTGGCGCAGCACATCGCCTCGATCACCGGCAAGCCCTTCGTCACGGCGCCCAACAAGTTCGCCGCGTTGTCAGCGCACGATGCGATGGTCAATGCCAGCGCCGCGCTGCGCACGCTGGCCGGCATCGCGATGAAGATCGCCAACGACACGCGGCTCTACGCCAGCGGACCGCGCGCGGGCTTCGGCGAGATCACCATTCCCGACAACGAGCCCGGCTCGTCGATCATGCCGGGCAAGATCAATCCCACGCAAAGTGAAGCGTTGACGATGGTGGCGGTGCAGGTGTTCGGCAACGATACGGCGGTGGCGTTTGCGGGGACGCAGGGCCACTTCCAGTTGAACGTGTTCAAGCCGATCATGCTGCACAACGTGCTGGAGTCGATCGCGCTGCTGAGTGACGGCCTGCACTCGTTCGATGCGCGGTGTGCGCGCGGTATTGAACCCAATCGAGAGCGCATCCGTGAGCATCTGGAGGATTCGCTGATGCTGGTTACTGCGCTGAACCCGCACATCGGCTACGAGAATTCGGCGAAGATTGCGTTGGCTGCGCATCGCGAGGGATCGAGCTTGCGCGAGTCGGCCCTGAAGCTGGGGCTGGTCAGTGCCGAGGACTTCGACAAATGGATCGACCCGGTGGCGATGACGCGGCCGGATTGAACCGTGTCCCCGTTGTTCCCGCCGCTCGTTGTGCTCGTTGTTGCCGTCGTTCCCTGTAGGCGAGGCTGAAGCCTCGCAAGCGAGGCGCGAGGCTGAAGCCTCGCCTACAGGACGTTCGCGGCGCGAGGCTGAAGCCTCGCGTACAGGACGTTGCAATGAACCGAGGTGACTCCGGCGTGGTCTATCCAACGTCGCGACCCATTGGAAGGAAAGTGATGCGCGCTTCTTCATGGCTTTTGATCGCAGCTGCGGCCTGTCTTCCTGGAATCGCCTCCGCGCAGGCGCCTCGCTCGCCCACGCCGGCCGTCATCGACGCGCCGGTTCGCGTCACCGAATTGGCCAAGGGCCTCGACCGTCCGTGGGGCCTCGCGTTCCTGCCGGATGGCCGGATGCTGGTCACCGAGC
>JBBQEY010000319.1:0-3345 GCA_038321425.1 Burkholderiales bacterium | reverse complement strand
GGACGCGCCGGTGCTGGTCGAGGCGCGTGCCGCCGAGGTGCAGTTCGCCATCGCCACCGGCTGGTTCAGCAAGCGCCAGTTTCGCGCTGTCAAGCAGGCCACGCTGCAACTGCGCCGTGGTGAGACGCTGGGCATCGTCGGTGAATCTGGCTCGGGCAAGACCACGCTGGGCATGGCGCTGCTGGCGCTGCAGTCGATTGCATCGGGCGAAATTTCGCTGGATGGCCAGCGCGTCGACAACGCCGACCGCGCCACGTTGCGTGCGATGCGCCGCCGGATGCAGGTGGTGTTCCAGGATCCGTTTGCGTCGCTGTCGCCGCGGATGACGGTCGAGCAGATCGTCGGCGAAGGCGTGGCGCTGCACATGCCGGAACTCTCGAAGGCGCAGCGGCGGGAAAAAATATTGGCAATGCTCGCGGAAGTCGGGTTGTCCGCGGCGTCCGGCATTCATGATGTGCTCACTCGCTATCCGCATGAGTTCTCCGGCGGCCAGCGGCAGCGCATCGCCATTGCCCGCGCCGTCATCCTGAAGCCCGAGCTGCTGGTGCTGGACGAGCCTACGTCCGCACTCGATGTGTCCGTACAGCAGCAGGTGTTGAAGCTGCTGGGCGACCTGCAGGTGAAATACGGGATGAGCTACGTGTTCATCAGCCACGACCTGGCCGTGATGCGCGCCATGGCGCATCGGGTGCTGGTGATGAAGGACGGCGCGATCGTCGAGCAGGGGGAGGCGCTGGCGCTCTTTGCCGCGCCCCAGCAGCCGTATACCCAGACCCTGCTCGCCGCCGCGCATCTGGCGTAGAAATGCAGGATTGCACGATAACGATGTAGATGTAGGCGAGGCTCCAGCCTCGCAGGTCCAGCGTGGCGGCATCCCTGCGAGGCTGAAGCCTCGCCTACATGGCGACTGCTACACCGGTACAACGCGCAGGTGTGAAATTTGCTACCATTTTGTGACTAAGGGGTTTTTCCCCAACCGCACCCCATGATCGGCATCATCATCATCGCGCACGACACGCTGCCGGAAAGCCTGGTGAAGGCGGTCACGCACGTGCTGGGCGCGCGTCCGCCGCAGTTCGAGACGCTGTCGGTGTCCGCCAGCGACGACCCGCTCAACCTGCTGCCTACAGCGCGGGAGGCCGTGCAGGCGCTGGACACGGGTGAGGGCGTGCTGATCTTCTCCGACATCTATGGCGCCACGCCCTGCAACCTGGCCGGCAAGTTGGTGGCGCCCGGCCGCGTCGAGGTCGTGGCCGGCGTCAACCTGCCGATGCTGGTGCGGGCGTTCACTTACCGCGCAAAGGGCATGGACACGCTGATCACCAAGGCCATCTCCGGTGGCTGCGATGGCGTGCTGCACATCGAGATCGACCCGGTCTATGCAGCAGCGCGAGGTTGAAATCATCAACAAGCTGGGCCTGCATGCGCGGGCCTCGGCGAAGCTGACGCAACTCGCCGCGAAGTATCAAAGTAGCGTGCAGATGTCGCGCAACAACCGCAAGGTCAACGCCAAGAGCATCATGGGTGTGATGATGCTGGCCGCCGGCAAGGGCGCCAAGGTCACGATCGAGATCGACGGCCCCGACGAGGGCGACGCGATGGACGCCATCGTCGCGCTGATCGGCGATTGTTTTGGTGAAGGCCAATAAACCCATCGGACAATTTTCGAAGGGTTTACTGTAGACGAGGCTTTAGCCTCGTAGGTTCGATGCGGCATACGCGCGAGGCTGAAGCCTCGCCTACAAACGTAGGGTTCGATGCGGCATACGCGCGAGGCTGAAGCCTCGCCTACAGGGTTCACCGCCGGTATACCTGCGAGGCTGAAGCCTCGCCTACAGGGTTCACCGCCGGCATACGCGCGAGGCTGAAGCCTCGCCTGCAGGGTTCACCGCCGGTATACCTGCGAGGCTGAAGCCTCGCCTACGGGCCGCGGTGCGATCGATGGTCCGCCGGGTCTGCGACAAAAATCGCACTGCACCATTGCATCTCGACAACACAATCGCAACAACTGACCGGCACCCTGATCGAGGACGCGCGCGCTTCCGGTAACATCCTGTCAACCAAGGAGATTGGAAAACGTGCGGAACCATCGGCCCGAATTGGCGACCAAAGAGATGTCCCGGCGTCAATTGAGCCACGGGTTTCTCGACCACTCTTCCGCGGCGGTACCCTATGCAGACTCGCAGTGTTCCCATCAGCAATCGACTCGGGCTGCACGCCCGCGCGTGTGCACGCATCGTTCACATCGCGTCCCGGTTTCGTTCCAACGTCTCGCTCGTCGTGAAGGGCAAGCGCGCCAGCGCGCGCAATATCGTCGCGGTGATGCTCCTCACCGCGTCGGTGGGCACCACGGTACGCCTCGAGGTCGAGGGCCCGGACGAAGTGGAAGCAATGAAGGAAATCGCGGCCCTGTTCCACGACGGTTTCGGCGAACGCTCGTAACGCGGCCGCGCCGGGAGCGCGCGCCATGATGGTCAGCTTCGCCCTGCACGGCGTCGGCGTGTCCGGCGGCATCGCCATTGGACGCGCGCAGCTCGTCTCGCACGCCACGCTGGAGGTCTCGCACTACACGATTCCGGCCACCAAGATCGAGGCCGAGGTCGCGCGCTTCACCAATGCAGTGAAGGAAGTGCAACAGGAGCTGGAGGCCCTGCACGAGGCGATGACCAGCGGCGACGTGCCCGGCGAGTTCGGCGCGTTCCTCGACGTGCACTGGATGATCCTCAACGATCCCACGCTGTCCGAGGTGCCGAAAAAACTCATCATTGAGCAACGCTGTAACGCCGAGTGGGCGCTTACTCAGCAACTCTCCGTGCTGGTCGAGCAATTCGAACAGATCGAAGACCCGTACCTGCGCGAGCGCAAGTCCGACATCGTGCAGGTCGGCGAGCGCGTGTTGAAGCGACTGCTGGGCAAGCCGGGCGCGGTGCCCGCCGCGGTGGCGGAAGAGCAGACCATCCTGGTCGCGCACGACCTCTCGCCCGCCGACGTCATCCAGTTCAAGAATCATCACTACGGCGCGTTCCTTACCGACGTCGGCGGCGCCACGTCGCACACCGCGATCGTCGCGCGCAGCCTCAACGTGCCCGCGGTCGTGGCCACGCATAACGCGCGGCAACTCATTCGCGACAGCGAAATGCTGATCGTCGACGGTCACGCCGGCGTGGTCGTCGTCAATCCGGACCGCGCGGTGCTGGCGGAATACCGGCTGAAGCAAAGCGAGCTCGAGCTCGAGCGGCAGAAGTTAAAGCGGCTGCGTGGCAAGCCGGCCGAGACCATCGACGGCCATCACATCGAACTGCACGCCAACATCGAGCTGCCGGACGATCTCGCGCAGACGCTCGA
>JBBQEY010000318.1:0-3373 GCA_038321425.1 Burkholderiales bacterium | reverse complement strand
GGCTGCTCGAGCTCCTGCTTGCGGGCGCGCTCCACCGCCCGCTTGAGCAACTGGCTGAACACGATGAAGCCGCCGACGATCAGCGCGAAGGTCAGGAGATCGGAGAGGGCCATGGTCGTCTACTTCCTGGTCGCACCGGGGGTATCGTCGCCGGGATTGGCGATCACGCCGCGCATGTCGGTGTCGGCCTGCAGGTTCTTCATGCGGTAGTAGTCCATGATGCCAAGGTTGCCCTGGCGGAACGCCTCGGCCATGGCGCGCGGCACTTCGGATTCGGCTTCCACCACCTTGGCGCGCATCTCCTGCTCCAGCGCGACCGCCATCGCCCGCCGCTCCTCGGCCTTGGCTTGGGCAATCTGCTTGTCGGCGTTGGCCTGGTCGATCTGCAGCTTGGCGCCGATGTTCTCGCCCACGTCGACGTCGGCGATGTCGATCGACAGGATCTCGTAGGCGGTGCCGGCGTCGAGGCCCTTGGACAGGATGTGTTTGGAAATGTGATCCGGGTTTTCCAGCACGCTCTTGTGATTCGCCGCCGAACCGATGGTGCTTACCATGCCCTCGCCGACGCGCGCGATGATCGTCTCCTCGCCCGCGCCGCCCACCAGGCGGTCGATGTTCGTGCGCACCGTCACGCGGGAGACCACGATCAGCTGGATGCCGTCCTTGGCGACCGCAGCGATGCGCGGCGTCTCGATGACCTTGGGCAGCACCGACATCTGCACCGCCTCGAGCACGTTGCGTCCCGCGAGGTCGATCGCCGCCGCGCGCTTGAACGGCAGCGGAATGTTGGCCTTGTCCGCCGAGATCATCGCGTTGACCACGCGCACGACGTTACCGCCGGCGAGGAAGTGCGCCTCGAGATCGTTGAGCGAAATGTCGAGGCCAGCCTTGACCGCGCTGATTCGCGCCGTCACCACCGTGCCGGGCGGAACACGCCGCAGGCGCATGGCGATCAAGGTAAAGAGGCCCACATAGGCCCCCGACGCCCAGGCGGCGATCCACAACCCAAGCGGCACCAGGTACAGCACCAGCGCCAGTACGGCGATGACGACGATGAGTAATCCGAAACTGCCTACAAGTGCCTCCAGACCTGCCATTTGTCACTCCTTTGCTTCGACATGTTCGACTTTTCTAACCACGATACGGTTGCCATCGACGCGTATGACTTCTATGACTTGCCCGGTGTCGATGAGTTCACCTTCGGAGACGACGTCCACCCGGTGGTCCTCGAACTCGGCGATGCCGGCCGGGCGCAGCGCGGAGGTGGTCCGCCCGCGCTTGCCCAGCAGGTGCGCGTCGCTCTGGGGGGCTGAGGCGTAGCCCCGGTCGGCGTTCAGCTCCGTGCGCAGGATCAGCCGCCGCCCGAACGGCAGCCGCGGCAGGAAGCGCAGCAGCACCAGGCTCGCAACCACGGCAAGCAGCAACGCCAGCACGACGCGTCCCGCGGCCATCATCATGAACTCCGCCGTGGCGCCGGCGCCGACCATGCTGAGAACGAGCCCGGTCGCGATGGCCAGGATCCCCAGGATCCCCGCGAGGCCGAATCCCGGAATGACGAAGGCTTCCAAAGCGAGCAACGCCACGCCGACCACCGCCAGCAGGAGTTCCTCCCAGCCGACGAGCTGCACCAGCCAGTGGCCCCAGAGAAAGAGCCCAAGGCTGGCGATGCCAAGGCCGCCAGGAATGCCGAATCCGGGCGTGCGCAATTCGATGATGATACCCAGCATCGCGATGGTGATGAGCAGCGAGCTCACGATCGGATGGGTGAGGAAGCGCACAACGTTCTCCGCCCAGTTGGTCGAGGCGCGCCGGATCTCGGCGCCCCCGAGACCGAGTTTCTGCAGCGCTTCTTCCAGCGTGTCGGCGCGCGCGTCGGCGAGCTTGTACTGCAACGCTTCGTCGGTGGTCAAGGTCAGGAGCTTGCCCTTTTCGGAAAGATCGGGAATCACCACGTCCGCGTCCACCATCGCCTCCGCCAGCAACGGCGGGCGCTTGCGGCTCTCGGCGGTCGCGCGGAACTCCTTGCGCACGTAGGAAACGGTCTTCTCGCTGACGGGCGCTGCGGCCGCACCGGGGGCGCCCGCCAGTACCGGCGTCGCCGCACCGATGGTGCCGCCGCCGGCCATGACGATGTTCTCGGCGGCCAGGCTGATCAGGGCGCCCGCGGAGATCGCGCGCCGGTTGACGAACGCCACCGTCCGGATGGGGCTCGCGAGCAGCGTGTCGCGAATCTGCACCGCCGCGTCCACCCGTCCGCCGAACGTGTTGATGTCCAGCACCACCGCGGCCGCGCCCGCCGCGGTGGCCTGGTCGAGAACGCGCCGCACATAGGGCGCGAGTCCGAGGTCGATGATGCCGTCGATCGACACGACATACACGATGCGTCGCTCGCCCTGGGCGAGCAGACTGGTGGCCGCGCCATAGATCCCTAGCGCCAGCAGAAGCAGGATTCCGATCGAACGCGCACGCATACCCATGCCAAAGGATAAGCGATAGATGGCCGCAGCGGAGTTTTATGGAAGGAGCGGGAAGTAACGGTGGCGGTGGACGCGCGGTGGCGGCATCATGGCGGCGAGGCGGTCGAGCGGCTGCAGTGACGTCAGACGCAGCGGGCCGGACGCGTTCGGGCCGGACTTGGCGCCTTCGTAGAGCTGTGCTCGGCCTCGAGTTCGCGCAGCGGTCAAGTCGGGCATCTGGAGATTCGCGTGGCCGTGGGAACGCTGTTGCTGCAATTCGTCGTCTGCGCGACGCTCATCGCGGGCGCCGGCTTCGCGCTGAGCAAGAGCGCCGACCGCATCGCCAAGGCCACCGGCCTGACCGGCGGCTGGGTCGGTCTGGCGCTGCTCGGTACGGTGACTTCGTTGCCCGAACTCGCTTCGGGCATCAGCTCGGTAACGCTGATGACGGCGCCCAACCTGGCGGTCGGCAACGCGCTGGGGGCCTGCGTGATCAACCTGCTGTTTCTAGTCGTCATCGATGCGGTACAGCGTCGGCAGCCCATCTACCGCGACGCCAGTGCCGCCCACCTGCTGTCGGCGGCCTTCAGCATCGTCATGCTCGGCTTCGTCGCGATGAGCCTGCTGCTGGCCCAGCGCGCACCCGCCCTGCTGCACCTGGGGCTCTACAGTCCCGTGCTACTGGGGCTCTACCTCGTGTCGTTGCGCAGTGTCTTCGCGTACGAGCATGCGCTGCATGGCACCTCCCGCACTGCCGCTGCCGGCGACGATCCGAGTGCGTTGGGCGCTGAGTGGCGCCGGTTCGGCGTCGCCGCCGTCGTGGTGCTGGCGGCCGGCACCTGGCTGCCGTCGATCGCCGACGGCCTCGCGCAATCGATGGGCTGGAGTCGCAGTTTTGTCGGCACGCTGTTCATGGC
>JBBQEY010000317.1:0-3380 GCA_038321425.1 Burkholderiales bacterium | reverse complement strand
AAGTTCACGCTGATCGACACGGCCGGCGTGCGCCGCCGCGGCAAGGTCTTCGAGGCCATCGAGAAATTTTCAGTGATCAAGACGCTGCAGGCCATCGAGGACGCCAATGTCGTCGTGCTGCTGCTCGATGCGGAGCACGCGATCACCGAGCAGGACGCGCATCTCGCCGGCCACATCCTGGACGAAGGCCGCGCGCTGGTGGTGGCCGTGAACAAATGGGATGCCGTGGCCGCGGAGGAGCGCGATCAGGTGAAACGCGACATCGAGCGCAAGCTGGCCTTCCTGTCCTTTGCCGCGCATCACTTCATCGTCGCGCGCGAAGGCCGTGGCGTGCCGGCATTGATGAAATCGGTGCAGGAAGCCTTCGTGGCGGCGATGATCAAGTTGCCGACGCCCCGCCTCACCCGGACGCTGCAGCAGGCCGTGGCGCGGCAGGCGCCGCCGCGCGCCGGTTTGGTGCGCCCGAAACTCCGCTATGCGCACCAGGGTGGCGTCAACCCGCCGCTGATCATCGTGCACGGGACGGCGCTGCATGGCGTGTCCGACGCCTATCGCCGATTCCTGGAACATTTCTTCAGCGACGCGTTCAAATTGCGGGGAACACCCCTTAGGATACAATTCAAGACGGGTGCCAACCCCTACGCGGACCCTCCCGCACGCCGCCGCTAGAACGCCACCGCTTCATTGTCGCGGTACTGCGTTCCACGACCGGTGCGGGCAACAACAAGACCGGAGCTCGACCATGAGCAACAAAGGGCAAATGCTACAAGACCCCTTCCTTAACACCCTGCGCAAAGAGCACGTCCAGGTGTCAATCTATCTCGTCAACGGCATCAAGCTGCTGGGCCAGATCGAGTCCTTCGACCAGTACGTCGTGCTGCTGAAAAACACGGTCACGCAGATGGTGTACAAGCACGCCATTTCCACCGTGGTGCCGACGCGTCCGGTCACGATGCCGCACCACGCGCCGGACGGCGACGCCTGAACACGCTCCGACGCCAGTGGCACCACGCCGTCCGGGCGGCTGCGGCGCGCAGTTGCGTCAGGCGATGACCCATGTTTGAACGTCCAGCCGGCGGGGGCCGTGCGCTGATCGTCGCGCTCGATTTCGGCAACGCCGACCCCGAATACCGCGTCGCCGAGATCACGGCCCTCGCGGAGTCGGCCGGCGCCCTGGTCGTGGGCGTCGTGCGCGGGCCGCGCAAGCGTCCCGATCCCGCCACGTTCGCCGGCAAGGGCAAAGTGGAGGAAATCGCCGCGCAGCGGTTGGCCCTTGAAGCCGACATCGTGCTCTTCGACCACATCCTCTCGGGTGTCCAGCAACGCAACCTCGAGCAAAAGCTCGAATGCCGCGTCGTGGACCGCGCGGGCCTCATCCTCGACATCTTCGCCTTGCGCGCGCGCAGCGCCGAAGGCAAGCTGCAGGTGGAGCTGGCGCAGCTTGCGCACATGGCAACACGGCTCGCCGGCGGCTGGACCCATCTCGAGCGCCAGACGGGCGGCATCGGCCTCCGGGGCCCCGGCGAAACCCAGCTCGAGACCGACCGGCGGTTAATCGGCGAGCGCGTCAAGCTGTTGCGCGGCCGTCTGGCGCGCGTCTCCCGTAGCCGCGCCGTGCAAAGCCGCACCCGCCGCCGGGCGCAGGTGCGCACGGTCGCGCTGGTCGGCTACACCAACGCCGGCAAGTCGACACTGTTCAACCGCCTCACCGGTGCCAACACCCATGCGGCCGACCAGCTCTTCGCCACACTCGATACCACGCTGCGCAAGTGGCACGTCCCCGGGGCCCTGCCGATCGTGCTGTCCGATACCGTCGGCTTCATCCGCGACCTGCCCCACGACCTGGTGGCGGCATTTCGCGCCACGCTGACCGAAGCCGCGGACGCCGACCTGATCCTGCACGTTATCGACGGCTCCTCCGAGCACCGCGACGAGCAGGTGGATGCCGTCGACCAGGTCCTCGAAGCCATCGGCGCCGCCGCCGTGCCCCGGTTGCGCGTCCTGAACAAGATCGATGTCCACGGTGCCGCGCCGGGGGTCGAACGGGACGGCTGTGGTAACATTTCCTCTGTCCGCCTCAGTGCCGCAACAGGGGCCGGCTGCTTGGACTTGCGCTCTGCCATCGCCGAGCGTTTCCCCGCCGCCGAGCCAACCACGGGACGCGACGAGGAACCGCCACACCAAGTCCTCCCCGACCACGAGGCACCGCCGCAATCGGCTTGAGCCTCGGCGCTGCTGCCCCCATGTACCTGCAGTCCTAACCAACTCGGTCTTTCATGTCGCTCAACGATCCCCAGTGGGGCAAGCGCGGGAACAACAGTGGCGGCGGTCCGCCCGATCTCGACGAAATCTGGCGCAACCTCAACCGCCGCTTCAACGATATGTTCGGCCGCAAGAGTGGCGGGGATGACGGCGGCAGCCGGCCCCCGGGTCCACCGCGGCGTGGCCTGGCCATCGGCGGCGTGGGACTGCTGCTGGCCCTCGCTTTGCTGTTATGGCTCGCCAGCGGCTTCTACATCGTCGACGAAGGCCGGCGTGGGGTCGTCACGCGCTTCGGCAAGTTCACGGAAACCACGCAGCCCGGTCCGCGCTGGCACGTGCCCTTCCCCGTCGAGGCCGTCGATCTGGTCGACTTCTCGCAAGTCAAGACCATCGAAATCGGCTATCGCAACTCGACGCAGAACAAGAACGCCAAGGAAGCGACGATGTTGACGGAGGACGAGAACATCATCGACATCCAGTTTGCCGTCCAATACAACCTGAACAGCGCCGAAGCCTACGTCTTCAACAACCGTAGGCCCGACGAGATCGTCAAGTTCGTCGCCGAATCCGCCATTCGGGAAGTGGTGGGCAAGGCCAAGATGGACTTCGCGCTGTACGAAGGGCGCGAGCAGATCGCCGAGCAGACGCGCGAACTGATGCAGAAATCGATGGACCGCTACAAGACCGGTGTCTTCGTGCAAAAGGTCACGCTGCAGAGCGTGCAGCCGCCCGACAAGGTGCAGGCCGCCTTCGACGATGCGGTCAAGGCCGCGCAGGATCGCGTGCGACTCGTCAACGAAGGCCAGGCCTACGCCAATGACGTCGTCCCGCGCGCTCGCGGCATGGCCTCGCGGCTGATGGAAGAGGCGAACGGCTACAACACCGAGGTGGTGCAGCGTTCCGAGGGCGATGCGTCGCGCTTCAGGTCCATCGTCGGCGAGTACGCCAAGGCCCCGGGTGTCACCCGCGACCGTCTCTACCTCGACATGATGCAGTCCGTGCTGGGTGCGACGAGCAAAGTACTGATCGACCAGAAGGCCGGCAACAACCTCCTCTACCTGCCGCTCGACAAGCTGGTCCAGCAGAGTGCGGCCGCCGTTGCCGCGATGCCCGAGGTC
>JBBQEY010000316.1:0-3382 GCA_038321425.1 Burkholderiales bacterium | reverse complement strand
CGTATCGAGCGCGAGGCTGGCCTCGTAGTACGTCTGCGCCTTGCCCCACAGGGATTCGCGCTCGCACAGGCGACCCAGCGCGTACAGCAGCGTGGCATCGGTGTTGTGCGCGAGCAGCCAACGCTCGGCGGTCTCGAGTTGTGCCGTGGGATCGGCGGTGCGGCACTGCGCATAGAGCACCGCGAGGTCGGCATCCCAGTGGCGGTCGAGCGCGCGCACGATGATCTCCGCCGCTTCGCGGTCGCCACCAAGTGCCAGGAACGCGGTGGCACCGGCGCGCGCCACCTTTGGATCGGTGTGGTCGGTATCCGGGATTCGACTCCAGTACGCGCGCAACCCGGCGCCGTCATGACGTTGCTGCGCCAGCGCCTGGGCATAGGCCGAAGCGCGCAGCAGGTTGCCCTGGGGGGTGTCGTAGACCTTGCGCTTGACGAGTTGCTCCACCAACGGCGGCACATCGGCGTGACGACCGGCGCTGGTCAGCGCGCGCAGCTCGAGCTTCAGTGCCGCCGTATGCAATCCGGCCTCCCGCTTCAGTTCGGCCAGTCGCGTCAGCGCTTCGCCGGGCTGGCCCTGCTCCAAGGCCATCTCGGCTTCGAGCATCAGCCGCGGCACCGCGAGGCTGGCGGTGCCGGCATCGGGCCGCGACAGTAACGCATGCGCATCGTCGAACTGCCGCATGTCCGCCGCCGCGCGCGCGCCAAGCAACGCCGCGAGCCCCGACGACCGCGGGATCGCCAGCGACTCTTCAGCAAATTGCTTGGCCTTGCCATAGCGCCCTTCAAGCAACGCCACGGTGGCGGCATCCTGCTTGCCACGCGCACGCTCGGCATTGCCTTGCCGCCGGCTGGCGCGGACCTGCGCCGGTAAGCCGGCAATGCGCGACGCCAGCCGCAGCAGCAGGTACGCCACGATGAACGCGACGATGGCGATCATCACGAACGCGTTGAGCGACACCTCCACGCGATACGGCGGCGCGACGAAAAGCGCGTAGCCGGTGTTGAGCTTGAAGAGCAGCGCCGCCACGACAGCCAGCACCGCCAGCAGCAGGAAGGCGAACAGGAGGCGCATGCGGTCAGCGCGCGGCCGGCGCGGCGCGCTCGCGCGTGGCTTTCAACGCACGCGCGGCGTTGAGGCTGGCCGCGAGATCGGGCAACTCCGCGGGCATTGGCGTGGCGGCGAGCTGCGTCAGGCTCCCCACCAGTGACTGCACGCCCTTCGTGCGGGTGTCGAAGTATTGCTTGGTCCACACATTGGCCGCCGTGACATCGGACTTGAAGCCGGCATGGTCATGCGATAGCAGGGAAATGCGCGCGGAAAGGAGCCGCAACCGCAGGTTCTCCCGCAGGAAATAATTTTGCGCCGGCGGGACCAGTGGCGCGGCAGGACGATCGGCCACCTCGATGCGCACCAGCGACTTCAACTCCGTCCACGCTTCGCGCAGGGACCGCAGCCACGCCGACTCATCGGCCGGCGGTGTGGGCGGCGCGGGTGCGGGCAGGCGCTCGTCGCGCGCCAGCGGCAACGCGTCAATGGCCGCGATGGCCTGGTCGATCTTCACTGCCATGCCCGCGACGTCAACGTAGGGCAGCGACTTCAACTTGTCGATGTCGCGTGCAAGCGCACGGCGCAACGCCACCCACTGCGGACGATCGGTGCGGGCAAGCTTGGCATCGGCCAATTGCAGCGCGGCCAGCGCGGCCTGCACGTTGCCGGCAATGGAAAGTTGCTGGCTGGCCAGCAGCAGCACCTGCTCGATCTCGTTCAAGGCCAGCTCGTCGCGCGAAGGCGCGAGCTCCCGGTACAGCGCTTCCAGCGACGCCTGCTGCGTCTGCGATTCGGACAGCCGCGTCTCGAGCAGGGCCAGCTTGGCCTGCGCCTCGCGCAGCTCGTTGGCAATGTCGGAGTCGCGGGCCCGGGACTGGGCAATGGCCGCATCGGCATCCGTGAGGCGCTTGGCCACCTCGGTGCGCAACGTGGTATCGGTGTGCCGGCCATCCCACCAGCCGACGGCGGCAAACGCAATGAGGGCGGCGGCCAGCGCCACGACAAAGCCGCGGCTGGCCGGCTTGGCCATCGGGGTGACGGGAGGTGTCGTCGGTCCGGGAGCCTCGCGGGGAGTGCCGGCCGACGCAGACTCGGTGGGTTCCATGGCCGGCAGCGTGTGACGAGATCGGGCCCCATTCTAACAGCCGGGCACGGCGCGGCTCGTTCAGGGCGCTGGCCGGGGCCGGGCGCCGTCGCATACAATTACGCCTCTGCGCGGCGCTACTGGCCCGTGTGTCCCACCCATCCCGCCCGACCCGATCCCGTGAATGGTTTGACGATTCTCCTGATGCTCGCGCTCGCGATCGGCGTGTTCATCGCGTATCGCGCTGGTTTCATGCGCGGGCGCCGCGAGGTGCTGGCCCCGGCGCCATTGCGGCCGGCCGCAGTGGCGCCCACCGCCGCGATTGAAGTGGACGTGCCTGCCACCATCGCCCCCGTCGTGTCCTGTGCCGTCATCGACGACGCTAACGCTGCGGAGCGAGCGCGGCTCATACGCAGCCTCGAACACGAGAACGCACAATTGCGGCGCGCGTCGCGCGGCATCGCCGCCAAGGTGGTACAGCTCGAGACTTTCGCGGAAGATCGCCGGCGCCTGCTGGCCGAGCTTGCCGCCGCGCGCACGGATACCGCGCGCTATCGCAGCATCGTGGTCGACCTCGAGAACAATGCACCGTCCTTGCTGCTCGACACGTCCAGCATGCCGGATGACCTGAAGCTGATCGTCGGCATCGGGCCGGTGTTGGAACGCATGCTGCACCAGCTCGGCATCTCCAACTACAAGCAGATCGCGCAATGGAGCGAGCGCGATATCGACACGTTCGACGCGCAGTTGCCGGAGTTTCCTGGGCGCATCCGCCGCGACACGTGGGTGGTCCAGGCGCGGGCCCTGCATCAATCCAAGTTCGGTGAAACGCTGCCGCTGCGCGAGCGCGGATGAGCTCCGCCGGGCCGCCCCAAGGAGCTGCCCCCTCGGGGGGAGCGGCGCACAGCGCCGTTCGGGGGGAACCAACAAACCCCGCCACGTCCGCACGCCATCCGCTGGCGCACGCCTTCCTGCCGATTGCCATCCTCACCCTCGTGTGGGGCTGCAACTGGCCGGTGCTGAAGCTGGGCGTCAACGAAATTTCGCCGCTCACGTTCCGCGCGCTGACCCTTCCGTTCGCAGCCATCGGCATGCTGCTGGTGGCGCGCGCCAGCGGCGACGTGGTCAGCATCCCGCGCGCCTGGTGGGGCCGCGTGGCCATTCTCGCCTTCTTCAACATCGCGGGCTGGAATGGTTTCGTGCTGTTCGGCGTGCAGCAGTTGCCGGCCGGCCGGAGCGCCATCCTCGCGT
>JBBQEY010000315.1:0-3382 GCA_038321425.1 Burkholderiales bacterium | reverse complement strand
CCGCGGCACACGCGCAGTCTGATCACGCTGGCGCTGATGATCGCGCTGAACCGCGGCGACGAGTTCAAGATGCACATCCGCGCCTCGGCCAACAACGGCGTCACGCGCGACGAGATCAAGGAAATGATCATGCAGTGCGCGATCTACTGCGGCGTCCCCGCCGCCAACGTCGCGTTCCACCAGGCGCAGGACGTGTTCAACGAGGTGGACGCGGCGCCTTAGCCGGCCTTCACGATGGCACACGTTCGATTGGACTCACCGCGCTGACGGTCCTCGATGTCGAGATCCTGCGCCTGAAGCCTTTGACCGACGTGCGCGACTTCCTCCCGTTGCTGGAGACCGCGGCCCGCCTTCGCGCCCGCAACGCGCTGGTGGTCGGCAACGATCCGGCTGACGACCGCAGCGTCAATTCGAATTGCCTGCCCGAATTTCGGCGGCGCGGCGCGCCCGGGTTCGGTACGATGCATGCCATGTCGACGCTGGCCACCCCGAATACGCTCTATCGCGCCGTGCGGCGCCGCGACCCCGCCTTTGAGGGCGTGTTCTGGCTGGGCGTGCGGACCACGGGCATCTTCTGCCGGCCCACGTGCCGTGCGCGCACGCCCAACCGCGAGAACGTGGAGTTCTTCGGCGCGCCCACCGAGGCGCTGCATGCCGGCTATCGCCCGTGCAAGAAGTGCCGGCCGCTCGATCACGGCCGCACGCCGCCACCGCTGGTGGAGCAACTGCTGCTGGCAGTCGAGCAGGAACCGGGGCGGCGCTATCGCGACGCAGAGCTGACGGCCATGGGGATCGACCCGTCCACGGCCCGCCGGCAGTTCAAGAAGTATTGCGGCATGACCTTCCAGGCGTATCACCGCGCGCGCCGGATGGGCCTTGCCCTCCTCGACATCAGGAAAGGAAAGACCGTGCTCGACTCGCAACTGAACCAGGGCTTCGAATCAGGCAGCGGGTTTCGCGAAGCCTTCGCGCGACTGGTCGGCGCCGCGCCATCGAAGGCGAAGGATGTCTCCATCCTGACCGCGCGCTGGCTCGAGACGCCACTTGGCGCCATGCTGGCGCTGGCCGATGATCGCGGCCTGCATCTCCTTGATTTCGTCGACCGGCGCGGCCTCGAGCGCGCGCTGGTGATGCTGCAAAAGCGCCTGCATGCGCGCGTGCTGCCGGGCGAACACCGGTACCTGGACCAGATCGAGCACGAGTTGCGCGACTATTTCGAGGGCACGCTCAAGCAATTCGCGACCCCGGTCGTGCTGACGGGCTCCCCATTCCAGCAGCAGGTGTGGACCGGCTTGCAGGCCATCCCGTCAGGGGGTACGCGCTCGTACGCGGCGCTGGCGGCGGCCATTGGCCGCGATAGCGCCGTGCGCGCGGTGGGGCGCGCCAATGGCGACAACCGGCTTTCCATCATCGTGCCGTGCCATCGCGTGATCGGCGCCGACGGTTCGCTCACCGGCTACGGCGGCGGCCTCGCGCGGAAGCAGAAGTTGCTGGACCTGGAAAGCGGGCGCGGCCAGACGGCGCTGTTCACTAAACGTTAGGCATTGCGTCAGACGAGATCGGCAGCGGGGCCCAGGATCTGTTCGCGCAATTCGCGGTAGCGCGGCAACTGTGGCGGATACACGCACAGGTACTTGACCTGCGCCGCCTGCAGGCAGCGCTGCTTGATCACTTCGAGCTTCTGGTCGCGCGGGTTGATCACCTGGTCCGGTTCCTTGGCATCGACGATCGCAATGATGGTCATGTCGCGATCACAGACCACGAAACCCACGTGCTGGTTGGCGATCTTGCGGAACGCCCGCAGGCGCTCCATGCCTTGCGGCCCGATCTTGACTTGCAGCACGTCGGCGAGGCGCACGCGCGCGAAGATTTCGTTGCGAGGAAACGCGGCCTTCAGCAGCAGGTACACGACGCTTTCGGCCTTGGTGAGAAAGCGCGGGCGCAGCAGGTAGAGGCCAGGCAGCTCGGCCGAAGACAGGAGGCGTGTGGTCTCGCCCTCCGTCCACTGCGCCACGGTATTGGGATTGTCGCCGCCGCCGTGCACGGATCCGCGGGCAACGCGGTTCCGTCGCATCAGGCCGATGACGACCGCAACCACCAGTGCGGCAATCGCCAGCGCGAACAGGACTCCCGAAGTCATTGCTGCGTTTCCCCCGGCTCGACATGTGATTTGTGCGCCACAACGAGCTGACCTGGCACGCGGTTGTACAACAACTTTCCCCAATAATCCATTGTAGTGTAAAGCCTTTTTGGTCGCCAGCGCCACCGCGGTCGCGTGTGCGGGGGCGCTTGTCGCATCGACTGTTGCAAAACTTCATCACCGTATAATCGCGCGCGGCGATTGCGTTCGCTATAGTCGCGCCGGCAGAATGTTGCGCTGCAACCAACCATCAAGCGGAAGTCCATCACCGAAGCAAAACGCCCGCGCACCGGGCCATCCCCGGCGCGCCGCATGGCGGCCGACATCGCCGCGCGGACGTGATCGCGATGCTGCAGCGCGGTGACGCTGGCCCCGCCGCGGTACTTCTCTTCAAGTTCCAGAATC
Organism: Burkholderiales bacterium; assembly: GCA_038321425.1. Taxonomy (GTDB): domain Bacteria; phylum Pseudomonadota; class Gammaproteobacteria; order Burkholderiales; family Casimicrobiaceae; genus VBCG01. The sequence continues at coordinate 837 of JBBQEY010000315.1, read as the reverse complement.
TCCAGACGGTCACCGTCTCGCTGCTGACGATGAGCCTGACGCTTCCCGTGTCGGTGTTCACGCTGCTGGTCTACATCCTCGGGATGGTGACGGGCGGCGCGCTGATGGGGTTCTTCCGCAACGTCTACCAGGGTGCCACTCAATCCCGCCGATGACCGCCCTTCGCACCGCCGCCCGCATCCTGCTGCTCTGCACGCTGCTGGCGCTTGCCGGTTGCGGTTCGCTGCTCCGCAATCCCGTGCCCGTCGACCTGATGGCGACGGCGTCGATCCCCGGCATGCCCGACGTGCGCGCGCCCGCCAGGACGCGGAGCGCGTTCATGGCACGCGACATGGCACTCTCGTTCACGCAGGAGTCGCCGCAGGATTTCCCGCCGGACGCGAATGGCTGAACTTCGACCACCAATCCGCGTCCATTGCAGAACATCGTGGCCCGCTGAACGGGCGCCGTTCTCGCCACTGCTCCCGGGCGAAAATGACCAAGCCCGGCGCAAGGCCGAGCTTGGTCTTTGCAGCATGTCGCGCGAAAAATTGCGCGACGAAGCGAGGTTACATGTCCATGTCGCCCATGCCACCCATGCCGCCCATGCCGCCGCCACCACCGCCACCGCCCTTGTCGTCCTTGGGCAGTTCCGCGACCATCGCTTCGGTCGTCAGCAACAGCGACGCTACGGATGCGGCGTTCTGCAGCGCGAAGCGCGTGACCTTGGTCGGATCGACCACACCCATCTCGACCAGATCGCCGTACTCGCCGGTTTGGGCATTGAAGCCGTAGTTGCCCTTGCCTTCGACGACCTTGTTGACCACCACCGACGGCTCGTCACCGGCGTTGGCGACG
>JBBQEY010000314.1:0-3383 GCA_038321425.1 Burkholderiales bacterium | reverse complement strand
CTGGCAGGCGGCATCGTCGGCGGCTTCCTCGGCCCGGCCATCACGCGCTGGGGCCAGCACATGTTCGCCACGCCGTTCCTGGGCTCGTTCGTGATGCTGGCGGGGGTCGCGATCCTGGCGCTGGCCGTGCAGTCGCTCGTCAATGTACCGAAGCCCAGTGCTGAGGAGCGCTCCGGTGGTGGCCGCCCATTGCGCGAGATCATCCGCCAGCCGGTATTCATCGTGGCCGCATTGTCGGGCGGGTTGGGCTACGGGCTCATGAACCTGCTGATGACGGCCACGCCCCTGGCGATGAGCTTCTGTTCGCTTCCGTACTCGCAAGCGGCGCTGGTCATCCAGTGGCATGTGGTCGGCATGTATGCGCCGGGGTTCTTCACCGGCAGCCTCATCAAGCGCATGGGCATGTTGCGCGTCATCGTCGCCGGTGTCGTGCTGATGGCGGCGGGGTCGCTGGTTGCGCTCAATGGCGTCACCCTCGCGCATTTCGTCACGGCGCTGGTGCTCGTGGGCATTGGTTGGAACTTCATGTACACCGGCGGTACGACGTTGCTCACCGAATCCTATGCGCCGGCCGAAAAGGCGCGCACGCAAGGCGCCAACGATTTCATCGTGTTCTCGATCATGGGCGTGTCGTCGTTCTCCTCGGGCGCACTGGTCTCGGCCGCGGGCTGGGAAGTGATGAACTGGGGCGCATTGCCGGTGCTGGTATTGATCGCCGGTGTCGTCTTGTGGTTTGCGCGCCACCGCGCGGCGACGACCATGCCTGCCACGTGAATTCCGCAACTCTCCATTGCCTGCCATGACGCCTACCACCATCCGGGAACTTCGCTTTCACTGCGCGCGCTCGACCTTGTCGCAGCCGATCGCCGACGCGACCCACACGATTCCCGCCATTGAGTTCATCGTCTGCGACATCGAGCTTGCCAACGGTGTCGTCGGGCAGTCGTACCTGCTGTCGTTCCACTACTCGCCGCAGGCGATGCGTGGCGCGTGCCGCGATCTTGCCGCCTTCGCGCGCGGCCGCGATGCTGCCGCCACGCAGGACTTCATCGCGCAGTGGAATCACGAGACGGAGTATTTCGGGCAGGAAGGGCTGCAGCGCTGGGCACTGGGACTCGCCAACGTGGCGATGTGGGATGCGCAGGCGCGCACGCTCGACCTGCCGGTATGGCGCATGCTGGGCGGCAGCGCGCGCCCGGTACCCACCTATGGCAGCGGTGGCTGGCTCTCCTACAGCGACGAAGAGCTGCTGGCGGAAGTCGCAAGCTATGTGCGCCGAGGCTTCGCCGCCGTCAAGATCAAGGTGGGTTCCACCGAACCAGGCCGCGACTTGGCGCGCATGCGCAAGGTGCGCGAGGCCGTCGGTCCGCACGTGCGGGTGATGATCGACGCCAATCAGGGCATGCGCCCGCCTGACGCGCTGGCGCTCGCGTTGGCCGCGCGCGAGATCGGCATCGGCTGGTTCGAGGAGCCGATCGACCACCGCGACTGGGACGGCTATGCGTTCCTGCGCAACCGCGCCGGCGTGGCGCTGGCGATGGGCGAGCGGGAATACGATCTCGTTCCGCTGCGTGAACTGATCGCCCGGCGCGCGATCGACCTGTGGCAACCCGATCTGCTGCGCCTCGGCAGCGTGGAAGCGTGGCGCGAATCCGCCGCCTACGCGGGCGCGCATGGGATTCCCGTGCTGCCGCATTACTACCGCGACTACGACGTGCCGCTGCTGTGCACGATTCCCAACGGGCAGGGCGCGGAGTCCTTCGACTGGATCGATGCCATCATCGACACGCCCATCGTCATCGAGAACGGGATGGCGCAGCCGCGATCGGGGGCCGGGTGGGGCTTTCGATTCATGGAGAGCGCGTTGTCGGCGCTGTAACCGCTTACGTCCGGATCTGCCCCGACCCCAGCACCACCCACTTGCGGCTGGTGAGGCCCTCGAGGCCGACGGGGCCCCGCGCATGCAGCTTGTTGGTGGAGATGCCGATCTCCGCACCCAGGCCGAACTCGAAGCCGTCGGCGAATCGCGTCGAGGCATTCACCAGCACCGAACTCGAGTCGACCTCGCGCAGGAAGCGCCGCGCGTTGTCGTAATGTCCGGTGACGATCGCATCGGTGTGCTGCGAGCCGTATTGCGCAATGTGGTTCATCGCCTCTTCGAGGGAATCGACAATGCGGATCGCGAGGATGGGCGCCAGGTACTCGGCGTACCAATCGTCCTCGGTGGCGGCCTTCATGGCGGGCACCAACGCGCGCGAGCGGTCGCAGCCGCGCATTTCCACGCCCTTGGCGGTGTAGATGGCGGCCAGCGGCGGCAATACGCGCGCCGCAATGCCGGCGTGCACCAGCAGCGTTTCCATCGTGTTGCACGGCGAGTAACGCTGCGTCTTCGCGTTGTCGGCGATGCGGATGGCCATGTCCACATCGGCATCGGCGTCGACGTACACGTGGCAAACGCCATCGAGATGTTTGATTACGGGCACCTTGGCATCACGACTGATCCGTTCGATCAGGCTCTTGCCGCCGCGCGGCACGATCACGTCCACGTGCGCTTCGTCGGCGATCAGGAAGCCGACCGCGGCGCGGTCCGTCGTCGCGACCACCTGCACCGCGTGCTCCGGCAATCCGGCGGCACGCAGGCCCCGATGCACGCATGCGGCGATGGCGCGGTTGCTGCGGATGGCCTCGGAACCGCCGCGCAGGATCGTGGCGTTGCCGGACTTGAGGCACAGGCCCGCCGCATCGGCGGTGACATTGGGCCGCGACTCGTAAATGATGCCGACGACACCCAGCGGCACGCGCATGTGACCCACCTGGATGCCAGTGGGCCGGAACGCGAGATCGGTGATCGCGCCGACGGGGTCAGGCAGCGCGACGATGGCTTCCAGGCCGACGGCCATCGCCTCGATGGAGGCAGGCGTGAGCGCAAGGCGGTCAACGAATGCAGCATCGTGGCCGGCGGCGCGTGCATGGATGACGTCCTCCGCATTGGCCGCCAGCAACGCGGCGACATCCTGACGCAGTGCCGCGGCCATGGCCCGCAGCGCCGCGTCCTTCGCGGCCGAATCCGCGCGCGCCAGTGCACGCGCGGCGGCGCGCGCGGCAACGCCGACGGCGCCAATGTAGGCGGCGACGTCTTCCGTTTGCGCCAGACCGGGGATGTTGAGGTTCGTCATGGCTGGCATTCTATCGCGATGATCCCGATGTCTGGGGCGCCCTGTAGGCGAGGCTTCAGCCTCGCGGGGTCAATGCGTCGCCATGCCTGCGAGGCTGAAGCCTCGCCTACATGTAGGGTCAATGCGTCGTCATGCCCGCGAGGCTGAAGCCTCGCCTACTGGCGGGGTCAATGCGTCGTCGCGCCCGCGAGGCTGAAGCCTCGCCTA
>JBBQEY010000313.1:0-3387 GCA_038321425.1 Burkholderiales bacterium | reverse complement strand
AGCTCTGCTCGGGGCCCGACGGGTCGTGGCGATGCACCAGGCCTGCCGGGATGTCGACCCACCAGAGCGCCTGATCACCCACATCCCAGACCGCACCTTCGCCGACACGCGCAGTGACCTGGCCGACGCGTTCGATGGTGGCTTGCATCATCGTGCGCGTCCCGTGACAGCGGCCGTGTCTCCCTCAAAGATGCGCCGCTGCGCGCTGACGATGTGCTCGGCCATTGCACGGCCGGCCCCCGCCGCGTCGCGCGTGGCGATCGCATCGAGGATTGCGCGGTGCTCCGCTTGCACGCGCGCGATGCGCGCCGGCGTTCGGCGCTGCGCCAGGCGCGGCAGCATGCGCATGCAGGTGTCGATGTGCGGTCGAATGACGCGAAGTGTCTCCAGGAAATAGCGGTTGCCGCCGGCTTCGGCCACGGCGTCGTGGAAGCAGAAATCAGCCTCGTTGCCGAGCGCCCCTGTGGCCAGCACGGCTTCGAGATGGTCATGCGCCGCACGCAGCGCGGCGAGCTCGGCCGGGCCGTGGTTGCGCGCTGCGAGCTCCGCGGCGCGTGACTCGACGGTGAGGCGGAACTCAAAGCAGCGCTCGATGTCGGCGACACAGGAGATCGGCGCAAAGAGCACCGGCGCTTCGTCCTCAGGCGTGCGCACATAGGAGCCGGACCCACGACGCGAGGTGATAAAATCCTCGTCGCGCAGCCGCGCCAGCGCCTGCCGCACGACGGGGCGCGAGACGTTGAATTCCCTGGCCAGCACCTCCTCGCTAGGCAATCGGCTGGCCGGTGCGTAGTCGCCTGCCAGGATGCGGCCGAGCAGGCTCTCGTAAAGCCGATCGCGGTTGGCCGGCGCGTCCGCTCCGCCCGGTTGCACCACGGCTCCGGTCGCCACGCTGCTGCGTGTCGCGCTACGGATGCGAATGGCGCCGGTCGGCTGGGTGCGCGAGTGGGACATTGGCCTCGTTGATGCAGGACAACCCGGGAAAAGTCTAACTGCTTCGGAATTAGTTTGACAACCTTATCTGTGTTAGCGGAGCGTTAGCATGTCCGAGAAGGATGGCGCGCCGCAAACGGTGGCCACAAGGGAGGAAAGCCGCATGACGGCGCGACGCAGCTTGCCCGTATTGATCTTAGGTTGCGCCCTGGCGCTTGGCGCGGCGGGCGAGGTGGCGGCGCAGGCACAGCCGCGCGGCGAGCCGCCCATTCTGGCGCCACGCGTCGCGCGCGGCGAACTTCCGCCGCTGGCCGAACGTGTCGGCCGCCAACCCGAAATTGTCACGCCACTCGAGCGCGTGGGTGTGCATGGCGGGCGGCTGCGCTTCGGCCTGCGCGGCAGTTCCGACCAAAATCACATCCTGCGCATCGTCGGGCCGCAGGGCTTGGTGCGCTGGGATCCGCAATACACGCGCGTCGTGCCCAATGTCGCGCGCGCGTTCGAGGTCAGCGAGGATGCGCGCGTCTTCACCTTCCACCTGCGCGAGGGAATGCGCTGGTCGGACGGGGCGCCCTTCACCGCCGACGATGTCGTGTTCAATATGAACGACATCGTGCTCGCCGGCGCGTTGGCGCCGACGCCGCCACGCTATCGAACGGGCACGGAGAATGTCCGGGTGGAGAAGCTCGGCCCCCATACCGTCCGTTTCACGTTCCGCGAATCGAACGGCGATTTCCTTGCCGAGCTTGCCTCGCCGCTCGGCCAGCACCCCGTGCTCTACGCTAGGCACTATTGCGGCCAGTTCCTGCCGCGCCACAACCCGAACGTCGCGGAGCTGGTGCGCGCGGCGAATGCGGCGGACTGGCAGAACCTGTTCCTCGCGCGCTGCGGTGACCTCGAGATCCCGTCGCGCTGGGGCAATCCCGACCGGCCGACACTCGACCCGTGGGTGGTGCGGGAGCCTTATGTCGGCGGCGCCACGCGCGTGATGATGGCGCGCAACCCCTACTTCTGGCAGGTGGACACGGCTGGAAACCAGCTGCCCTACATTGATGAGCTGTTCGCGCCGATCGCGCAGGACGTGCAGAGCTTGGTGCTGGAGGCGATCGCCGGCCGGATCGACTTCCAGATTCGCCATCTGGACACCGCCGCCAACCGCCCCGTGCTGGCGCAGAACCGCGAGCGCGGAAACTACCGGTTCGTGGAGGCGGCGCCCGTCGGCGGCACCAACATGGTCATCAACCTCAACCTGACCCACAAGGATCCGGAGTGGCGGCGCATCTTCAACACGCGCGATTTCCGCGTGGCGCTCTCGCACGGCATCGACCGCAAGCCGATCATCGAAACCGCGCTGCTCGGCGATGGTGAGCCCTGGCAGAACGGTCCCTTCGAAGACCACCCGAACTTCCATCGCCGGCTCGCGACCCAGTTCCTCGACCACAATCCCGCCGAGGCGAACCGGTTGCTGGATGCGATGGGCTTGCGACGCGGCCCTGACGGGATGCGTCTGTTGCCCTCCGGCCGGCCGCTGCGCTTTCGCATCGACGTGATCCCGACGCTGCAGCCTGAGCAGGTTGATATGTTGCAGCTGATCAGCCAGCAATGGCGCCGGATCGGAGTGGCGATGGACGTCAACGCGCTGGAGCGCACCTTCTTCTTCCAGCGCACATCCGAGGGGAACGATCACGACGCGGCCGTTTGGGGCGGGCAGTCCAGCTGGGTACCGGGCGAGATCCCGCAGCAGATCGTGCCGGTGCACCATGACAGCCGCTGGGGCATCCCCTGGGTGCAGTGGTACCGCTCGGGCGGGGCGCAGGGCGAGGAGCCGCCGGCCTCGATCCGCGAACGCATGCGGCTCTACGACCAGGCGCGCGCAACGGTCGAGCCGGAGGCACGGCGCGCGCTGATGCTGCGCATCGCCGACATCGCGGCCGACGAGTTCGAGGTGTTCAGTGTCAGCAAGGCGCTGCCCTCCTACGGGATCGTGGCAAGTGGCCTGGTCAACGTGCCGCAATCGATGCCGGCGTCATGGTTCTACCCGACGCCTGCACCGACGCAGCCGCAGACCTGGTTCTGGAGCACGCCGCAACGCCGCGCACCCGGGCGCTAGCGCATGCTGCTCGCCTACATCGTCCGACGCATCCTGTGGACAGTGCCCTTCCTGGTCGCGGTGTCCCTGGTCAGCTTTGCATTGATCCAGGCGCCGCCGGGGGACTATCTGACAAGCTTCGCCGCGACGCTGGCCGCGTCCGGCGATGACGTTGATGTCGGGCGGCTCGATGCGCTGCGCGAGCGCTACGGGCTCGGTCAGCCGTTCCTCATCCAGTATTGGCGTTGGATATCCGGTGTGCTGCGCGGCGATTTCGGCATCAGTTTCGAATGGCAGCAGCCGGTGTCAGAACTGATCTGGGAACGCATGGGGCTTTCGGTGTGCCTTGCACTCGGCACGCTGCT
>JBBQEY010000312.1:0-3406 GCA_038321425.1 Burkholderiales bacterium | reverse complement strand
GGATCTCGAGGATGGCCAGCATCCGCATCGAGCCGGCATCGTGATCCGGCGTGAGCATGCACGCGTCGACGACCAGTACACGCAACTGCGCCCAGCGGTCGCGCTCGAACTCCGGCTGCATGCCGTTCGCGCGGTGGTTGGTCAGCGTGGTGGCCCACTTGGTGGCAAAGGTGCCGCGGTTCACCACCTGATGACGCTTGACGCCTGTGGTCTCGTCGGTGCCGGAGGTCTGCCCCTCGAAATGCACGACGACAGCGGCCGGCTGATAGTAAACCTTGCGGCCTTCCGCGCGCACGGCGAAGGCTAGGTCGGTGTCCTCGTAATACGCCGGCGCATACCGCGCATCGAAGCCGCCCAGCGCCCGGAACAACTGCGTGGGAATCGCGAGGCACGCGCCGGAGCAGTAGTCGACCTCGCGCACATAGTTGTATTCAGGCTTGTCCGGATTGTCGTCGCGACCCCAGTTCCAGGCCGAGCCATCGCGCCACACGATGCCGCCCGCTTCCTGCAGCCGGCCATCGGGATAGACGAGCTTGGCGCCGACCAGTCCGGCCTCCGGATGATCCTTGAACACCGCCAGCATCGCGTCGAGCCATCCGGGCATCACGATCGTGTCGTTGTTGAGAAACACGACGGTCTCACCGCGCGCCAGCTCCGCGCCGCGATTGCACGTGCCGATGAAGCCGAGGTTGGTGCCGTTGCGCTCGAAGCGCACGCCCGACACGTTGGCCAGTTCATCGGCAACCGACGTCGGCGACGCATCGTCGATCACGATCACCTCGAACGTGCCCGCGCCCGTATTGGCCTCCACACTCTTCAGGCAAGTGAACGTCAACAATGCCTTGCCGTAGACCGGGATCACGATCGAGACGCGCGGCGCCTCGACCGGCGGAAAGGCCAGCGGCGTGAGTGTTTCCTCGAGCTTGAACTGCTCCGGGACGGGGGGTTTGTAGGCGGCCTCGCGATTGACCTTCGCCCAGCCGCGCCGTGCGACCGCGCCCGGACCTTCGGCGCGCAACAACGACCACGCCGACGCCGACAACTGCGGGATCCGCCGCACGCCGGCGCGCCAGGCACGGAAGCGGGCGAGTGAAACCTTGGCGCCATGCGCCGCGTCGCGGAGTGGCCGGGTCAAGCGCCACGCAGTCGAGCCTTCCAGTTCATCGATGCGATCGCGGGCGGCATCGAGCGAGGACTCGAGATGGTCGGCGTGATGCTGCATCTGTCCGGCGCGGACCTGCACCTCGGACACCTGCGCCTGCATTTCCGACATCTGGATCTGCGCGAAGTGAAACTTGCGCTGCGTGGCCACCACTTCGGCCGCTAGTTGCTCGCGGTCCCCCTGCGCGCGGTCACGCACGGCACGGAAGTGCTCGAGTTGCGCGTTGACGGTACCGATTCGGTGCTTCAACTCGGTACGCGCCGCCGTATGTCCGCATTCGACACCGGCGGTAAAGAGTTGCGGCAACGACAGCGGCTCTTCCTCCTGTTGGCCTTCCTTCAGGAAGTAGTTGCCGGTACGAAGCGCCGGCAGTGGATCGGGCAGCGGCCGTGTGCGCGCGGTTTCCGGCAACGGTGCGAGGTAGAGCGAGAGGTAACGCGCCGGAGTCATCGTGTGGGGCTCCGCAACACCGCGCTGGAAAGCGTCTTGCGGCTGCGCTCGACCACGCCGGAGGCCGCCACCAACGCATCATTCCATGCCGAAGGAGGCGCATTCCACGGGATAATCGTGGATCGCGGCACGCCTTCAAGACGCTCGGGAAACGCGCCCAGCGCCGACGCCACGATCGGCAGCCCGGATTGCAGCGCCACCGACATCGTGTACGCATAGGTCTCGGGCACCTGCGCGGCGAACAGCAGCACGTCGGGCCGTTCCGCGGCAATCAGCCGCGGCAGCTCGCTGTCGACGTACTGTCCGTAAATCGTCAAGGGCACGTCCGGTGCCTGCGGCACGGGTTCCGTCGTCGAGCCCAGCACGCGAAAGGTGAGCGGCAGGCCGCGCAGCCGCGCGTCCCGCGCGCACTCGGCTACGACATGCAGGCCCTTTTCCGGCGACAGGTTGCCGAGGACCGCCACGCGGATCACGCGCGGCGGTGGCGGTGGCGTGTCTTCCGGATGCGGCCAGACGTCGATCCTCACATCGGGGAAGTAGCCGTGGATGCGCGTGCTGACATCCTCCGACGGCGCGATCACCCGATCGGCTTCGCGCAGCAGGCGGCCAAAGGCGGCTCGCCACTCGGCGATGTCGAGCCCCCATTGCGCGGGACGCTTGGCGAGGCAGGCGGCGCAACCCGCAGGCCCCGGCTCGCCGCAATAACGGCCGTCTTCGGTCACCAAGTGATACTGTGGACAGATCGCGTAGTAATCGTGCAGCGTGCAGTCGTACGCAATGCCCGCGGCGGCCGGGAGCTCGAGGATCGATCGCGGCTGCAGATGGACGTGGTGGTAGTGCAGGCGATCGACGCCGATGCCGCGCAAGGTCTCGGCCAGCAGTGGCAGGTCACCCGGCAGTGTGAAGTACAGCGCGAAGCTCTCGGCCTGCTGCGGCCACGACAGCTTGACGGTATCGCCCACGGCGGGTTCGAGGTACAGCACCTCACAGCGCGCCGACGCCAACGCGGCGACGTCGTGCATGTAGCGGCGGATGCCGCCGCCCCACGGATGCGACACGAAGACCAGCATGCGCTTGCCCGACTGCGCGAGGCGCAGCAGGTCGACTCGCCGTGAAAATGGGCGCGCAGGCTCGGCTTCGAGCGCACTCTTTTTCTGTGCGATGTACATCGGATAGAGATTGGCCAGTGCCTGCTCGGTGCGATCGGCGAGGCCCTCGGCCTCGCGCGCGCCGAACGAGCCATGGCCCGCATGCCCGGCGAACACGTCGCCCGCCAGCAGATGGCGAAAACCCGCGCTGCCGGCGCGCAGGCAAAAGTCGATCTCGATGCCGTAATCGCTGCCCAGCGGCGTGCCGTCGAGCGCACCCACCGCACTGAGACATTCGCGGCGGAAGTAGAGGCACGGCCCATCGACGGCCGGCAAGGTGGCGGAAGCCCCACTGTTGGCGCGCGCAAACAACGCATCGAGCGACGCCACAGTCTCTCCCGCCGGCAACGGATTGGCACTGCGCGGCAGCGGATAGGTGGCGACGCCGGCGTTGTTGGTGAACGTGCCGATCACGCCGACACCGCGCGCGGCGGCATGGTGGACGAGGCGGTCGAGCCAGTCGTTGGCCACCTCGGCATCCGATTGCAGCATGACCACATCGCGGTCGCGGTGCAGTCCGAAGCCGCGGTTGATGGCGGCGGCCACACCCTGGCGCGACGGCTGCCGGATGACGGTGGCGCGTCCTGCCGCTTCGAGCTCGCTCAGGTAACCGTCGATCGCCGGATCCGCCGACGCATCGTCGATC
>JBBQEY010000311.1:0-3411 GCA_038321425.1 Burkholderiales bacterium | reverse complement strand
CTCGTTGCCTTCGACACCGAGACCACCAGCCTCGACCCGATGCAGGCGCGCATCGTCGGCGTGTCGCTGTCGGTGGAACCCGGCAGCGCGTGCTACATCCCGCTCGATCACCGCTACGCGGGCGTGCCCGCGCAACTCGATCGCGCCGCGACGCTGCAGCGGCTGGCGCCGTGGCTCGCTGATCCCGCGAAGAAGAAGCTGGGACAGAACCTGAAGTACGACCAGCACGCGCTGGCCAACGACAATCTGGCGCTGCGCGGCGTGGCGCAGGACACGCTGCTCGAGTCCTACGTGCTGGAATCAGGCAAGCCGCACGACCTGGACAGCCTCGCATGGCGGCACCTCAACATCAAGACGATTTCCTACGATGATGTGACGGGCAAGGGCGCGAACCGCATTCCCTTCGAGCAGGTGGCGCTCGATCGGGCGACGGAATACGCGGCGGAGGACGCCGACATCACGTTGCGGCTGCATCACGTGCTGCATCCTGCCGTGGCGGCCGATGCCAAGCTCGGCTTCATCTATCGGGAGATCGAGATGCCAGTGCGGGAGGTGCTGTTCCGCATGGAGCGCAACGGCATCCTGATCGATTCCGCATTGCTCGCGAAGCAGAGCCGCGAGCTCGGCGAACGGGTCGTGGCGCTGGAGCAGCAGGCGCACCAGCTGGCGGGACAGCCGTTCAACCTCGGGTCGCCGAAGCAACTGGGCGAGATTCTGTTCACGCGGATGAACTTGCCGGTGGTGAAGAAGACCGCCACCGGCCAGCCCTCCACGGACGAGGAAGTGCTGCAGGAGCTGGCCGCCGACTATCCATTGCCCAAGGTGCTGCTCGAACATCGCTCGGTGGCGAAGCTCAAGTCCACCTACACCGACAAGCTGCCGCTGATGGTGAATGCGAAGACGGGCCGCGTGCACACCACGTTCGCACAAGCCACGGCCGTGACCGGGCGTCTCGCGTCTTCCGACCCCAACCTGCAGAACATACCGGTGCGCACCGCGGAAGGCCGGCGTATCCGCGAGGCATTCATCGCGCCGCCGGGCCACATGCTGGTGTCTGCCGACTATTCGCAGATCGAGTTGCGGATCATGGCTCACCTGTCCGAAGACCCGGCGCTGCTGCGCGCATTCCACGAGGGCCGCGACATCCATCGTGCCACGGCGGGCGAAATCTTCGGCGTACCGCCGGAGGACGTCACCGTGGACCAGCGGCGCTACATCAAGGCCGTGAACTTCGGCCTCATCTACGGCATGGGTGCATTCGGACTTGCGCAGCAACTGGGCATCGAACGCGGCGCGGCGCAACAGTTCATCGACAAGTATTTTGCGCGTTATCCGGGTGTCGCGCAGTACATGCAGCGCACGCGCGAAGTGGCGCGTGAGCAGGGCTACGTTGAAACCGTGTTCGGCCGCCGGCTATGGCTGCCCGACATCAAGGCCGGTGGCGGACCGCGCCGCGCCGGTGCGGAGCGCGCGGCCATCAACGCGCCGATGCAGGGCACGGCCGCGGACCTGATCAAGCTCGCGATGATCAGCGTGCAGGGCTGGCTCGATCGCGAGAACCTCGGCACGCGGATGCTGCTGCAGGTGCACGACGAGTTGGTGCTGGAGGTGCCGGACGCCGAGCTCGATCGCGTCAGGCGCGACCTGCCGGGACTGATGACCTCGGTCGCGCAACTGCGCGTGCCGCTGGTGGTGGACGTCGGCGTGGGCGCGAACTGGGATCAGGCGCACTGAATCCGGCGCCGGTCGTCGCCGCGAGCGCCTCGACGTGATTCAGCGATACGCCGGATTGGTGACATCGCCACCCGGCGCGTCGGCCACCGTATCCCTGTAGCTCGCATAGGTGGTGCCGAACACGGTCGGGCCCACGACCAACATCGTCAGCGCGACGACGATGCCGAACACGATGACAAGCCCGATAAGCGCGGCGATCCCGCTGTCCGTCGTGAACGCGGAGATCCCGAACGTCAGCGCCAGCGCTGCGAAGACCGCGAACACGAGGCCCGCCACGGCGACGGCGACGAGGCCGTAGACGAGGAAGGGTGCCCAGTTGCGCCAGCAGGCGATGAAACTGGCCTTCATTGCCTCGACGGCGGTGGCGCCGCGCAGCACCACCAGCGCGGGTGCCAGCCAGTTGAGTGACCACATGATCGCGGCGATCACGAGCACCGCCAGCAGCGCAAGCAATCCGGTAAGCCCCATCCGCATGGCCGAGCTCGAGAAAGCCGCAAAGGGATCGGCGCCACTGGAACGTAGCATGTCCGTCATCGATACGCCGACGATGCCGGCGCCGATGATTCCGTACATCAGCAGCGTCAGCGCGATGTTGAGCGCGCCGATGATCAGCAGCGGCACGAAATGCACGCCCTGGAATCCCTCGAAGAGGTGCGCCACCTTGAGCGGCTGTCCACGGTCAATGGCATGACAACCGACCATCAGGCCGCCGATGAACACCGGGGCCAGCAGCGAATGGCCGACATCGCCGACGTAGGGCACCCATGCGATCAGCATCGAGATGATGAGGAAGATGATCATGATGCCGATCCACGTCCAGAGATTCGAGGTGAACGTGTGCCAGCCTTCCACCCACCAGCGGGCACCACGGCCGGCCTCCACAACGCGCACATCGATGCTGGAATTGGACACGGTCAGCGACTCCTCTGAAGGATGACAGGTAGTGACGTGCACATCACGTCACGGTGCGGCATGACGCTCGAGATCTTCCAGCGTGACCACCGCCACCGCTTCCTCGTGCGTGGCGGCCAGCACGACCGGTGGCGCCACGCCTGCGGCCAGCGCCTCGCGCCAGCGGCCGACGCATACGCACCAGCGGTCGCCCGCGACGAGGCCGGGAAAGCCCCATTCCGGGCGCGGCGTGGACAGGTCGTTGCCGGACAAGCGGGAGAACACGAGGAAGGGCTCGGTCATTACGGCGCAGAGGGTGTGCATGCCGGTATCGTCCGGGCCTGTGTCGCAGCAACCGTTGCGAAAAAAGCCCGTCTGCAACGAGTCGCTGCAAGGTGCCAGCGGCGAACCCAGCACATTCACGGCGTTGTCGCGGGAACGGGACATGACGATGCGAGGGCGGCGTAATCCGCCGCGCCAGGCCAATGATCAGGAAGTGTCTAGTTTAGCGCGCGCCGTGCTTCGACGACATCACGCACTTGCGACGCCAGTTCCGCGGGTGCGTCAGCGTGTAGGAACCAGCGCAGCCGCGCGGTATCGCCCACGCTGCTGAAGCCGAAGTCGGCCAGCAGGTGTTCCAGTGCCTTGGCATAGCGCGACGTGCGTTGCGCGCGCACGATCCACGTGCTTTGCCCCGGCGTGGTCGCGAACAGCGCGGCCAGCAATGCCCGGCCGTGGCCGCCGCCGCGGGCGCCGAGATCGAGTCCGGTCAGCCACAACTCGTAG
>JBBQEY010000310.1:0-3443 GCA_038321425.1 Burkholderiales bacterium | reverse complement strand
CTTGCCACCCATCTCGGCGATGCACGGGCGCGGGTAGTCACGCGCGGCCTGCGTGCGCAGGATGTGCATGCCCACGGCGTGTGACCCCGTGAACGTGATGCCGTCGATCCCGTCATGCGCCATCAGCGCCTCGCCGACATGGGCGCCGTCACCGACCAGGTAGTTGAACACGCCCGGCGGCACGCCTGCTTCATGCAGGCATTGCGCCAGCAGCAGCCCGGACCACGGCGTATCGAGCGAGCCTTTCAGCACGACGGTATTGCCGGCCAGCAACGCGGCGACCGCGGGACCGCCCGCCAACGCGAACGGAAAATTGAACGGCGCAATGATCGCCCACACACCATAAGGCTTCAGTACGCTGCGATTACGGCTGGTGAAGCCAGGCAACGGATCATCGGGGAGCGAGTGATCGTAACCGTGGTTCTCGACCATCTGCCGCGCGTAGATGTCGATGAAGGCGCTGACCTCGGCCACTTCGCCCAGGGCTTCCATCCGGTTCTTGCCGACTTCGAGCGAGACGGCTGCGGCAAGGTCGTAGAGCCGTGCATTGACGATCTCTCCAACCGTGGCCAGCAGCTCGACGCGGCGTTGCCACGGCGTGGCCCGCCAGGCCGGAAAAGCGCGGCGCGCTGCCGCCACGGCTGTGCCAACGTCGGCAACACTCGCCAGCGAGAAGTGACCCAGGATCCGCTGTAGATTGGCGGGATCGCGCTTGGCCGTCGTCGCATTCCGCATGACCACGGCGCCGTCGAGATAGACACCGTGCATCCGGCCCAACCCGGCGACGACGCGGTCGACGGCGGCGGCGAAATTCTCATGCAGCGCTTGCGGCGGCGCGAACATGGTCGAGTACGTCAGCTTGAATGGGCTCACAAGCACGGGCGATGGGGTCAGGAATTCCCGATTGTGGGCGAGCCGGCGTGCGCTGCCAAGCGCCACAACGATTAGACTGCGGCCTTCGTTCCACGGACGGCGTCACAGCCGGACACCCATGTACAGCGAAGAGGAACTGGCGTCGGCCGTCGAGGCCGGCGTGTTGACCGAAGCCACGGCGGCAGCATTCCGCGACCACGTCGCGGGGAACCGCGTCGGGTCGGCGGCCGATGACGAGCGCTTCCGCCTCGTCACCGGATTCAACGACATCTTCGTCGTGATCGCGTGCGGACTGCTTCTGGTGTCCGTGGCGGCGATCGGCGCATCGGTGGCCGCCTGGCTCGGTGCCGTGGCCGTGGCCTTCTGCGCGTGGGGACTCGCGGAGTTCTTCGTCCGCAAGCGGCACATGGCGTTGCCGGCCATCGTGCTGGCCGTGGCCTTCGTCGGCGCGATTGTTGCCGCAGGTGTCTTCCATGTCGATCACTCCAGCATGGGCTGGGTCGTGGGAAGCATCGCAGCCACGTTCGGCGCGTGGTTGCACTGGTGGCGGTTCCGTGTCCCGATCACGGTTGCGCTGGGTGTGGCGGCGGCATTGAGTGGTGCGGTGACGCTGTTGCTGACGACGGTACCGCGCGCGGAGGAATGGACACCGCTCATTGCCCTCGTCACCGGGCTCCTGGTGTTCGCGCTCGCGCTGCGTTGGGACGCCGCTGACCCGGTGCGACTGACGCGCCGGTCGGACGCCGCTTTCTGGCTCCACCTGCTGGCTGCGCCCATGCTGGTTCACGCCGTGTTCGGTGGCCTGGGTGTGGCGAAGGGTGACAGTACGACACTGGCCTCCGCGCTGCTGGTCGCGGGCCTGTATGCGGCCATCGCGCTGGTATCGCTGACGATCGACCGGCGCGCCTTGATGGTGGCGGCACTGAGCTACGTGCTCTATACCTTCAGTGCGTTGCTGCACCAGTTCGGCGTGGTGAGCCTGGGCTTTGCATTCACGGCACTACTCCTCGGCTCCGCATTGCTGCTGCTGTCGGCGTTCTGGCATCGCAGTCGCGCGTGGGTGCTGCAGTACCTGCCGTCCGCGCTGCGATCGCGATTGCCGCCGCCCCGATGACGGCCTGCGGGCTCGACTTCGGCACCTCGAACTCCGGCGTGGCGCTGCCAGAGGGCAACTCGGTGCGGCGGCTGCCGCTCGAGGACGGCGCCACCGATATTCCCAGCGCGGTCTTCTTCTCCACCGATCCGCCGCCGTCCGTTTGCTACGGGCGCGAGGCAGTGCGCACGTATCTCGACGGGACGCCGGGCCGACTGATGCGCGCGTTGAAAAGCCTGCTCGGCAGCACGCTGATCGACGAGAAGACAGCGATCGGCGACCGCGCGATGGCCTTCACCGATATCCTCACGCTGTACCTGCGGATGCTGCGCGATCGCGCCAGCGTTGAGGCCCGGGGCAAGCTCAACGAGGTCGTGCTGGGGCGGCCCGTGCGCTTCGTCGATGACGATGCGGTGCGTGACCGGCATGCGCAGGCCACGCTGTCCAGGTGCGCGCGGGCGGCCGGGTTCCGCCACATCGAGTTCCAGTTCGAGCCGATCGCGGCCGCCTTCGACTACGAGCGCACCCTCGACCGGGAGGAAACAGTGCTGGTCATCGACGTCGGCGGCGGCACGGCGGACTTCACCGTGGTGCGGCTGGGACCGGATCGCCGGCCGCGCACGGACCGGCAGCGCGACGTGCTGGCCAACGACGGTATCCACATCGCCGGTACGGACTTCGATTCACGACTCAACATGTCGTGGATCATGCCGACGCTGGGGTACAAGTCCATTGGCCGCCGCGGCCTCGTGATTCCCGACACGCTGTATTTCGAACTCTCGACGTGGCACCGGATCAACCTTCTGTATGGCGCGGCCACGCGCGAAACCTTGCGCGAGTTGCAGGCCTTCTTCATCGACCTGGTGCCGTTCCACCGTTTGCGTCACGTCGTGGAGGAGCGCCTCGGACACGAGCTGATCGGTCGCACGGAGACCGCGAAGATCGAACTCTCCACCGTCGCCAGCACCACCATCGATCTCGCGCACATCGAACCCGGGCTCTCCGCCACCGCGCGGCGCGACGCGTTGATCGCGCTGCTGGCCGACCTGCTGGCGCGATTGGTGAAGCTGGGCACGGCCACCGTGCAGGCAGCGGGGCTGCAACCCGCGGCGATCTCGACGCTGTATTTCACCGGCGGTTCGAGCGGCATGACGGCATTGCGCCAGGCCTTCCAGGGCGGGTTCCGGGCGAGCCGTGTCGTGGTCGGCGATCTCTTCGGCAGCGTGGTCAGCGGCCTCGGCATCGAGGCCGGCCGGCGCTTTCGCTGATCGTCGGCGCCTCGCGGTGCTGGTGGGGCTAAACTTCCCACCCTGCCGCTGTCCATCGTCCACCGCCAGGAAGGTCCGCCATGTTGCAACCCGCCGGAAGCTCGCTCTTCGACGAACTGCGCGTGCAATACGAGGCGGCGCGCACGTCGCCGCACTCGCATGAGGACGTCGAGGGTTACCAGCAGATCGACGCGCGCCTGCGCAAGGCC
>JBBQEY010000309.1:0-3516 GCA_038321425.1 Burkholderiales bacterium | reverse complement strand
CACCATGATCAGCATCAGGCCCACCCAGAACGTCGGCAGCGAGAAGCCGAGGATGGAACCCGCCATGATCGTGCGGCCGGCAATCCCGTTGGGCCGCAGGCCTGCCCACAGGCCCAGCGGAATGCCCAGTGTCACGGCGATTACCATCGCAGCGATCGCCAGTTCCATGGTCGCCGGCATCCGCTCGAGGATCAGGCCGAGCGCGGAGGTGGCATGCACGAACGAGCGGCCGAGGTCGCCCGTCAACGCGCCCTTGAGGAACACCAGGTACTGTTCCCACAGCGGCTTGTCGAGGCCGAGCGCAGCGATGGCACGCTCGCGGTCGATCTGGTCGGCCTGCGGGTTGATCAGGATATCGATCGGGTTGCCGATCGCATACACGCCGACGAACACCAGCAGCGACATGATGAGCAGCACGACCACGCTCTGCATGCTGCGGCGGATGATGAAGACGAGCATGGGTTCCGCCGGGTGGGGCTAGAGCGTGCGGACGCGCCGTGCAGGGGCGGCACGTGCCGCCAGCCCCGATGCGCACCCTGCATCGAGGTGCGAACGGGGCGTTGCCGTCACGACGATCAGCCCTTGACCGGCTTGAACTGGAAGGCGAGCGTGTACTCGTCGGTGCGCGGCGTGTACTGTACGTTTTTCTTCGTCGCCCAGATCGTGAACTGGAAGTGGATCGGCATGATGCCGAGATCCTGCATCGACAGGTCGGTGGCCCGTTGCAGCATGTTCAAGCGGTTTTCGTCGTTGACCTGTTGCAGCGCCTGCTCGACCAGGTAGTCCACCTTCGTGTTCGAGTAGCGGCCCCAATTGACGGCGCCCAGGCCCTTGTCACGGTTGAACGTGGCCAGCAGCGAGCGCAGCGGCGACGAAGCTTCACCGGTCGACGCGCCCCAGCCCACCATGTGGAAGCTGAATTCCTGCTTCGCGGCGCGGCCGGAATACGGTCCCATCGGCGCCGTTTCAACCTTCGCGGTGATACCGACGCGCGACAGCATCTGCGCCACGGCCTGCACGATCTTCTCGTCATTCACGTACCGGCCCGACGGCCCGTGGATCGTGATGTTGAAGCCATTCGGGTAACCGGCTTCCGCCAGCAACTTCTTCGCATCCTCGACGTCGTACACCTCGGCCTTAAGTGCCGGGTTGTGGCCAAAGAACTTTTCTGATACCAGCTGGCCAGACGGAATGGCCTGGCCTTCCATCACGCGCTCGGCAATGGCTGGGCGGTTGATGGCCTTGGAGATGGCGCGACGCACGCGGACATCTTGCAGCGGGTTCTTGTCGAGCGGCTTGCCATCCTTCGCAAAGACGAAGGGGCTGACGCGCGACAGGTGGTCGAAGTTGAAGTAGATCACGCGGTGCGAGATTTTCGACGTCAGCGTGAACTTGGGATCGGTCTTGAGCCGCGCGATGTCGGGGGTCGGCGGCTGCTCGATCGCGTCGACGTCGCCCGACAGCAGCGCCGCCATCCGCGAGGCCCCGTCCTTGATGATCCGGAATGTCACTTTCTCGTAGCCCGGCTTTTCGCCCCAGTAGGCGTCGTTGCGGACCAGGTCCACCTTGTCGCCGTTGACGTATCGCACCAGTTTGTACCGGCCGCTGCCGATCGTGGCCTTGCCCGAATTGAAGTCCTCGGTCGTGGCACCGGTCGCGACCTTCTTCGACACAATGTAGATCGTCGACAGGTCGTTCGGCATCAGCGGGTGCGGCACCGCAGTCTTGAAGCGGATCGTGTACGGGTCGACGATTTCCTTGCCGACGATGGCCTTGGTGTAGGCAACGAAGGGGCCGGGGCTGTTCGGGATCAGCGCCACGCGATCGATCGAGAACGCGACGTCCTCGGCCGTCAGCTCGCTGCCGTCATGGAACTTGATGCCCTTGCGAAGCTTGAACTCCCACGTCTTGTCGTCGAGCGGCTTCCACGACGTGGCGATGCCGGGAATCATCTGCGAATCGGGGCTCATCTGCACGAGCTTGTCGAAGATGTGTTCAGCCATGTTGTTGTTCGGGAACAGGTTGAAGAAGTGCGGGTCCATCGACGTGATGTCGGCGGCAACGGCAATCTTCAGTTCCTGCGCCGTGGCAGGCGCGGCGATGGCCAACGCCGACGCGATGGCGACGGCTGCGGCGAAGCGGTGGAAACGGGCGGCGACTCGCATGAAAACCTCGAACTCGGATGGGGAAACAGGTGCGGTGGCTGTGGCGCATGGCGCCTGCCACCTGTATGGCGGCAATCTAGCTTGGTTACCGCAGTGCGTCAAACCAGCGGCAGGATGCACCCACATTGACCATTACGCACTATTTTTCAGCATGTTGGGGCTCAGGAGCGCTCGAGGCGATCCGAGGCGGGTGCGCATCGCGGGCGGTGGGTGCGGACGATCTCGTCCAGCGTGGCATAGAACCGGTCGTCCATGGCCAGGTCGGTGGCTGCCTGCGCCCGGGCTTCCGCCGGGTCGAAGGCCTTCCCGCTTTCGGTGAACACGCGGGCCTCAATCAGCGCGCCCTGGTCGTAGCGGTACTCGGCGCGCAACTGTCCATCCGGATACCACGAGCGTTTGCGGCCATGCAGCTTGCCGGCGACATAGGCCGCTTCGAGCTTCTGCCGCGCCTCGCCTCGCCGGTCGCCGGGGGAGTACCAGAGCGCCAGCGTGCCCGAGAGAATGTCATCGTCAAAGGGCAACTGCGCAATCCGCGTGCCGGACGATGACCAGTAAAGGAAACTGCCGGTGCGCTTGCCGCGGCTGAACGCGCCTACGACGCGGACCTGCCCGTTGCCACCGCGCAGTTCGTAGGCGCCATGCAGGGCGCCGTCGCGGCAGCTGCCCTCGATTGCGTAGTCCTGCGCGCCCGCCCCGGCGGCCGCCACCAAGGCCAGCAGGCAGAGCCAGCGCCGCACGATCAGCGGCGGCGCCTGGCCCACCAGGCGTCAAGCTCGCCGACGATGCCGCGCCGGAAGGCCAGCACGCAGATGACGAAAATGAGACCCGTCATCACCGTCACCCATTGCCCGAAGCTCGCCAGGTAGCTTTCGAGCCCGATGATCGCGAACGCGCCCACCACCGGCCCGAAGATCGTGCCCATGCCGCCCAGCAATACCATCAGCACCACTTCGCCGGACATCGACCAGTGCACGTCGGTCAACGACGCCAGCTGGAACACGATGGCCTTGACCGACCCCGCCAACCCCGACAGGCCCGCCGACAGCACGAAGGCGATCAGCTTGTACTTGTCGGCGTCGTAACCGAGCGAGATCGCGCGCGGCTCGTTTTCGCGGATGGCCTTCAGCACATGGCCGAACGGTGAGTTCACGATCCGGTAGATCAGCAGGAATGCACCGACGAAGACGGCGAGAACCACGAAGTACATGGTCAAAGTGTTCGTGAGATCGATGAAGCCGAAGAGCTTGCCACGCGGTACCGACTGGATACCGTCTTCGCCGCCGGTCAGCGGGGATTGAAGGCAGAAGAAATAGATCATCTGCGCGATGGCCAGCGTGATCATCGCGAAATA
>JBBQEY010000308.1:0-3542 GCA_038321425.1 Burkholderiales bacterium | reverse complement strand
AGGGCGGCGTCGGCAGGGGTGACGGCGCGTGCGGCCATCGCTACGGTCCGGCATTCGAGTGCTTCGCGTACGAACTGGCCGTCGGCGACGGCGTCGACATCAATGGGTGCGACCGCCGTTCCCACCTGGGGCCGAACAGTTAGTAAGCCTTCACTTTCAAGGCGGATGATGGCTTCGCGCACCGGGGTCCGGCTGACACCTAGCCGTTGCGCGATTTCGTTCTCGGACAGGCTCTGGGCCGGGCGCATCCGCCCCGACAGGATTTCCGCCCGCAGCCACGCGTATGCCGTGCCGGCCGCGCCGCGGCGGCGGTCGGCGAGCGAAATCGGTGGGGCGGCAGGGCGGGCGACGGACACGGGTTTGCAGGAGAAACTGGTACTTGTATGCTAGTATATAAGAAGATACGACGGCGGTGTCAAGATGTCCAACGCGTGGTAGAGCTCGCCGAAGCTCATCGGCGTAGGTTTGGCGCCTTGCCCGATACGATTTGATGCGAATGCGGGAAGCCTCGCCCGGCGTGCGACCAAAATTGGTTAGACCACTTGACCAGTATCCGGGCGGGGGTTAGCCTTTCGACCCAGACCACAGAGGAGGGGCGCGGCGGCGCTTGGCGCCACGTGCACCAGCCCATGCCTTTCCAGAGCATTGAACCCCGCCGGCTCTATCGCCAGATCGCCGACCAGATCCGCACGCTCATCAAGAGTGGCGAGTTCTTGGCCGGTGCGCGACTGCCGCCGGAGCGCGACCTCGCGAAGCAGCTTGGCGTGTCGCGCCCGTCGGTGCGCGAAGCGCTGATCGCGCTGGAGGTGGAGGGTCTGGTCGAGGTTCGCATCGGGTCCGGCATCTATGTGCAGGAAGCCGGGATCGCGCATGCGGTCAACGGCGAAAGCGAAGTCACGGCGGGGCCGTTCGAATTGATCCGCGCGCGCTACGTGATCGAGTCCGAGTGCGCGGCGCTGGCCGCCAAGGTAGGCAAGAAAGTGCAGATCCAAGCGATCGCGGAGGCGTTGAGTTCGATGGAGCGCGAAGTGTCCAGCCAGCATCCGGCGCAAAACGGCGACCGGCAGTTTCACATGCGCATCGCGGAGGCCACCGGCAACAGCGCGCTGGTGGCGGTCGTCAAGATGCTGTGGGATGAACGCTCCGCGCCGCTGTACACGCAACTGGAAACCCACTACGACACGCCGTCCCTGTGGGAGGCCGCGATCAACGAGCACCGCGCCGTCTACAAGGCCATTGCGGTGCGCGATGTCAACGCGGCGCGCGCGGCGATGCAGCGGCACCTGAACCAGGCTTACAAGCGATTTTCGACCAGTTGGGACCACCTGCAGTAAAGGCCGCGCCCTGCGCCGACGAAGGAGAACACCATGCTTGCCTGCCGCATCCATGCCAAGGAAGACCTGAGGATCGAACCCGTTGACATGCCGTCGCCCGGCCCCGGTGAAGTGCTGCTGCGCCTGGGCGCCGCCGGCATCTGCGGCTCCGACCTTCACTATTACTTCGAGGGCCGCAACGGCAATTTCATCGTCCGCGAACCGCTCATTCCGGGGCACGAGGCCTCGGGTGTGGTCGAGGCCGTCGGCCCCGGCGTCACGCGCGTGAAGAAAGGTGACAAAGTCGCGGTGTCGCCGTCGCATGCGTGCGGTCGCTGCGAGGGTTGCCGCCAAGGCCGCGAGCAGTTGTGTTCCAACATGAAGTTCCTCGGCAGCGCCAGCCTCTTCCCGCATGTGCAGGGCATGTTCCAGGAGTACTTCGTGATGGGCGAGCGCCAGTGCTATCCGGTGACGGGCGACATCACGCTCGGTGAGCTCGCCTTTGCCGAGCCGCTGGCGGTGGGCCTGCATGCGGTCAATCGCGGCGGTGATCTTCTCGGCAAATCGGTGCTGATCACCGGTGCCGGTACGATCGGCTGCGTCACCGTGCTGGCGGCGCGCCTTGCCGGCGCGCGCAAGATCACCGTCACGGACGTGCTTGATCGTCCGCTGCAGCAGGCGATGACGGTGGGGGCGGACGCGGTACTGCGTGCCGACCGCGAAGGCGACAAGTTGACCACGCCGCAATTCGATGTGGCCTACGAGGTGTCGGGCAACTTCAATGCGCTCAAGTCATGCGTCGCGGCCACCAAGCGCGGCGGCGTCGTCGTGCAAGTGGGCACGCTGCCGCACGAGCCGCTGCCCTTTGTGGTCAACGAATTGATGGCGAAGGAAATGGATCTCCGCGGCGCATTCCGCTGGGGCATCGAGTTCGACTGGGCAGTGGATTACCTGTCGACGCGACGCGTCGATGTGCGTCCGCTGCTGTCGGGGCAGTATCCGTTGCAGGATGCCGTGGCAGCGTTTGCCGCCGCGGCTGATAAAAACAAGAGTACGAAGGTGCAAGTGGTAGCGTGAGGGGCGAAGCCCGCAGGGCATGAGCGATCCCGAATCGACACCCGAGGCCGACTGAAAGTTGTTTCGTTCTGCAAGCTGGTGCAATGAGGCCGAGTGGCTGCTTAGTTCTTCAAACGGATGCGGGGATCGACACCCGTACCATTCCAAAATCGCAAGGAGGAGTCATGCGTTTCGTCTCGAAGATCTTGTTGGCGGCGGTTGCAACTGCCGCGATGGTGGCCGGCGCTCCCGCGCTGGCGCAGCAGAAGCTCAAATGGGCGCACGTCTACGAAGTCAGCGAGCCGTATCACACCGAGTCGGTGTGGGCGGCCGCCGAAATCAAGAAGCGCACCAACGGCAAGTTCGATATCGAAGTATTCCCCGCCAGCACGCTGGGCAAGGAAACCGACATCAACCAAGGCATGGCGCTGGGCACCGTCGACATGATCATCAGCGGCCCGTCGTTCGCGGCGCGCAGCTATCCGCGGCTGGGGATTGCCTACTATCCATTCATCTTCCGTGATGCCGATCACCTGCTGGCCTACTCGAAGAGCCCGATCTTTGCCGAGATGGTCGAGGAATTCCGCAAGAAGTCCGGCATCCAGATCCTGGCCTACACGTACTACGGCGCCCGGCAGACGACGGCGCAGAAGCCGTTCACCAATTGCGCGGGCATGAAGGGTTTGAAGATTCGCGTGCCGGACGTCCCGGCATATATGGCCACGCCCAAGGCCTGCGGCGCCAACCCCACGCCGATCGCGTTCGCCGAGGTGTACCTCGCGCTGCAGAACGGCACCGTCGATGCACAGGAAAACCCGTTGACGACGATCGAGGCGAAAAAATTCTACGAAGTGCAGAAGGCCATCATGATGACCTCGCACATCGTCGACGGCCTGACCACGCAGGTGGCCCCGCACGTGTGGGACAAGTTGACCGCGCAGGAAAAGCAGATCTTCACCGAAGTCACCCGTGAAGCCGCGGCCAGGGCGACGGCGCAGATCAAGAAGCGCGAAGCGGAACTAGCCGACGAGTTCAAGAAAAAGGGCCTGCAGATCGTGACCGTCGACCGCAAGAGCTTCTCCGACGCGGTGCTGAAGACGACGACTCCGGAGTCGATGGGCTTCACCAAGTCCGATTACGACAAGATCGTCGCGATCAAGTAGTCCGCCCGCA
>JBBQEY010000307.1:0-3544 GCA_038321425.1 Burkholderiales bacterium | reverse complement strand
GTGATACTCCCTTCAGGGTTGAGCCTCCACCTGCGGATGTGATCCCTGCCCCTGCGTTGCCAATGGCGTTGCCGATGGCGACGACGGGGCGGGACACCCTAAAGACCGCGAGGTGTGCGGAATTATCGAGAAACCAAGGCTTGCGGGAGGAATTCCCGTCAAGATCGATGGGCCCGAGTTAACTTGTTATTCTAGCACGCTTTCAGGGTCACGGGCCACCCCGCCAACACCCCGCCAACACCCCGCCAACACCCCGCCAACGCCCCGCCAACGCCCCGCCAACGCCCTGCAGCCCCGGGCGCCGGCCCGTTCCGCCGCCCTTGTCCTGGCCACCTCCCGCACCCATCCTTCCGAGATGATCTTGCCCCCCGCCACCACCACATCCGCCGCCCGCCCGGTGGCCATCGACCCGCTGCGCGCCGCCGTTTCGGCCCTGCCCCAGGCCGGCTACATCAGCTTCGACGGCGTGGACGCGGCGTCGTTCCTGCAGGGACAGCTCTCGAACGACGTCGCAGCCCTTGGCGAAGGCGCCGCGCAGTGGACGTCATACAACTCCCCCAAGGGCCGGATGCTGGCCACGATGCTGTTGTGGCGCACCTCGGCAACATCATTCCAGGCGTTTGTCGCGGCCGACCTGGCGGCCACGTTGCGCAAACGCCTCGCGATGTTCGTCATGCGCGCCAAGGTGGTCGTCACCGACCACACCTCCGACGGCAGGTGCTTCGGTGTGTCCGGCACCGCTGCGCGCCAGGCGGTGCGCTCGGCGCTGGGGGCGGCACCGGAGGCCGGCCACGGCGTCACGCATGACGGCGCTGACATCGTTACCACCTCCGATGGGCGCGTGCTGGTCCACGTCCCGATTGCGCTGGCCGATGCCACCGGTCAACGGCTGGCCGCGCATGCGAACCTGGTCGCCGCCACACACTGGGACTGGCACGCCATCGCCGCCGGCATCGCCACGGTCGCCGCCGCCACCCAGGATCTCTTTATCCCGCAGGCGGCCAACTGGGACCTGGTCGGTGGCGTCAACTTCAAGAAGGGCTGCTATCCCGGGCAGGAGATCGTCGCGCGAATGCACTACCTCGGCAAGCTGAAAGAGCGTCTCTTCCGGCTGCATCATGACGGCGATCCGCCGTCGCCCGGCGCACCGCTCTACAGCACCGTGTTCGGCGACCAGGCGTGCGGGACCGTGATCAACGCCGCACCCGCGCCCGGCGGCGGCGGCGATCTTCTCGCCGTCGTGCAAACGCAGGCGGTCGCCGAATCAACGCTGCACCTCGGCGCGCCTGACGGCCCGCAGCTGACGCTGCTGGACCTGCCCTATGCCGTCCCCGCCCAGGTGGCGCCCAACCGGCCGAAGCTCGCGTGAGCGCGCCGGCGCCGGAAGTCCACTACTACATCTGGTACCGCATGCACGGCAACCATGCCGACGCGCAACGCGTCATCGCTACGCTTCTGGACGATGTGGCGGCACGTACCGCAGTCCGTGGTCGCGTCCTTGTCCGCCGCGACGATCCAACCACGTGGATGGAAATCTACGAAGGTGTCACGGCACCTGAGGATTTCGAGCACGCACTCGCGGAGGCGGCGGCGTGCCATGGCGCCGCCGCCATTGCAGAAAATGGCTCGCGCCATGTCGAAGTCTTCGTCGCCGTGCGCTGACACGGTTCGATCATGTGCCTTGCCGTCATCGCACTTGGAGCGCATCGCGACTTCGTACTGGTCGTGGCGGCGAACCGTGACGAATTCCATGCCCGTGCGGCCACGCCTGCCGCGTGGGGCGAGGCACCGCCATGGCGCGATATCCTGGCCGGACGCGATGCCGAAGCGGGCGGTACCTGGCTTGGTGTCCACCGCGACGGCCGGTTCGCGCTCGTCACCAACGTGCGCGGTGGTGGCGCGAAGCAGATCGGCCAGCGTTCACGCGGCGACCTGGTACCCCGCGTGCTGGCTGCGGGCGATGATCCCGCGTTGGCGCTGTCTACGTTGTGTCGCGACGCGGGCGACTACGCTGGCGTGAACGTGCTTGCGGGCTCCGCCATGGGCGCGGCGTGGTGGTCAAATCGCGGCGACGCGGTCCAGCGGATTGCGCCGGGGGTCGCCGGCCTGTCCAATGCCGCGCTCGATACGCGTGGGCCAAACGTGCCGCGCGCCCCCCCGGCGCGGCGGGACTGGGCGGCGCGCGGCGCGACCGATTTCGACCCGCTGTTCGCGATGCTGGCCGACCGCACCCCGGTGCCCGATGCGGCACTGCCTCAAACCGGCGTGCCGCACGAATGGGAACGGCTGCTGGCCACGCCGTTCATCGTCGATCCGCGTTACGGCACGCGCTGCACCACGGTGCTGGCGATCGACCGCAGCGGCCACGCCACCTTCCACGAACGGACGTTTGCGCCCGCCGGCACCACCACCGGTGACGCGATCCACACCTTCACGGTGCAACGCGCCGGATCAGCCGCCGTAGCCTGACAACGCGAGGTGCGCCCTGCCGCCGCGCACGTCGAGCGCGCAGTGTCCGCCGACGGGCAACGTGAGCTTCTCGCGCACGTGGCCGAACGGCAGTCCCGTCAACACCGGTACGTCGCACGCCTCGCGCAACGCCGCCACGGCGCTGGTGAAGTCGTAACCGCCGTCGTTGTCCGACAGCGCGTACTCGGTGAATTGTCCGAGCACGATCGCGCGCTGCCGCTGCATGATGCCGGCCAGCAGCAGCTGCTGGAACATCCGCTCGATCCGGTACGGCGTCTCGCCCACATCCTCGAGGAACAGGATGCCGCCCTCCACTGCCGGCATGTACGTGGTGCCGACGAGATGCGCCACCATTGCGAGGTTGCCGCCCCAGAGCGTGCCCGCCACCACGACATCGGGGCCGTCCAGCGCGCAATGCACATCGTGCTCTGTGTGTTCAAGCACGCCGAAACAGTGATCCAGCGTGAACGCGCAAGGCGTGACCGCACCGAAATCACTGGCCGCCACCGGCCCAGCCAATGTTGTCATGCCACCCTGCGCCAACCCCGCCAACGCGAAGGCGGTGAAGTCGCTGTAGCCAAGCCATCGCGTACCGGAGGCCGCCAGTGCGGTGAAATCGAGATGGCGCAACAGCCGCGACCACCCGTAGCCGCCACGCAAGGTGATCGCGACCTCGACGCGCGGATCGTCTGCCATCCGCTGCACCGCCGCCAGACGCTCCGCATCGGACGCGGCAAAACGCTGGTGGCGCGACAGGCATGTCGGGTCGACCACCACCGGATGGCCGCGCTCGACGAACCGCGCGACGGCGCGATCAAGCGACGCTGGTTCCAGCGCGAATCCGGACGGTGCGTAGATGCCGATACCGGGGCGCGTAGTCATCGTCCTGACTCTCGCCCGCTCAGCGCCGGGCCGCGAAGAACGCGGACAGCAGGGCGACACAAGCCTCGGCCCGCACGCCACCTTCCACCCGCGCGTGGTGGTTGAGCCTCCGCTCGGCGAAGAGATCGATCACCGAGCCGCAGGCACCCGACTTCGGGTCACGCGCGCCGAACACCACGCGTGCGATGCGGGC
>JBBQEY010000306.1:0-3546 GCA_038321425.1 Burkholderiales bacterium | reverse complement strand
TCAGCGGTCCAGCGCATCGCGCAGGATCTGCAGGCGGCGATGGCCATGCAGAGCAAGCTGCAGCGCACGGTACCCATCTACCAGACGTCGGCGCTCCGGTACGCGCAACTGCAGTCGGAAGGATTCGTCAGCGAACTCTATGCACTCGAAAAGCAACGCGATCGCATCGAAAAGGAACTCGACCTCGCAGCGCAGGAGCATGTGGTCGAGGGTCTACGCGCCAGCCTCGACCAGGCCCGGCACCGGCTGGCCCAGGTAACCTCGGCCAATCGCGCGCAGTTGCACGTCGAGCAACTGCAGGCGGGCGCGCAACGTTCGCGCGTGGAAGAAGACCTGGCCAAGCAACTGTACCGGACGCGCAACCTCGATCTCCGCGCGCCTGTGGCGGGCATCGTGAAGGACCTCGCGACGCATACGGTGGGTACTGTCGTGTCGCCGGGCACCATCCTGCTCACGCTGGTCCCGGCCGGCGAGGAACTGCAGGCCGAGGTGATCATCACCAACCTCGATGCCGGCTTCGTGCGCACGGGGCAGGTCGCCAAGGTCAAGGTGGCGACCTTTCCGTTCCAGAAATATGGCGTGGTCGATGGCACCGTCGTGCGCATTGGTCCGGATGCGCAGGATGCCACCGGCCCGCGGCCGCAGGGCACCGATGCCGACGACCCCGCCAATGGCGCCACGGAAGGTTATCGCGCGCGCGTTGCGCTGGCCGGACAGAACGTCATGTTCGACAGCCAACCGCTGGCTCTGGTGTCGGGCATGCAGGTCAGCGCCGAAATCCACCTGGGCCAGCGTTCGCTGCTGGCCTATCTGCTGGCGCCATTGCAAAAGGCATGGCACGAAGCCGGTCGCGAGCGTTGAATGAAAGACGCTCGCAACAACGACAGCGGGTTCCCCGATCTCACGATCTCGACTAAGGATTTCACGTGGGCCATCGGCAGCCTGTGCAACCTGCACCGGCGGCCGTTCGATGCCGGTCTCATCCAGCGCGCTTTCCCGCCGCCACACTCCGCGTGCACGCTGATGGCGGCGTTGCGCTCGATCGAGCTCGGTGCCCGGTTGATACGTGCCGATGCCGCAGCGATGGAGGGCGGCACCTTCCCGTGCATCGCGTTCATGGCCGCCGCCACCGATGCCGCCGAACCTCCGGGAGCCGTGCCGCCATCCGCCAACGAGTCGTACATTGCGCCGCAGGTGTGCGCGATGGTCATTCGCTGCGACCAGGGGCGGCTCCTGTACTTTCCATCGGGCAGCAACGAGGCCCGCGTCGAACCCGTGGCCGAATTCGCGTCGCGCCATTCGGGATGGATCATTACCGTTCCCGCCGTGCAACCCGGCCACGTCGACGATGACACCATCGACGGCCCGGTGCGCCGCTTCGGTTTTCGCTGGTTCATCGCCGAGCTCGCGCGCTATCGCAGCGTCTGGCGCGATGTGCTGGTCGCGTCCTTGATCGTGCAGCTGATCGCACTCGCTACGCCACTATGCAGCCAGATCATCATCGACAAGGTTATTGTTCACCACACGCGCAGCACGTTGGCCGTCATCGCATTCGCGCTGGTTGTATTCGTGCTGTTCAGCACGGCGCTCGGCTGGATCCGGCAATACCTGGTCAGCCACACCGGCAACCGCGTCGATGCGGTACTTGCCTCCGCGGTGTTCCGGCACCTGCTGCACCTGCCGCTGCGTTACTTCGAACATCGCCCCACCGGCGTGCTCGCCGCGCGCATGGCGGGCATTGAGTCGATCCGCGAATTTCTTTCCGGCGCGGCCATCACGTTGCTGCTCGACCTGCCATTCCTGCTGTTGTTCCTCGCGCTGATGTTCGTCTACAGCGTGTGGCTGTCACTGGTCACCCTTGGTGTGCTGCTGCTGGTGGCGGGGCTGAGCTTTGCGGTTGCGCCGCTGCTGCAATCGCGGCTCAACGAGCAATTCCTGCTTGGCGCGCGCAACCAGGCGTTCCTCACCGAGTACATTGCCGGCGCGGAAACCGTGAAGTCGCTGCAGATGGAGCCCCAGCTCGAACGCCGTTTCGATGACTACCTCGGCAGCTACCTGCGCGCCAGTTTTGCCACGCGACAGCTTGCCAACGCCTACAACACAGTAGCCACGGGTCTCGAGCAACTGGGAAACACCGCCATCCTGTGCGTTGGCGCGTGGCTGGTGATGCGCGGCCCGGATTTCACGTTGGGCATGCTGGTGGCGTTCCAGATGTTCGCGGCCCGTGTATCGCAGCCGATGCTGAAGCTGGTGGGGCTGTGGCAGCAGTTCCAACAGGCGGCCATTGCCGTGCGGCGGCTGGGGGACATCATGGAGGTCCCGGTCGAACCGTGGTCGATGGCCACCACGCGTGTGTCCGGGCAGGGTGGTGCCGCAGTGGAATTCCGTGGCGCCGCGTTTCGCTATGGCCCCGACCGTGCGCATGTGCTGATGGATTTCAATCTCGCCATCAAGCCAGGGGAATGCGTCGTGGTGATGGGTCCTTCCGGCGCCGGCAAGAGCACGCTCACGCGACTGTTGCAGGGGTTCCTGTGGCCGACGTCAGGACAGGTGCTGGTTGACGGCCGGGACACGCGGCATCTTGCCGCCAATGAACTGCGCGGACATTTCGGTGTAGTGCCACAGGAGACGATATTGTTTTCCGGCACGGTTCTGGAGAACCTGCTGCTTGCCAACCCGCATGCCACGTTCGAGATGGCGGTACAGGCGGCGAAGCTGGCCGAGATCCACCAGGCGATCGAGGCTCTTCCCGCCGGCTACAACACGGCCATCGGCGAGCGTGGCGCGGGGCTCTCGGGCGGACAGAAACAGCGCATTGCCATCGCGCGCGCGTTGCTGAAGCGGCCGCGCATCCTGATCTTCGACGAGTCCACCAGCGGCCTCGATGCCGCAGTGGCAGAGCAATTCGCCGCCACCATTGCCCGGCTGAAAGGCAAGGTGACCATCTTGTTCGTCACGCACCGGGCACCCGAGCGCCTGCACCCGGATCGTATCGTGCACCTCGAGGTCGCCGCCGCCGACCGCGCGGCGGCGTAGTTGCAGGCACCGCGGGCTGCCAGTTGAAGGCTACGCCGATCGCCGGGCCGTTGAAGTCGACGTCCTCGATCTTGGCGCTCGACTTGAAGTTGTAGTCGAGGTAACGCCACACGCCGAAGACCTGGCCCCATCCGAACTTGTACCCGATGCCGCCCACGGCCTGCCTTGTCAGGTCCGATTGGCCGGTACCACGCTGATGCCGCTGCCCGTGCCGGCAGGAAACGTGGTCTTGCCGCCGCGACACTCTACGCAAACGCGCGTGGCAATGCGCCATCGTGGCGCATGGAAACGGCGTGATGGATGCGTGCTGGAAGAGTCGCGGTGTCCTCCCGATGACACCGCGTACTGTGCGACCGGGCGGCAATCGGTCGCGGGACCGTCAACTGGCGCAGGTCAGTCGCCGAATTCCTCGACGATGGCCGCGATCTTGGTCTTGTCGGCCAGGAAGGCATCGATGCAGGTGGGGTCGAAGTGCTTGCCGCGCTGGCCCTTGAGGAAGTCGATCGACTC
>JBBQEY010000305.1:0-3566 GCA_038321425.1 Burkholderiales bacterium | reverse complement strand
GATTCCCGGCTACACCGATTTCTATTCGTCGAAAGAACACGCGACCAACGTGGGCTCGATGTTCCGTGACCCGAAGAACGCGTTGCTGCCCAACTGGCTCGAGATTCCCATCGGCTACAACGGCCGCGCGAGTTCGGTGGTGGTCAGCGGCACGCCAGTGCGCCGTCCGCTCGGACAGCTGAAGGCGCCCGACGCGGCGCGGCCGCAACTGGCGGCGTGCCGCAAGCTCGACATTGAACTCGAAACGGGCTTCATCGTCGGGCAGGGCAACGCGCTGGGGACGCCGATTCCCACGGCAGATGCCGAGGCGCACATCTTCGGCATGGTACTGCTGAACGACTGGAGCGCGCGCGACATCCAGCAATGGGAGTACGTGCCACTCGGCCCCTTCAACAGCAAGAGTTTCGCGACGTCGATCTCGCCCTGGATCGTCACGCTGGAGGCGCTGGAGCCGTTTCGCGTTGCCGGCCCCGTGCAGGATCCGCCACCGCTCGCGTATCTGCAGCCCAACGACCAGCGCGCGTTCGACATCCGCCTCGAAGTCGCCCTGCGCCCCGGCGCTGCGCGGTCGCCCACGACGATCTGCCGCACCAACTTTCGTGGCCTGTACTGGAGCATGGCGCAGCAAATGGCGCATCACACGATCGGCGGCTGCAACACGCGCGTCGGCGACCTGATGGGATCGGGTACGATCAGCGGCACGACGGACGAGGCGCGCGGAAGCCTGCTCGAGATCACCTGGAATGGCGCGAACCCGCTCGCCGTCGATGGCGGCACGCGCACGTTCCTTGAGGACGGCGACGAAGTGACGATGCGCGGCTGGTGCCAGGGCGAGGGCTACCGCTTGGGCTTCGGCAACGTGACGGGCACGATCGTGCCCGCGCTGCCGGTTTGAGGCCGTTCCCAACCGGCATGGACTGAACGTACCGGGATACGCATGGATCGCGCCCCCATCGGCATTGGCGTTGCCCTCCTGCTCCTGGGTCTCGGCATCGGTGCGTTGATGCTACTGATGCCCGAGGGCCTCAATCCGAACTGGCCGATGGGCATGGCATTGCTTGCCCCCGGTGCCTTTGTGCTGGCCGGCTTGCACATGGTAGGAAGTGGCCTCGGCTATCCCCGGTTTTCTGGCGTGATGCTGGCATTGATCGCCGTCGCACTCTGGGTCATCGTCAACTGGGCCGCGTTCTTCACGACCCAGCACGGATGCGTGGCGACAGTGTCCTTCGGTGGCGTTTCCATCTTCGGCTGGCGTCCCAGCGAAGAGGATTGCCGGATGTCGCTGCAAATGCTGGTGGGGAGTTTCGACGGGCTCCTCATCGTACTGATCCTGGTGGCCGCCTGGCGCCGGCTGCGACGGCCCCGTGACGACAGCCTGTCCGGCGCCGCCGCGCGACACCGCCCACGGGGTTGAAACGGGTGCCCGGCAGCGCCCTCTGCCGCGAATCCTCCTCGATCGCACGCTGGCGCCGGCCGTGACCCCGGCCTCGAGCCAGCCACGTTCTCGCTGAACACCGACGCGCCCGGCTTGGTGGTTTCCGGGCTCCTGTGCAACAATCAATCCAACTTAATTGCATCAGGGTGTACAACGATGCTGGACCGTGACGGCTATCGCCCGAACGTCGCCATCGTGATCGTCAACGGCAGGAACCAGGTTTTTTGGGGCAAAAGGATCCGCGAACACTCGTGGCAATTTCCGCAAGGTGGCATCAACTCCGGTGAAACGCCTGAACAGGCGATGTACCGGGAGTTGCACGAGGAAGTCGGACTCGAAGGCCAGCACGTCAAGGTTCTTGGACGTACACGCGAATGGCTTCGATACGACGTACCGCAGCACTGGATCAAGCGCGAATGGCGCGGTAGTTACCGCGGCCAGAAGCAGATCTGGTACCTGTTGCGGCTGGTCGGGCGGGACAATGACGTGCGGCTGCGCGCCTCCGATCATCCGGAGTTCGACGCGTGGCGCTGGCACGACTACTGGATCCCGCTGGAGACGGTGATCGAGTTCAAGCGCGAGTCCTATCGGCGCGCGTTGCTCGAGCTCGAGCGCTTCCTGCATGCGAAGCCACAGACCCGGCGGCAGCGCCTGTACGGCGTGGCGCACCCGGAGATGCCTGACTCCTACTCCGATCCTTCCGGGACCCCGTCGCTCGACGGGGCCTGATGTCGAGCTTCAGGGTGCGCAATCACCCACGCGCCTGGCATTGATCGACATTACTGCAGGCACGCCCGTGTGGGCACCGTCTCGGTCTTGCGGTCGATGGAAACGATTATTAGATGATACCCGCCGCCTGCGCCGCGCCAAACCGTCACCCGACGCGCGGCCTACCCCAGCAGCACGAGGTTGTCGCGGTGGATCAGCTCCGCCTCGTCGACGTACCCCAGGATGCCTTCGATTTCGGCCGACGGACGGCGCAGGATCCGCCCCGTGTCCTGCGCGCCGTAGTTGACGAGCCCGCGCGCGACCTCGGTGCCGTCGGGCGCATAGATGCCCACGACCTCACCCCGCTCGAATGTGCCTTCGACGGCCACCACGCCGATGGGCAGCAGGCTCTTGCCTTCGCTGATAAGCGCGCGCACCGCGCCGGCATCGAGCTGCAACTTGCCCGCCAGTTGCACGTGATCGGCAAGCCATTGCTTGCGTGCGGCCAGCGATTGCGCGGGCGCGATCAGCGCGGTCCCCAGTGGGTGGCCTGCAGCCAGACGCGTCAGCACGTTGTCCTCGCGGCCGGAGGCGATGATCGTCGAGGCGCCGGAGCGCGCGGCGCGCTTCGCCGCGAGGATCTTGGTCAGCATGCCACCGCGTCCCAGCGTGCTGCCCGCGCCGCCGGCCATCGCCTCCAGTGCCGGGTCACCGGCGCGCGCCTCGGGTACGAAGGCCGCTGCCGGGTCACGGCGCGGATCCGTCGTGTAGAGACCTTGCTGGTCCGTTAGCAGGATCAGCACGTCGGCTTCGATCAGGTTCGCCACCAGTGCGCCCAACGTGTCGTTGTCGCCGACGCGGATCTCGTCGGTGGTCACCGTGTCGTTCTCGTTGATGATCGGGATGACCGACAGCGCCAGCAGTGTGCGCAACGTGGTGCGCGCATTGAGATAACGGCGGCGGTGGGCCAGGTCTTCGTGCGTCAGCAGGATCTGCGCGGTCTGCAACCCGAATTTCGCGAACGCGGTTTCGTAGGCCTGGATCAATCCCATCTGGCCGACGGCGGCGGCGGCCTGCAACTCGTGGATGGCCTTCGGCCGCGTGGTCCAGCCGAGACGCCTGATCCCTTCGGCAATCGCACCGGAGGACACCAGCACCACTTCGCGGCCCGCCACTTTCAGCGCGGCAATTTCCTCCGCCCAGTGCGCGATGGCCGCGTGATCAAGGCCGCGCCCGTCATTGGTGACGAGCGAAGAGCCGACCTTGACGACCAGCCGCTTCGCGTTGGCAACCAGCGTGGTCATGACAATTCACCTTCGCGCTGCGCGCTCCGGTATTCGCCCTTGGGGCGGCCCGGCGGGGTCATAACGAATTACCTTCGCGCTGCGCGCTCCGGTATTCGCCCTTGGGGCGGCCCGGCGGG
>JBBQEY010000304.1:0-3600 GCA_038321425.1 Burkholderiales bacterium | reverse complement strand
AGACGCCGGGCCGGATCGCCCAGCCCCATCACCAGGAACTCGTCGCGCAGCGTGAGCAGGCACGAGGGTTCGAGTCCGACGACGATCGCACCGCGGGCCACGGCGGGCGCGAGCGCGGCGATCAGCCGCTTCGCTTCGTACTTGGCGTCGTCGATCCGACCCGCTGCCAGGAACGTGCGGCCACAACACAGCGGGCGCCCGGGCTCCGCGTCACCGGCCCCCGGAGTCGCCACCGCAACGCGATAGCCCGCGGCGTCGAGAACCGCCAGCGCCGCATGTGCATTCTCCGGTTCGAAGTACTGCGTGAACGTATCGACGAAGAGGATCACGTCGGCGCTTTCCATCGACACATTCGGCGCCGGCCCGCTGCGCGCGAACGTGTCGCGCCGCCAGCGTGGCAGCGTGCGCCGCGCCGATATGCCGCCCCAACGCTCCGTCAGCCGTGCGGCGAACGGCACCGCGTCGCGCAGATTGGCGAGCCAAGGCACCCGCGCCGCCCACGGCGCCCACCGCGGCAACCAGGCGATCGCGCGCTCGCGCAGCGTGAGGCCGTGCGCCATCTGCCATTGGTGCTGGAACTCGACCTTCATCTTCGCCATGTCCACACCGGTCGGACACTCGCGGCGACAGCCCTTGCAACCAACGCACAGGTCGAGGGCCGCCCGCACCGTTTCCGACGCGAAGTCCGCGCCAAGCTGGCCCGACAACGCAAGCCGCAGCGTGTTGGCGCGGCCACGGGTCAGGTGTGCTTCGTCGCGCGTGACCCTGAAGCTGGGGCACATGGTGCCGGCGTCGAACTTGCGGCAATGCCCGTTGTTGTTGCACATCTCGACCGCCTTGCCGAAGCCACCGGCGGGATCGCCCCCGGTTCCGGGTGCCGACGTCGTCGCGGTCGCCGGATCGTTGTGCACGTTCCACGCCGACCAGTCGAGCGCGGTGGCGACGGGTAGCACGCGATACCCCGGCGGAAAGCGGAACAGCGATCGCTCGTCCATCCGCGTCGAGTGCACGATCTTGCCCGGGTTCATGAGGCCTGCCGGATCGAACAGCGCCTTGATCTCCTCGAACGCGCGCGTGAGCCGCGGCCCGAATTGCCAGCCGACCCATTCGCTGCGCACGAGGCCGTCGCCGTGCTCTCCGGAAAACGCGCCCTTGTACGCGCGCACCAGCGCGCTCGCCTCCTCGGCGATCGCCCGCATCTGGGTTGCGCCTTCGCGCCGCATGTCGAGGATCGGCCGCACGTGCAGCGTGCCCACCGACGCATGCGCGTACCACGTGCCGCGCGTGCCGTGCTTGCGGAATACTTCGGTGAGGCGCTCGACGTACTCGGCCAGGTGCTCGAGCGGTACCGCGCAGTCCTCGATGAACGATACCGGCTTGCCGTCGCCTTTCATGCTCATCATGATGTTGAGGCCGGCCTTGCGCACGTCCCACAGGCCCTTCTGCGCGCCCGCATCGACCATGCGTACGACGCTGCCCGGCAGCGCGAGGTCCCCCATCAGCGCCACCAGGTCGTCGAGCCGCCGCCGCGGGCCATCCGCCGCTTCGCCGGCGAACTCGACCAGCAGGATCGCCTCCGGCTCGCCGGTAAGCGCTGCCTCGATCACCGGACGAAAGGCAGGGTTGCCGCGCGCGAGTTCGATCATCGTCCGGTCGACCAGCTCGACCGCGGAGGGCGCCAGTGCCACGATGTGGCGCGCGCATTCCATCGCGCGATAGAGCGTCGGAAAGTTGACGACGCCGAGCGTGCGGTGCGCCGGCAACGGCGCGACGTCGAGGGTGAGTTCGCGCGTCCAGGCGAGCGTGCCCTCGCTCCCTACCAGCAGGTGCGCGAAGTTGACGCTGCCGTCCGGCGTGTAGGGGCGCTCGCTGCGCGGGTGGAAGACGTCGATGTTGTAGCCGCCCACACGACGCAGCACCGTGGGCACGTGTCGTTCGATCTCCTCGCGCTCGCGCTGCCCGATCGCGCGCAGACCCGCAAGCAACGTGCGCACGCGTGCCGGCGCGGCCGCCATCGTGCCCTCCGGTCCGAAGCGCGCGGACGTGCCGTCGGCCAGCAACGCGTCGATCGCCGCGACGTTGTGCACCATGTTGCCGTAGGCGATCGAGCGCGAGCCGCACGAGTTGTTGCCCGCCATGCCGCCCAGCGTGCATTGCGCGGACGTGCTGACATCCACGGGGAACCACACGCCGTGCGGCCTGAGCCATGCGTTGAGCGCGTCGAGGACGATGCCGGGTTCGACCGTCACCGTCTGCGCCTCGCGGTCGAAGCTCACCACGCGGTTCAGGTGCTTGCTGTGGTCGATGACCACCGCGGCGCCGAC
Source organism: Burkholderiales bacterium (assembly GCA_038321425.1). Lineage (GTDB taxonomy): Bacteria > Pseudomonadota > Gammaproteobacteria > Burkholderiales > Casimicrobiaceae > VBCG01. Next base: position 1,276 of record JBBQEY010000304.1, on the reverse strand, counting down.
CGTCTGCCCGCATTGCGAGCTTCCCGCGCCGCGCGGCAGCATCGGTACACCGAGTTCGCGGCAGACGTCGAACACGGCGCGCACGTCGGCGTCGCTCGTCGGCACGACGACACCAACAGGATCGACCTGATAGATCGACGCGTCGGTCGCGTAGCGTCCCCGCGCCGCGCGGTCGAACAACACGTCGCCGCTCACCGCCTGCTTCAGCCGCCGCCCGAGTTCGTCTTCGCCGCGCGGCGGATGAAAGCGCAACGGCTGCGGGGCCGGGTCGTTCATCGTTCCACGGTCCCCGTCGGCGGTTGCCCGCGCATGGCCTCCAGCACGGCCTCCCCCTTCTGCTGCAGGTGGTGGCGCAGGATCGCCGCGAGGCCGGGCGCATCGCGCGCTTCGAGCGCCGCCACCATGCGGGCGTGTTGAGCCGCGGCGCGGTCCCACTTGGCGTCATCGCAGTTGGAGCGGAACCGCAGATTCTGGAGGCGCAGGTTGTGCGACAGATACGTCAGGCGCAGTTGCGCATTGCCGGCGGCGAGGTTGATGCGATCGTGGATCTGCCGGTTGCGGTGGTAGTACGCCGGCAGGTCGCGGCGCGCATGGCAGGCGAGCATCTCGTACGTCAGCGCCTTGATCTCGCCAATCTCGGCGTCTTCCACGCGCTGGCAGGCGAGCTCGCCGGACAGCGCTTCCAGCGCGCCCATGAGTTCGAAGCTGTCGCGGATGTCGCTTTCAGACAAGGCCACTACCTGCGCGCCGCGATTGGGATGCAGCACCACCAGCCCGTCGGCCGCGAGCAACCGGAACGCCTCGCGCAGGGGCGTACGCGACACGCCGAGTTGCAGGCACAGCGCGCGCTCGTTCAGACGCGCGCCGGCCGCAACCCTGCCTTCCGTGATCAGGTTCCGCAGGCGCTCGGCCACGCTGGCGGGCAGCGTCGCCGCCGTAGGATTGCGCGCGCGCGAGATCGCGAGGACCCGCACGGGCCGCTCGGCATCGGTCGCCACGGAGTTGGCGGGTATGGAGACGTCAGTATCGATGGGCATCGCTTGGTATACCTGGTACAGCGACCCGCGCCGGTGAGCCCGCTGGTGGAGCACGAACGGGAATGCCCTTATGATACGCTTTGTATACCAACGACGGCGTCCGCCGGACATCGTCGCGTTCGCCGGAGACCGCCGTTGTTCCAGCTCGATTCGCATCCGTCCGGTCGGCACTTCCTCCAGATTCCGGGACCGACCAACGTCCCCGACCGCGTGCTGCGCGCAATCGACCAGCCGACGAT
>JBBQEY010000303.1:0-3613 GCA_038321425.1 Burkholderiales bacterium | reverse complement strand
CCGCGCGTGGCGGCGAAGCAGTGCTGCTCAACCGACGCTGCCGTCGCGCAGCCGGAAACGCTGGATCTTGCCGGTGGCGGTCTTCGGCAGTTCCGCGATGAAGCGCACGTCGCGCGGATACTTGTGCGGCGCCAGTTGCTGCTTCGCGAATGCCTGCAGCGCCTCGGCCAGCGCATTGTCGGCCGTGACGCCCGGCTTGGTGACCACGAAGGCCACCGTGCGCGTGAGTCCGTCGCTATCGGGCCGTCCCACCACGGCCGCCTCCAACACGGCGTCGTGCCGCATCAAGGTCGTCTCCACCTCGAACGGCGACACGTACTGGCCCGATACCTTCATCATGTCGTCGCCACGCCCGGCGTAAACGTAGTAGCCATCGGCTTCGCGGATGTACTTGTCGCCGGTCTTCGTCCACGGCCCCTGGAAGGTCGCAAGGCTCAACACCCGGTTACCCCAGTACATCAACGCGGCACTGGGGCCGCTGGTCCACAGGTCGCCGATCTCGCCATCCGCCACGGCGCGGCCGTCTTCGCCGCGCAGTTCGACCTCGTAGCCGGGCACCGGCATGCCGGTCGTGCCATAGCGCACCGCCCCTGCGCGGTTGGACAGGAAGATATGCAGCATCTCCGTGGACCCGATGCCGTCGAGCACATCGCAGCCGAAATGGGCCGCCACTCGCTCGCCGACCTCGCGCGGCAAGGCTTCTCCCGCGGAGACGCAGCGGCGTAGCGCCACCTCATTGCGCGTCGGCAACTCGGGGGACGCCAGCAGTGCCGCGTATAACGTCGGCACGCCGCAGAACAACGTCGGGCGGTGCTCGCGCAACCGCTTGCTCACGGCTGCAGCCGTGGGCCGCTCGGCCATCAGGATCGTCGTCGCGCCGGCCGTGAGCGGAAACGTCAGCGCATTGCCGAGTCCGTAGGCGAAGAAAAGCTTGGCGGCGGAGAACATCACGTCGTCCTCACGCACGCCCAACACGGGCGTGCCATAGAGCTCCGCCGTGCGGTAAAGGTTGCCGTGCGTATGCACGGTGCCCTTGGGCCGCCCGGTGGAGCCTGACGAGTACAGCCAGAACGCCATGTCGTCCGCGCCGGTGGCCGCATGCTGCGCGAGGGGCGCGTGGGTGATGCACGCGGCAAAGTCATCGTGACCCGCAGGCACCGTCGTGCCCGGCGCACTGACCCACACGGTCTCCACTTCATGGGCACCCGCTGCCATCGCTCGCTCCATCAATGGCAGCAACGCCTGCGACACGATCACCGCGCGCGCCCGGCAGTGCGCAAGCATGTAGGCGATGTCGTCCGCGGGAAGCAACGTATTGACAGGAACGGGAACGATGCCCGCATGCAGCGCGCCGAGGAAGGCCACGGGGAAGTCGACGGTGTCCTGCAGGCACAGCAGCACGCGTTCCTCGCGCCGCAGGCCGCGCGCGCGCAATCCGCCGGCGGTGTTCCTGACGCGCCTGGCAAGGTCCGCGTACGACAGCGTGCCGGTGTCGTCGATGTACGCCGTCTTGCCGCGCCGCGAAGCACTGAGTTGCAACACGTGAGCAGCGAAATTGAAGGCGGGGGGTAGCGGCGTGCTGGGCGGCGACATGCCACCTCCTCGGGGTGCCAGTCTTAAGGGCTGCGCGTGGGTTTCCTCCGTTGCCAAGGATTTGTCGTCCCGCAAGCGCTCTGGTAACTTAGTGCAATGGATTTCTGACTGTCAAGCACTTTACTTCATCACCTCCACCCCATCGCCCGAAATGCCTGACCCGACCATCCCACTTGCGCCAATACCTACGGCCTTGCCGACGCGCGATCCCTTCCTGACAATGCTCGGCGAACGAGTGCGCCAGTTGCGGGCCCGGCGTGGCCTGTCGCGGCGCGCGCTGGCGGAGGCAGCCGACATCTCCGAACGCCATCTCGCCAATCTCGAGACCGGCCTCGGCAACGCGTCGGTGCTGCTGCTGCGGCAGCTGGCGGAGGCGCTCCGGTGCACGATCGCTCAGCTGGTCGGCGAGGAAGGCACGGGTTCGCCGGAGCGCGCGCTGATTCGGGAGCTGTTGCGCGACCGTGACGAGGACTCGCTGCAACGCGCGCGGCGTGCGCTGGCGGAACTCTACGGTGCCGGTGGTCCCGATCCAGTTCGCCGCGGGCGCATTGCGTTGATCGGCCTGCGTGGCGCAGGCAAATCGTCGCTGGGACGCTGGCTGGCCGAGGACCTCGAGATTCCCTACGTGGAACTCAATCGCGTCATCGAGCGGATTGCCGGCTGCGAAGTGCGCGAGATCCACGCGTTGTACGGGGCGGCCGCCTTCCGGCGCCACGAAATGGCCGCGCTCGAAGACACGATCGCGAGCCACCCGCGTGCAGTGATCGCCACCGGTGGCGGCCTTGTGGCCGAACCCGCGACCTTCGACCTGATGCTGGCACGATGTTTCACCGTGTGGCTGCGTGCCACACCCGAGGACCACATGGCCCGGGTCGTGGCCCAGGGCGATACCCGGCCGATGGCGGGCAACACGGAGGCCATGGCCGACCTGAAGCAGATCCTCGCGGTTCGCGAGGCGTTCCATGTGAAGGCCGACCTCACGTTCGACACCAGCGGTAAATCCCTGCGGGACGCCCAGGAGAAGCTCGTGAGCGCTGTACGCGCGCGCCTCGAGGCCACGCTCCAGTCGCAGCCCACCCTTCCGCGATAGTGCATTATAATGCCACTACACCAACAAGTCAGTGCATTATAGTGCGTTACCCGCGCATGCCTTAACGTTGGCCACGCGGCCAAAGGCCTCTCCATGCCGACCAATCCCGACGTCGACTACCGTACGCATCCCGGCATCTACCGGCACTGGACGCTCGCCATCGATGGCCCGGTGGCCACACTGGCGCTGGACGTGGCCGAGGACGGCGGAATCCGCGATGGCTACAAGCTGAAGCTCAATTCGTACGACCTTGGCGTCGACATCGAACTGCATGATGCCGTGCAACGGATTCGCTTCGAGCATCCGGAGGTCCACGCCGTCGTCATCACGAGTGCGCGCGACCGCATCTTCTGCTCCGGCGCCAACATTTTCATGCTGGGCCTGTCGTCGCATGCGTGGAAGGTCAACTTCTGCAAGTTCACCAACGAGACGCGCAACGGCCTCGAGGATGCCAGCCGCCATTCGGGCCTCAAGTTCCTGGCGGCCGTGAACGGCGCGTGTGCCGGCGGCGGCTACGAGATGGCCTTGGCCTGCGACGAGATCGTCCTGATCGACGATCGATCGTCGTCCGTGTCGTTGCCCGAGGTGCCATTGCTGGGCGTGCTGCCGGGGACAGGCGGGCTCACCCGCGTAACGGACAAGCGCCGCGTGCGCCACGATCGCGCCGACATCTTCTGCACGCTCACCGAGGGCGTGCGCGGCGACCGCGCCAAGGCGTGGCGTCTGGTCGATGAAGTGATCAAGCCGGCCCAGTTCACGGCGGCGATCCGCGCGCGTGCACTCGAACTTGCGGCGCAAAGCGACCGACCTGCTGCCGCGAGCGGCGTCATGCTGACCCCGCTTCACCGCTGCGTTGACGCCGCGGGCTATCACTACGAGTACGTGGACGTCACCATCGATCGCGCCGCGCGCACCGCCACCTTCACGCTG
>JBBQEY010000302.1:0-3635 GCA_038321425.1 Burkholderiales bacterium | reverse complement strand
AGCGGCGTTTCTCTCGTCCAGCGCTCGAGGAAGGCGATGACCTGCGGATCGGACAGGCGGAAGAAGAGATGCTCCGACGCGCGCATCTCCGGCGTCGCGCCGGTGATCGCCGACTTCGGGTCGATGAGGTCGGTGGGCGCGTTGGTGGTACCGCAACGCTCGCAGCCGTCACCGCCGAACTGGTCGGGCGCACCGCACTTCGGGCAGGTGCCCTTGATATAGCGATCGGCCAGGAACATGCCCTTGACCGGGTCGTAGAACTGCTCGATGGTCTTGCTGGTGACGAGCGAGGGGTGATGGTCGCGCAGCTTGCGATAAATGGAAGACGCCAGCGCCACGTTCTCCGGCGAATGCGTGGAGTACGTGGTGTCGAAGCTGATGTGGTAACGCTTCCAATCCTCGAGGTGCGAGACATTGACGCGGGCGATGAGCTGCTCGGGCGTGATGCCTTCGCTTTCCGCCTTCAGCATGATCGGCGCGCCGTGCGTGTCGTCGGCGCACACGAAGTGCACCTCGTGGCCCTGCATCCGCTGGAACCGCACCCAGATGTCGGCCTGGATGTACTCCATCATGTGCCCGATGTGAAACGGCCCGTTGGCGTAGGGAAGCGCCGTGGTGACGAACAGCTTGCGGGCGGGCAGGACGGCAGCGGACGGCATTGCAAAACCTTGTGAAGTGAAGGGTTAACGGCTGATTCTAGCAACATCACCGCGCTATTCCGGCCGCGAGCATGAAATCGGCTAAAATTTGCAGTGATGGTCGCGCGTCCGCGGCTGCTGTGGAGCAATGGCAATGGCGTTGTCTGAAGCGGAAGTGACGGCCTGCTTAAAGCGCGTCGTCGATCCAAACACCGGTCGGGATTTCGTCACTTCCAAGGTGGTGAAGAAGATCGTCGTCGGCGACGGTGAGGTCGCCATCGACCTGGCGCTGGGTTACCCCGCCAGGAGCCAGCACGAGTTGTTGAAAAAACTGGTGCGCGACGCCGTGGCGGCATTGCCCGGCGCGGGCAAGGTCACGGTCGCCATCACCACGCGCATCGTTTCGCATGCGGTGCAGCGCGGCGTGAAGCTGGTGCCGGGCGTGAAGAACATCGTCGCAGTGGCCAGCGGCAAGGGCGGCGTCGGCAAGTCCACCACCGCGGTGAACCTGGCGCTGGCGCTGGCCGCGGAAGGCGCCGTGGTGGGCGTGCTGGACGCCGACATCTACGGCCCGTCGCAACCGATGATGCTGGGCATTGCCGGGCGCCCGGAGTCGGCGGATGGCAAGACGCTCGAGCCGATGGAAGCCTATGGCGTGCAGGCGATGTCGATCGGCTTCATGATCGACGCCGATACGCCGATGGTCTGGCGCGGGCCGATGGTCACGCAGGCGCTCGAGCAGTTGCTGAAGGACACCAACTGGCGCGAGGTCGACTTCTTGATCGTCGACATGCCGCCGGGTACGGGCGACATCGCACTCACTCTCGCGCAGAAGGTGCCTGTCACTGGCGCGGTGATCGTCACCACGCCGCAGGACATTGCGCTGATCGATGCGCGCAAGGGATTGAAGATGTTCGAGAAGGTGGGCGTGCCCATCGTCGGCATCGTCGAAAACATGAGCATCCACATCTGCTCCAATTGCGGTCATGCCGAGCACATCTTCGGCGAAGGCGGCGCGCGGAAGATGTGCAACGATTTCGGCGTGCCGTTCCTCGGTTCGCTGCCGCTCGACATCCATATCCGCGAGCAGGCCGACTCGGGCCGGCCCACCGTGGTGGCGGATCCCGATGGCGCCGTCGCGCAGATCTACCGCGACATCGCGCGCAAGGTGGCCGTCAGCGTAGCCGACAAGGCCGCGGATTTTTCCACCAAGTTTCCAAGCATCGTCATCCAGAACACGTAGGGCCTCGCATCATGATCAAATCGGACAAGTGGATTCGCCGTACGGCGCTGGCGACCGGCATGATCGAGCCGTTCGAGCCCGGGCAGGTGCGCGAGGTGGACGGCAAGCGCATCGTCTCCTACGGCACGTCGAGCTACGGCTACGACATCCGCTGCTCGCGCGAATTCAAGATCTTCACCAACATCAATTCGACCATCGTCGACCCCAAGGCCTTCGATGCGGGTTCGTTCGTCGACTTCACCGGCGATGTCTGCATCATCCCGCCCAACTCGTTCGCGCTGGCGCGCACCGTCGAGTATTTCCGTATTCCGCGCAATGTGTTGACGATCTGCCTCGGCAAATCGACGTATGCGCGCTGCGGCATCATCGTTAACGTGACGCCGTTCGAGCCGGAGTGGGAAGGGTACGTGACGCTGGAGTTTTCGAACACGACGCCGCTGCCGGCGAAGATCTACGCCAATGAAGGCGTGGCGCAGGTGATTTTTTTCGAGTCGGACGAAGTCTGCGAGACGTCGTACAAAGACCGGGGTGGGAAGTATCAGGGGCAGCAGGGCGTGACGTTACCGAAGATTTGACCGGCGCCGAAGGCGCCTGTAGGCAAGGCTTCAACCTTGCGCGCGAGGCTGAAGCCCCGCCTACGGGAGGGGAAGCGCGCGAGGCTGAAGCCCCGCCTACAGGAGGGAAGCGCGCGAGGCTGAAGGCTCGCCTACGGGGGGGAAAGCGCGCGAGGCTTAAGCCTCGCCTACGGGGGGACGCCGTTTGTGGCGTTGCTGCAACGCCTTGGCTGGCCTCCCTCGGGCCGGTCATAGCCATCAGGGGGGAATCGTCCGATAATTCGCGCCTTTCCCGTCCTCGCCCCGGTGCAGCGCCGGGGTTCGCCACCATCCGTCCCCGCGAGGCTCACCGCCCATGAAGTTCCGCTTCCCGATCGTCATCATCGACGAGGATTACCGCTCCGAGAACACGTCGGGATTGAGCATCCGCGCGCTGGCGCAGGCCATCGAGAAGGAAGGCATGGAGGTGCTCGGGGTCACCAGCTACGGCGACCTATCGCAGTTCGCGCAGCAGCAGTCGCGCGCGTCGGCGTTCATCCTGTCGATCGACGATGAGGAGTTCACGCCCGGGCCCAACATCGACCCCGCGGTGGTGAACCTGCGCAACTTCATCCGCGAAATCCGCTTTAAAAATGCCGAGATCCCGATCTACCTGTATGGCGAGACGCGCACTTCGCAGCACATCCCCAACGACATCCTGCGCGAGCTGCACGGCTTCATCCACATGTTCGAGGACACGCCGGAGTTCGTCGCGCGTCACATCATCCGCGAGACCAAGTCTTATCTCGATTCCCTGGCGCCGCCGTTCTTCCGCGCGCTGGTGGATTACGCGCAGGACGGTTCGTACTCATGGCATTGCCCGGGGCACTCGGGCGGCGTGGCGTTCCTGAAGAGCCCGGTAGGGCAGATGTTCCATCAGTTCTTCGGCGAGAACATGCTGCGCGCGGACGTGTGCAATGCAGTGGACGAATTGGGGCAGCTCCTCGACCACACGGGACCCGTAGGGGCAGCGGAACGTAATGCGGCGCGCATCTTCAACGCCGACCATTGCTTCTTCGTGACCAACGGCACGTCCACCTCCAACAAGATGGTGTGGCACGCCAACGTGGCGCCCGGTGACATCGTGGTGGTGGACCGCAATTGCCACGTATCGGTGCTGCACGCGATCACGATGACGGGCACCATCCCGGTGTTCCTGCC
>JBBQEY010000301.1:0-3647 GCA_038321425.1 Burkholderiales bacterium | reverse complement strand
CGACAGTCAACGGCGCCACGCTCGCCATCAGTACCGAAGACGGCGTCAAGCTCAATGGCAACGCGACCGTCGTGAAGACTGACATCGCGTGCACCAACGGCGTCATCCACGTGATCGACACGGTGTTGATCCCCACGTAAGGACCGTACCTGTGCAGGACCTGCCGAGCGGTGCGAGGGAGTCAACCTCGATCGACAGGCCGTGGTAGGCGCGCCGGTCAAAAGCCGGGGGCAGGCGCGAGTCGCGGCGAAGCGGGGACGGCGCCTCGGTGCCGTCCCCTCTTGCGCCGCCACGATCTTCACGCAGCGGGCGCAACGCGATGACATCCGCCGTGGTTGCTGATCGCGGGTCGCTTCCGAACGTGGCCACGGGCATCGCTCCGGTTGGGCGCGGATCCATCGGACCCGGTCTGCACCTGCGCAATCATTGAACCCGCGTGACGCGAATGAACGCGACGGGATTCTGCCACGTACGATCGGCCGGAAAGAAATTGCCGACGCCATGAATACCACGGTGCACATGCACGTAGCCCTCGCCGTTGCCCGGCTTGCCGCCGCCGCCAGGGCCGCCGCATTCGTCGAAATCCGGCCCGGGGATCGAGGAGCATTTCTCGTCGTTGATCTCGCTACCGGCATCGTAGACGCGCGCCGTGTAGGTTGCGCTGCCATGCACTGGCAGATCGACAGCGTTCAGTGCGACGAACGCATCGTTCGTAGGTATCAGCATGGCGGCGATGCTGAGGCGATCGCGCAGTGGATGGCCGCGAATCGTCAACGTCACGGTGGTTCCCGGGTTGGTCAGACCCGCGCCCGCCGCCGTCATGTTCACGGCCGGTTCGCCATCGAGCACTGCACGCAGCGGGCCGACGTTACCCTCTTCGGCGAGGGTGGCGAGGCCGGAACTGGCCGGCGTCCCGACCTCGAACAGCCGCAACGACGACCGGGGGTCACCAGCAACAGTGGCGTGAACTGCTGCCCGTAGGTTGCGTTCGTAATGGTGACCTCGTACAACGGCCCGTCGCGCGCCGCGGCAACGGGAAACGAAACAGCGGCGGCCATCGCGAATCCGAGTTTTTCGGATGTGGTGATGCTGGTCAAGCGGCGAGCGAGCACGAGTAGGGTCGCCATGACGGGGCATCGACGTGCCGTGCACATGGCGCAGACTGGCGAGGAAACGTGCCAAACGTTCACCGATGAAGCGCGAGGGGGCCGTCACTCGATGTACCGGTCGGTCGACAGTCGTGAGTGCCGTTGATGATCGAGCGGGAGTAAGGTCGGCGGCTTTCAGCGGCTGACGCGGATCTGCGTTTCGCGCAGCTGCCCCAACTGTTCGGCCAGCATCGCGGGACAGGATTGCTGCGTCTCGCAGTCGCGGACGAGATCGCGGCATGCCCACGGGATGGCGGCGGCCGAGAAATCGGGCGGCTGACGCGTGGCACCAGCGGCGCGTGGCGTGGCCTTGTCCCAGGCATCGAGCATCGTGCGGTCGCGGCATGCCGCAGCGAGATCGAACGATACCGCAGGTACGGCCACTGGCTTCGATGGTGCCGCGCTCGTCGATGCCGGTGCAGGGACGTCCGATGCACGCGTTGCAACCTGACCGCCGCCGCCGGAGGTCGCCGTGCCATCCACGGGTGGGCGCTGCAGGTAGTCGGCCGGCGCGTAGCCGGTGCCGGCCCGCAGCTCGTCAAGGGAAGACTGCAACTCCTTCAGCGTGACAGCGCAGTTGTTGTGCATCTTGCAGTCGAAGAGATACTGATTGCATGACGCGGGCAGTTCCGAAGTCGCAATGTCGGGAGGCGGCTCCGACGTTTCCGCGCCGCTGGCGCGTCGCTCCGACCAGATCCGCAGCAGTTCGCGTTCCTTGCACACGGCCGTCAGCGCGGCCGTGGCCTTCGGTTCGATCGTGAGATCGGGAAGTGGAGGGAGCGAGGCGCGCACGGTGGCCCCGTCGAACAGCACCTTGCGCACGCGGTCAGCGCCATGGAGCTCCGTCTTGTCGTACTTCTCGCCCCGGTGCCACCAGTTGACCCGGATCCCGTTCTGCCGCAGGTAGGAGTCATTCGCGTCGAACGTGCGTCGATCGCCGTCCTTGATCTGGATGGTGGGCACGCTGGCCGGAATCCACGCCGAGCCGATGTAGTCACTGAGGTGATAGTAGATGTCGTCGCCGGAGTTGTTGACGATGACGAGCTTGCCGCCCTCGAAGAACACCTTCACATCTTCAGGATTTTTGCGGCTGCAACCCGCCAGTACCAAGACCAGCAGGAGCAAGCCAAGGACGAAGGTGATGGATCGTGTCTGCATGGCGGCAATTCTAGCGCAGCGCGCCGTCACGCCAACGCGGCTTCCGCGGTGTTAGCGCGGCACGGTTTGCTCAAACGATTCCCGCTGTGCGATGGCGTCGAACCATGCCTTCAGTCGTGGCCTTCCGTCGAGCCAGTGGTCGTCGGCGAACCGGAAGCCCAAGTAGCCCAGCGCGCATGCAGCGGCGATGCCGCCGATGTCGAGCGCGTCGCCACCGGCTGGCGGATGGGCGTCGAATTGATCCAGCCCCTGCGCGATCTTGCGCCGCTGGCCGTCGATCCAGGCGCTCCAGCGCAAGGCCTCCGGCCGCGCCGTCACTTCATAGCGGATCAGCAGGGCCGCATTCATGATGCCGTCCGCCAGCGCGTTGGTGCGCAGCGCATTCCACCGCCGCGCGCCTTCCCGTGGGAAAACCTGTCCGTTGAACTCCCAGTCGAGATACTCGCAGATGACCGTGGAATCGTAGAGCGACGAGCCATCGTCGAGTTCGAGCGTGGGCACCTGCATCAGTGGATTGAGCGCTGCCACCGCGGCGTTGGGTACTGTGGGCAGGACGGCGGCGGCCACGACTTCGATGCGGTCGAGGACGCCGACTTCGGCTGCCGTCATCATCACCTTGCGCGCAAACGGAGAGGCCGGCGAGTAGTAGAGTTTCATGCGTTCCTTTCGCTGATGGGCGGTTCTGCGCGGAATCTACCATTGTCGTCCCGCTGATCCGGGCGCAGGAGCGACCACGCACGGAATGCACCTCGACAAGATCACGAGCAATGCATCGGCGGTGCGGTACCATGACATGGCGGTGGACGATGCCATCGGCCACGTAGTTGCCAATCGCAGTTGCCAATCTCAACCTTCCCGCACCTGCCGATGTCCGCCAATGTTTCCGACCCGCGTTTGAACGGTACCGCAGTTGCCGCGACGCTGACGGCACAGGATGCCGCGTTCATGGACGAGGCGTTGGCGCTCGCGGTGGATGCGGCGGCGCGCGGCGAAGTTCCCGTCGGCGCACTGGTGGTGCGCGACGGTGTCGTGGTCGGGCGTGGCGGCAACGCCCCGATAGCCGGCCACGATCCGACGGCGCATGCCGAGATTGCCGCGTTGCGCGATGCCGCGCGTGCGGCGGGCAACTATCGGTTGCCGGGCGCGACGCTCTACACAACGCTCGAACCCTGTCCGATGTGCGCCGGCGCGATCCTGCACGCCCGCATCGCACGCGTGGTGTTCGGCGCGCGTGACCCGAAGTCGGGTGCCTGCGGCTCGGTGATCGATCTCTTCGCCGAGCGGAGGCTCAACCACCACGCGCGGGTGGAAGGTGGCGTGCGGGCCGAGGCTTGTGTCGCC
>JBBQEY010000300.1:0-3652 GCA_038321425.1 Burkholderiales bacterium | reverse complement strand
CGGCCTACTTGGGCATCAGCACCGTGCAGGTTGCGTTGTTGCTCGAATCGATCATCGCCGGCATGGTCGTGGCGCTGGCGGCGAGTCCGCTGCTGCTGCAGCGGATGCACGCGCGGACGCTCGGGATCGTCGCCTGCGTCGCGGCCAGCGTTGCCTTCGGTACCTTTGCCTTGGTCGACCTGTCGGGTCCTGCGCCCTGGCTGCGGGAGATTTCCGCCTTTGGTTGCTTTGCATTCGGGGCCGGTGCGCTCGCGTTGCTGGCGCCGGCCGCGCAGGCGCTGGTGGCGCTGGCGCCGACACCGGCGATGCGCACGTCGCTCACGTCGCTTTGGACCGGGGCCTCGTCCGCGGGTTTTCTGGTGGCGCCGCAGATGGTGAAGGTCCTGCTGCCGGTGCTGGGGATCGGTTTCTACTTCCTTGGTTTTGCAACACTGCCGCTTATGATGTTGGTGCTGCTCGGGCTGCTGGGTTTCGTGTTGCCCGCGGTGCGCGCGGAGGGCATCAAGGTGTCGGCGTTGCCCCAGCGGCTGTTACTCGTGTTCGTCGCGGCGGTGATCGCCTTCGAGGCCTGGACGACTGCCGGGTCGGTGGACCGCTATGGCGCGCCGGTGGCGCTGCTGCTTCTCGCGGCGTTCGTGGCCACGGCGGCGGTACTGATCCGCGCGGTCAGGCGCCACACGTTTCCGCCGGCGTTGACCGGTTCGACTGGTGTGCTGCTGCTGGCGTTGTTCGTGCTGCAGTTCCCGACCACCGGCTTCTTCGACACGGCATTCCTGACGCAACAAAAATTTGCGCGGGCATTCATCGCCGATCGCGCGACACTGGCGGCCGCCGCGCAGATCCTCGGCACGTTCGTCGCCGGCATGCTCGTGCATCGGCGACCGGCCACGCAACCGGCATTGCTGCTGACCTTCGCGGTCATTGCGCTCGCAGGTCTTGCCGGCATCGCGGCGTATCCGTGGGTCACGCATCCGCTGTACTTCCTGTGGACACCCGCAGTGGAAGGATTCGGCGCGGCCGGTGTCGCCGTGCTGGTGTGCCTGGCCGTCGTGCGCGACGCGCCCTTGCACCCGTTGCTGGCGGCGCTGCCATCGATCGCGATCATGCTGGGCACCGAATTCGGCCTTGAACTGCTGCAACTCGTGTTCGCGCTCACGGGCGCGGCGGGTGTCGGCGTCGACGGGTCCTACGGCGCCATCTTTGCAGCACAGGTGCTATTCGCGCTGGCCGTGCCCGCGCTGATCATCAAAGCCCACCGGCGTGGAGAGTCCCGATGAACAACCGCAGGCCCGGAGTTTCCCCGAGTCGGGCGTTGCATGGTGCGGGTTGCCGGCAGGCCGTTCGTTCGTAACGGCGCCGGTACCTCGACGGCGTCAGTTGAAAACGCGGCGAAAGAAGATGCCCACGCTGCTGGTCGTCCCCGCTTCCGCGCGCAGCGTCAGCGTCTGCGACAGCGCATACTCGATGCGCAGCGCATTGGAGGCGACCGTCAGGCCCTGCTCGTAGACAATCGTCAGGCGATCGGAGATGCGCTTGCCCAGCGCCACTACCTGTCCGGACGTGCCGCCGGTCGCTGAGCCGGAGTCGCGGAACGAAATGTCGTCGAGTCCGAGGCGATTGGCGATCTGCGTGGTCAGCGGACGTTGCGTCCCGGTCAGCAACGTCGCCGATGCCGCGGACAGCGCGGCAAGATCAGCGCCGGACGCGCGATCGAGTCCTTGCCCGGTGATGAGCCACGACAGCTTTTCGCCATCGGGCACCGGCGGATTGGAGACCAGGCGCACGCGCGGGACACGCACGGTGCCAAGCACTTCCACGCCGGCTTCCACCGCGAGATTCTTGCGCAGCGCGACGACATCGAGGCCCGGGTTGTCGGCGCGCCCGTTGAAGATGAGGTTGCCGCGGTCGATGACGAGGCGCTGCCCGAACACGTAGTAGGTGCCTTCCACCGCGCGGATCGTGCCGTTGGCGTACAGCACGCCGGCAGCATCGTTGGTCACCTGCACGCGGCCTTCGAGGCGTGTTTCGAGACCGTCGCCGCTGAAACGGAAGTTGGAACCGAACCCGACGTCGAGGTTGAGCGAGAGCGGCACGTCGCCCATCCCGCCGGTGTCCGCCGGCGCGCGCGGGCGCCCGACGATGACCACGTCGCTCGACAGCCGGCCCGCGACCGTGGGTGCATACACCACCTTGCCCTCGACGATGTCGAGCTTTCCCGTCAACGCCAACCGCTGGTCCTGCAGCGCCAACGTGCCGTTGCCGTCGGTGACGATGCGGAGGTCGGGCCGGTTCACGAGGGTGAAATTCTCGGCGCGCCAGCGCACTTCGACGTTGGCGCGATTGGCGATGGGCAGGGCCGCCTCGTTGCGCGCCTGCGCCACGGTGCCTTCGGCGACGAAACGGCCTTCACCGCCCTGCACCGAGAGTTCGTCGAGCACGATGGAGCGATCGGCGAGGCGCGCGCGCAAACGACCATCCTTCAGTTGCACGCCGTACTGCGGTACGGCCACGCTCAGCGCATCGCCGGTCAGCGTACCGGTGAAGGTCGGCTTCGCCAACGTGCCGCGCGCATCGATTTCGGCGTGTGCGCGTCCATCGAGGACCGCGGATGTGCCGAGCCACGGCTGCAGCGGCCGCAACGTCGCCATGTCGGCGCGCAGCGTGCCCTGCATCGCGGCGGTCGTCGAAAGCTGTCCTGGCACGGCGCCAGCGGCGATTGTCAGCGTGGCGTCCGCGGTGCCGGCGCGCGACGAGCGGAAGCGCGCGCTGGCGTCGAGGGCGTCGTCGGCGAATTTTGCTGCCACGTCGAACGCAGTGATTCCGAGCGCCAGTTCGGCCGCGTCAAGCGTCGTGCTCGCGGAGGCGTACCAGTCGCCGCTCTCGCGCTTGACGTTGATCGTGCCGTTGAGCTTCGGCGCCGCGGTGATTGCCCAATCGCCGCCGATCACCAGTGTCGACACCAGCGGGAACGTGGTGCCGGCAAGCCGGGCCAGCGCCGTGACCGGAACGCCCGTGAACGAACCCATCGTGTCGATCCGGCCGGTATCGATGACGAAGCGCTCGATGTCGGCGCGGCCCTCGGCGATGGCGATGCGCGCCGTGCCGATCGCCACGCGCTCGCGCGAGATGGACAGCGTGGCGGGTGCGGCCAAGGTCAGTGGCACGCTGCCGGTGTTGGTCAGGCGCGACACCGTGCCCGACCACGCTAGATCGGGCTTGCCACCCGCAACCTGACGGTCCGCGAGGCCGCCGGCGAACCCCGCGCCGATCGCGAAGCCGTCGCCGGTCGCGGCGATCGAGCCCTCGTGCCGTGCCAGCGTGCCGATCACCTTGATCTGTGTGGATTTCAATTCACCCTGTGGCACGACGACGCCGGTGCCGGTCACCGCAATCTGCAGCGAGCGCTTGTCGAATGCCGCCGTGGCTTCCGATCCCGGGGCGACACTGCCGATGATCTCGAGCGTTGCCGCGCGCATGCCCGTGCCCCATTGCAACGCCTTGCCCTGCGCGGTGATGGTCAATCCGGGATTGCGTGGTGTCCCGGCCAGCACGCCCGACATCTTCAACGATCCGGCCAATCCTTCGGGCCAGTCCGGCGTGACGCGCACCAGTATTGGCCGCAGGTCCGCCACGCGCGGCGCGTCCAGCGAGA
>JBBQEY010000299.1:0-3670 GCA_038321425.1 Burkholderiales bacterium | reverse complement strand
TGCATCGAGCGTGCCGGGTGTGGGCGCCGGCACTTCGCGGAAGAACACGTAGCTTGGATTTTCGTCGAGCAGCGCGCGCAGCTTGTCCGGGTTGGCCTCGCCCCACGCCCGGATGCCCTGCATCGACGCGCGCGACAGCGGAAGATCGCCGCGGTCGATCAGCACGCGGCCGATGGAGCGATACGGGTGGCCGTTCTGGTTGGCGTAGTTGACGCGCACGATCGAGCCATCGGTCAGCTCGATCCGGCCGGAGCCCTGGATCTCGATGAAAAACGCTTCGACCGGGTCAGCGACGTAGACGAGCGCCTTGTCGGCCAGCGGTGCCGCGCCTTTCTCGATGTCGCCACGGGGCCAATAGGGGACGACCTTGCGGCCTTCCACGCGGCCGCGCACGCGCTTGTCCTTCAGTTCCGGATACAGTTCCGCGAGATCGATCGTCAGCAGGTCGTCGGGCGGCGCGAACAACGGCACGCCGAATTTCGCGGTGCGCGTGCGCGAGCCGCCCAGCAACGGTTCGTAGTAGCCGGTGACGAGGCCGACGTCGTTGCCGTCGGTCGCGGCGGTCACGCGGTATGGGCTAAAATGAGTTTCGAAAAAGGTGCGCGCGCCCGCAGCATTGGTGGGCGTGACGGCATCGGCGGCCGCACATGGCGATTGCCAAGTCGATTGGGTCTTGGGGTCGGCGAGCAACGCGCGGCAGCCGATCTGGAACGCGGGCCACGCGGCGTCGACGGTATCGGTGTTCCAACCGGGGATGGCCGACCAGGCCACACGCGTGAAATCGGCGCGGGGCACGGTGGCGACGGGCGGTGTGCCGGGCGGGGGTGTGGCCGGCGGTGGTGCGAAAGGCGCGGGGGCCGGTGTCGGCGCGGGCATGGTCGAAGGTGTGGGCACCGTAACCGGCGCCGGCGGTGTGGTCTGACAGGCGGCCGCCAGCCCACATAACGCAATCACGAAGGCGCGCGCGCGCCACGCGGCGGGCCGCGGGAAAGGCAGGCCGATGGGATGGATCCTGTTCGAGTCACTCATCGCGTTGGCGATAGGCATTGGCATCGTGTGGTGGACGATGAGCGCACGCCGCAAGGACACGCCGCCGGCAAACCCTGACCGGCGCGACGACCCGCCTCAATGAAGGGTACGCGGCACGGACAGCGTGAACGGCGGGATCGATGCGTCGAAGGTATGGCCGTCCTCCGCCCGCATCTGGTAGGTACCGCGCATCGTGCCCACGGCCGTGGGAATACTGGCGCCGCTGGTGTACTCGAAGGATTCGCCGGGCTTCAGGTGGGGCTGCTTGCCCACGACCCCGACGCCCCGGACTTCCTGGACCTTGTGGTCGGCGTCGGTGATCACCCAGTGCCGGCTGACGAGTTGCACGGCAACATCGCCGGTGTTGATGATGTTGATCGTGTAGGAGAATACGTACTGGCTCTTCCCCGGATCGGACTGATCGGCGAGAAACGACGCCTTGGTTTCCACCGTAATCCCGTACTTCTTGCCGTCTGCCATCGTTGCGATCGCCCTTCGAAACCTGCCGGATTATAGCCCGATGCCCCCTCCCTACCGGATTGCACCGTCCATCCTTTCCGCCGATTTCGCGCGGCTGGGCGAGGAGGTTCGCGCCGTTGAAGCCGCAGGCGCCGACTTCATCCACTTCGACGTGATGGACAACCATTATGTTCCCAACCTCACGATCGGCCCGCTCGTCTGCGCCGCGATCCGGCCGCATGTGTCCATCCCGATCGACGTGCACCTGATGGTCAAGCCGGTCGACCGCATCATCCCGGACTTCGCGCAGGCCGGCGCGTCGATCATCAGCTTTCATCCGGAGGCCTCCGAGCACGTGGACCGCACGATCGGGTTGATCCACGACTCCGGCTGCAAGGCGGGAATGGTGTTCAATCCGGCCACGCCACTCGACTGGTTGATGCACGTGATCGACAAGCTCGACCTCGTGCTGATCATGTCGGTCAACCCGGGCTTCGGCGGCCAATCCTTCATTCCGCATGCGCTTGAAAAACTGAAAGCGGCGCGCAAGCTGATCGATGCGTCACAGCAACGCACCGGCCGCGCGATACTGCTGGAGGTGGACGGCGGCGTGAAGGTCGACAACATCGCGGCCATCGCCGCCGCGGGTGCGGACACTTTCGTTGCGGGCAGCGCGGTCTTCGGCACGCCCGACTACAAGGCTACGATCACCCGGATGCGCGCGGCGCTGGCGGCCGATGCTTGACGCCGAGGAGGCCTACGTGTTCGAGGTGGACGCGATCGCGTTCGACCTGGACGGCACGCTCCTCGACACCATTCACGACCTGGCCGCGGCGGTGAACGTGCTGCTGGTCGAAGAGGGATTCGCACCGTTGCCGAAGGACACCATACGCGACCTGGTCGGCAAGGGCATGACGAATCTGCTCGCCCGTGCGCTGAAGCTTTGCAAGGCGCCGGCCCGCGATGACGCGGCCATGGCGGCGCTGTTGTTACGCTATCAGCACCATTACACCGCGGTACTCGGCGACGAGACGGTCGCATACGAAGGCGTGATGGATGCGTTGGCGCAGTTGCATGCAGAGGGTTACAAGCTCGCGGTGGTCACCAACAAGGCCACCCGCTTCGTGCGACCGCATCTCGAACTCGCCGGGATGCAACAGTATTTCGCCTCGGTGGTGGGCGGCGATGATGCCAGCGCCAAGAAGCCGGACGCGGCACCGCTGCTGCTGGCGGCGCAGCAGTTGGGCGTCACGCCGGGGCGGTTGCTGATGGTGGGTGACTCCGCCAACGACATCGATGCGGCACGTGCGGCAGGGTGTCCGGCACTGGCCGTGCCCTATGGCTACACCGAGGGCCGGCCGGTGCAAAGCTTCGCGGCCGATGGTATAGTCGATTCGCTGGCTGACCTGCCCAACTGGGTGCGTCGCGCCCGCTCATCGACATGAACACTTCCGACCTCATCGTTGCCGTTTCGCCTGCCGCGCCTGCGGCGTGGCGGCGCGCGGGCGAGTGGCGCTGGCGGCGCCCCTCGTGATCCCGCGTCACGTGTCGCGCGCGCACCCGTTTTCAGCGACGCACCGGAAGGCAACACGTTCAAGCACGAGGTCGATTCATGATCACCGAAGTGGAATTCCGCGCCTTGGCGGCGCAGGGCCATAACCGCATCCCGCTGGTCCTGGAACTCTTTGCGGATCTCGATACGCCGCTGTCGCTGTATCTGAAGCTCGCCAACCAGAAGTTCTCGTTCCTGCTCGAGTCAGTCGTAGGTGGCGAACGCTTCGGCCGCTACTCGTTCATCGGCCTGCCAGCCAAGGTACGGCTGCGCGCGCGCGGCAACCATGTCGAGGTCGAGGACGACGGCGGGACCCGCGAATCCTTCGACGGCGATCCGCTGGCCTTCGTCGAGACGTTCCGGTCGCGCTTTCACGCCGCGCCTCTGCCGGGGCTGCCGCGCTTCTGCGGCGGACTGGCGGGCTATTTCACCTACGACATCGTGCGGCACATTGAGCACAAGTTGGCGCATACCGCCAACGCGCCCACGCCGGGCCTGGCCGACATCCCGGACTTCCTGCTGCTGCTCACGGAAGAGTTGGCGGTCGTCGACAACCTGAAGGGCAAGATCTCGCTGATCGTGTATGCCGATCCGGCACTGCCCGATGCGTATGCCGGCGCGCGCGAGCGC
>JBBQEY010000298.1:0-3677 GCA_038321425.1 Burkholderiales bacterium | reverse complement strand
CGCCGACTTGCGCGATGTCGTCGACGTCGTCGTCGATGGCGCGCCGGTGGCCGCGCGTGCCGGCGACACCGTGGCCGCCGCGCTGCTGGCCGCGGGTTTCGAGCATTGCCGTACGACGCCGGTGGGTGGCGCGCCACGCGCGCCGTTCTGCATGATGGGCGTGTGCTTCGATTGCCTGGTGACGATCGATGGTGTTGGCAGCCAGCAGGCATGTCTCGTCGTGGTCGCCCCGGGGATGCGCATCGACACGCAGCGCGGCGCCCGCGCGATCGACGGCGCGGCAGGTCCCGCATGAGCGCGAAGCGCGAAGGTGATCCATTCAGCCCGCAGCGCGAAGGTGTGCACCCCACAACCAGCACCGACGTGGCCATCGTCGGCGCCGGTCCTGCCGGGCTCGCTGCCGCCACGCGGTGCCGCGAGTTCGGCCTTGACGTCACGCTCTTCGACGAACAGAGAGCTCCAGGCGGCCAGATCTACCGCGGCATCACGTGCAGCCCGCTGCAGGACCCGGCGGTGCTGGGACAGGATTACTGGGATGGAGCACCGCTGGTGCGCGCCTTCGCCGCCTCCGGTGCGCGTTACGTGAACGACGCCACCGTGTGGTCGGTGGTCGCGGCTCACGGCGGCGTGACGCTCGGCGTGGCCGCAGGGGCGCCTGCGGCGCGTATTGCGCACATGGTCGACGCCCGCGCGGCGATCCTGTGTACCGGCGCAATCGAGCGACCGTTTCCGATCCCCGGTTGGACGCTGCCCGGCGTGATGACGGTGGGTGGCGCGCAGATCCTGCTGAAGACCGCGGGTGTCGTGCCGCAGGGCCGCACAGTGCTGGCCGGTTGCGGCCCGTTGTTGTGGATGCTGGCGTGGCAATACCTGCGCGCTGGTGTTGCGATCGAGGCCATCCTCGACACGACACCCCGCGGGCGCATGGCGCAAGCCTTGCTGCATGCGCCCGATTTCGCGCGCTCTCCGTACTTTGCCAAGGGCCGCGAACTGGTGCGCACGGTGCGCCGCAATGTGCGGTTGGTCGAGTATGTCAGCGCCCTGACTGTCGAGGGCGATGTCGCTGCGCGCAGCGTTCGATACAGTGTCGACGAACGCGAGCACACGCTCGCCGCCGATTGCGTCCTGCTGCATCAGGGCGTGGCGCCCGATGTCAATCTCGCGCAAGCCGCCGGCTGTTCTCTGGCCTGGAATGATCTGCAAGCCTGTTTTGCACCGGCTACCGATGCATGGGGTGGCACCGACGCCGCGGGCATCTACGTCGCAGGTGACGGCGGCGGCATCGCCGGCGCGCTGGCGGCGGCACCGCGCGGGCGCCTCGCCGCGCTGGCGGTCGCCAATGCGCTCGGCCGGATCGGTCCTGCCACCCGCGATCCCATTGCGCGTTACGATCGCGCGGAACTGGCGATGGCGCTGCGTGGCCGCGCGTTTCTCGACACGCTGTACCGTCCGACGGATGCATTCCGGTTGCCGTCGGGCGCGACAATCGTGTGCCGCTGCGAGGAGGTCGATGCGCAGACGGTCATCGGCTTGGCGCGGCAAGGGTGCGCCGGCCCCAACCAGATGAAGGCCTATGTCCGTTGCGGCATGGGGCCGTGCCAGGGCCGCTTCTGCGGTCTGACGGTGAGCGCGTTGATCGCGCGCGAGCAGCAGCGCGATCCCGCGGAGGTCGGTTACTACCGGCTGCGCTTTCCGGTCAAACCGGTCACGCTGACCGAGATTGCGGCTGCACCGACCACGGCAGAGGCCGTCAAGTCGGTGGTTCGCCTGTAGCTGCGGCGCGTATACTTTTTCCCTATGAGTGCCGCACCCCCCATCGAGCAACTGGTTGTCGCGATCAGTTCGCGCGCGCTGTTCGACTTCGAGGAGGAGAACCAGGTCTTCGAGACGGCTGACGATCGCGAGTACATGCGCCTGCAGCTGGAGCGCATCGAGCAACCGGCCAAGCCGGGTGTTGCCTACCGGCTGGTGCGCAAGCTGCTGGCGTTCAACGCCGACATGGTCAAGCGCGTGGAAGTCGTGATCCTGTCGCGCAACGATCCGGTGTCGGGGCTGCGCGTGTTCCGTTCCGTCAAAGGCGCGGGCCTCGCGATCGAGCGCGGCGTGTTCACCCGTGGCCGCGCGCCGTTCGGCTACCTTCAGGCGCTGAAGGCCAACCTGTTCCTGTCCGCCAATGCGGACGACGTGCGGTCGGCCTTGACCGCCGGCTTCCCCGCCGCACGGGTCTATACGCAGACCGCGCAGGATGATCCGCATCCCGATGAAGTGCGAATCGCGTTCGACGGCGACGCGGTGCTGTTCGCCGACGAGGCCGAACGCGTGTTCCGCGCGAAGGGCCTCGACGCGTTCCAGACCCATGAGGCCGATCACGCGGGCCGGCCGCTGCCGCCGGGTCCGTTCAAGCCGTTGCTGGAAGCACTGCACCGGCTGCAGCTGGCCGCCGATCACGGCAGCGTACCGATGCGCCTGCGCACGGCGCTGGTCACGGCGCGGTCCAGTCCCGCGCACGAGCGCGCGATCCGCACGTTGATGGACTGGAACATCGAGGTGGACGAGGCGATGTTCCTGGGGGGCCTCGAGAAGGGGGAGTTCCTGCGCAACTTCCAACCCGACTTCTTCTTCGACGACCAGACGCGCCACGTCGAGTCGGCGTCGGTCCATGTGCCGTCGGGGCATGTGCTGCATGGTGTGGCCAACGAGCGCTAGGCGGCGCGCCGTCCGCACGTTGCGCGCACCATTCCATTCATCGCAGGACCCCGACGATGGATGAATGGATCGCTCCGCTGTTGAGCGCGCTGGCACTGCCGCAGTACGGACTGTCCACCGTGTTCGTCGTGGCGCTGCTGTCGGCCACGCTGTTGCCGATGGGCTCCGAACCCGCGGTGTTCGGGCTCGTGAAGCTGAACGCCGATCTCTTCTGGCCCGCCGTGCTGGTGGCCACCGCCGGCAACACCGTGGGCGGCGCCATCACCTGGTGGATGGGCTACGGCGCCGAGCGTGCCTACGAACATGTCACCCACGCGCGCAACGCCGCACATCCGCGGGCCTTGCGCTGGCTCGAGCGCTTCGGCGCCAAGGCCTGCCTGATGGCGTGGTTGCCGCTGGTGGGCGACCCGCTCTGCGCGGTCGCAGGCTGGCTGCGGTTGCCGTTTTGGCCCTGCGTGTTCTACATGGCCATCGGCAAGTTCGCGCGCTACGTGGTGATGACGGCCGTGCTGCTCTGGTTCTTTCCGGAAACGTTCAAGTTCTGAATTCAGTCGACGATGCGCCCGAAGAACGGATACTGCGGATCGTTGTAGCCCGGCGTGGAAGGATGGCCGGGAGTCACCATGGTATCGACCAGCGCTTCATCCTCGGCCGACCACGTCGTGCCGACGGCGTCGACGTAGTCCTGCCACTGTTCAAGCGTGCGCGGCCCCGCGATGATCGACGACACGATCTGGTTGGCCCACAGCCACGCCAGGGCAAATTGCGTTAAAGTACGCCCGGTCTTTGCAGCATGTTCGCGCAACTGCTGGGCGATCACGAACGATGCGGGGCGGATTTCCGTCTCCATCATCCGACGGTCGCCGGCTGCTCCACGCGACCCCTCGGGCAAGGGTGCGCCAGGCAGATACTTCCCTGTCAGCACGCCGCGCGCGATCGGCGAATACGGCGCCACGCCGATGCCGTAGTGA
>JBBQEY010000297.1:0-3678 GCA_038321425.1 Burkholderiales bacterium | reverse complement strand
GCAAACGCAGGTCACGGCGGTCATCCCGTACTACACGCGCTTCCTCGCCGCCTTCCCTGATGTGGGCGCACTGGCGCACGCGCCGCTCGACCGCGTGCTGGAACTCTGGAGCGGCCTTGGCTACTACCGGCGCGCGCACTATCTGCATGCGGCAGCGGTGACGATGCTGCAGGATCACGCTGGATCATTTCCGCGCGATGCCGCTATGCTTGAAACCCTGCCTGGCGTCGGGCGCTCCACGGCGGCCGCCATCGCGGTATTTTCGTCGGGCGAATGCGCGGCCATCCTCGACGGCAATGTGAAGCGCGTGTTGGCGCGTCATGCGGGCGTAGAGGGCTGGCCCGGCACACCGAAGGTGGAAGCCGTCCTATGGCAGATCGCGGAGCAGCGGTTGTCGGTAGCCGATGTCGAACGGTACACGCAGGGGCTGATGGACCTGGGCGCCACGGTATGCACGCATTCGTCACCTCGTTGCACCGCGTGCCCGGTCGCGGAAGATTGCGTCGCGCTGCGGGAGAATCGCATCGCGGAGCTGCCGGCCGCGCGGCCGCGCAAGGCGTTGCCGCAACGCGAAGTGCGGCTGATGCTGCTTGAACGCGACGGCCAATTTCTCTTTGAGAAGCGCGCACCGCTCGGCATCTGGGGTGGTCTGTGGAGTCTTCCGGAGTGCGCGCTGGCCGACGACATTGAAGTGCTGGTCCGTACACGCTTCGGCGCGACCATCGACGGCAGTGAAGCGTTGCCGGCCATCGCGCATGGCTTCACGCACTTCGCGTTGACGATGCATCCGCAGCGGATGCAGGTGACGCGCTGGCCGTCCGGCGTCGCGGCGCCGGGATGGCAGTGGCTCGATCCGGTTGCAGCACGAGATGCCGCGTTGCCCGCCCCGATCAAAACGCTGATGCGCAGCCTGGTGACGGCGACCAGGCAACCGGCGTAGGCGAAGCTTCAGCCTCGCAGGTTCGATCGAATTCTGTAGGCGAGGCTTCAGCCACGCAGGTTCGTTGCATCGACCAAGCGAGGTTGAAGCCTCGCCTACAGGCCCGTCTGCAGCATCGCGAAGCCTAAGGCGTCGTGGGCCGCGGATACCACTCGCGCAGGTCCGCCGGCAATCGCGTCTCCGCATCGGGAACGTATCGCCGGAACTCGCGCATCTGTGCTGTTGCCTCAGCCACGCGGCCGCTGTTGCGCAACGCACGGATCTCGGCGATCCATGCATCGGGGTCGCGCGCGCGTTGCTGCAATTCCGCTGAACGGAGTTCGCTGGGTACTGGCCGCGGTGACGCGGTGGCCGGCGCGCTGGACGCCGTCGCTTCATCGCGTGCAACGGCGTTCTCGCGCATGCGGCCTTCCAGTTTGCCGAGAGCCGCAGGCGGGCCGGCGGCGGCTTGCGCGCGCTGCGCCATGGCCGGAGCCGCGGGCTGTGGTGGTGTCGTCGCCACCCCACCTGCGGCGCCACCGTCCGCGCCGGCCTTGCGTGAAACCTCCGCGGCATCCTTGCGTGCGTCCTGGCGCGATGCGCTCTCGGCGTCGAGCTTCTTCGCCCCCGCGTCTGCGGGAAACGGCTGGGGCACGGCGGCGCGTGGCACGGGTGCGGACTCGGCCAGCATCGCCTGCTTCTGCGGAGCGGGTGCGGCAGGGAGCGGTGCGGGCACTGCAACGGCAACCGGCGGAGTGCGCGGAATCCCAGGCACCGGTGTGGGCACGCCAACGGCAACGGGCGCAGTAGGCGGAATCGCAGGCACCGGTACAGCGTCACGCTTGGGCGCGGGCGCCTGTTCCACCGCCGGTGCAGGCGGCGTCACGACCGGCGCTGTCGCGCTGGACGCTACAGGCGGCGCGAGCTTCGGCGCGTCCGCTTTGCGCGCTGCACGTTCAGAAAATTCGGCGCGCTCGCCGATCACCGCGTCGACGGGTGCTTGCGGGGCGACTTGCAGGATGCCGATCACGACCACGCCGATGGTCGCGGCCGCTGCCAGCGGCATCCACCAGCGCTGGGGGCGCGTGGCCTCGCGCGCATGCGCCGACGCCTCCCGCGGACCGCTGCTCACCGCGCGATGCGCGGCGGCCAGGATCGCTGCATCCAACGCCGGCGGCGGCTCTTCATCCGACTGCGACCGCCAGGCGGCCGCCAGCACATCATCGTGCGGATCGGGATCGTTGACGTTCGTCATCACTGCTCCTCGCGCAGCGCACGGAGCGCGCTGCGCAGCTTGTTGGTGGCGTAGCGCAGGCGGCTCTTCACCGTTTCCGTGCCTACGCCCGTCAGCGTCGCAATCTCGGCCAGCGACAAGCCGGATTCGTGTTGCAACAGGAACGCGTCGCGTTGATCGGGTGGCAGCGCGCGCAACGCCGCGTCGAGCTGTTCACGCAACTCGCGCGTTTGCGCGCGCGCTGCGGGTTCAGTGCCTGCCGGCGCGGGCATCGACTCCACCAGTGCGCCCGTGTCGTCGTCCTCGTCGTCGATCGACACGAAGCGCGCTTGCCCCGTCGTGCGCCAGTGATCGACCATCCGGTGATGCGCCAGCGTGTACAGCCAGGTGGTGAACTTCGCGGTCGGCGCGTAGCTTCCGCGCGCGCGGATCGCGTTCATCCAGACTTCCTGGAACAACTCGTCGGCGATGCCGGCGTTGCCGCAATGGCGCAGCAGGTAGCGGTAGACGCCACCCTTGTGCCGCGCGTACAGCGTGTCGAAGGCCGCGGCCCGGCCCGCGCCATAGGCCAGCATCAATGCTTCATCCGAGTCGGCGTCCAGCAGGGCAGGGGTTGCATCCATCGCCCGCGCAGTATGCGAGGGCACGGCGGCAGATTCAACGCGAGGCATCGTATGCAGGTTGCCGGTGGGTTGAGAACGAGTTGCCCCTGTAGGCGAGGCTTCAGCCTCGCGCATCTCGCTGGGTCTCCGTAGGCGAGGCTTCAGCCTCGCGCAGCGCCTCGCGAGGCTGAAGCCTCGCCTACAGATGTTGTTCAGCGCCTCGCGAGGCTGAAGCCTCGCCTACAGATGTTGTGCAGCGCCTCGCGAGGCTGAAGCCTCGCCTACAGATATTGTGCGGCGCCCCCGCGAGGCTGAAGCCTCGCCTACAGGGGGCGTCTTATACGCGGTCGAATTACCGCGGATCCGGCGCGAAGCGAATCGCCGCGGGGAACGGTTCCGGCGTCCGCCGTGCAAGGTACGGACGCGGTTCCGGCAACACGCCCAGCGCGATCAGGTTCTCGCGACGGTCGTACTGCACGGTAACCACTTCGGCAGGCGTGCTGCTGGCGCGCTCGAACTGCACGACGCTGACGCGCGATTCCTCGTTGCGGCCATGGCCCGTGCCAAGTTTCCCCAGCGACTTCATCGCGCTGTCCTTGCGGCCTTGCGCCACCATTTCATCCGCGGCGGCGCGGTCGCGCTTGGCTTCGCCCTGTTCCAGCATGGGTGGCGCAGCCGGCGCCGGTGCCGCGGACGGGGCGGGCGCTTCCGCGCGGTTGTCACGCGCGCCGGCACCGGGCTGGGCATCGCCCTCTGCGGCGGCTTGCTTGCGTCCAAAGTAGTCTTCGCGCCACGACACGCGCGGCGGCGCCTTTTCCGGAAATACGGCTACGCCGATCACGCCCACGTTCCGCGGTCGGCCGGTCCGCGCGGCGTACGAGTCGCCAAGATCGGTGAAGTAGAACGCCGCGGTGCGCTCCATG
>JBBQEY010000296.1:0-3696 GCA_038321425.1 Burkholderiales bacterium | reverse complement strand
ATCGCATGGTTCGAGTGCCAGCACCATGGCCGTCAGCGTGCCGGCGACCACATGGTGTTCTTCGGCGAGGTGGCCACCTGCGAGCGCGCGCCCGGCCGCGGCCTCGTGTTCCAGCACGGGCAGTTCGGCGCCACGGTACCGTTGCCGGAGCGCTAAACCACCGATTCGGCCAGGCGGGCAATGACGACGATTCGCATCGAGTCCCCCCTGAAGGGCCCTCGTTGGCGACGATTCAGCTTGTACCGATCTTTTCGTCGCCGATTTGAAGCGTTGCTCTCAATCCCCCCTTGCGCATCAATTCGACGAACCGCGCATCCTGCCGAATCGGATCGAAGATGGGGCTCACACCCATGGCGACGAGGTCGCGGCTGCGGTGTTCGAGGGCCTGTTCGAGCCAGGACAGGGCTTGCGTCCAGTCGGCCATGCCGAGATGCCCTAGCGCGATCTGGTACGGGTCGCTCGCCTTTGGCTGGAAGCGCTTCTGCAGTTCCGCGATGATGTCGCGGGCCTCGACGTCGCGCCCGGCCCGCGCGTGCACATAGGCGAGTCCGCCAAGCGCCGCATCGCTGCCGCCCAGAATATCTGCAGCCCCTTCCATTTCCGCCACGGCGGCGTCATTGCAATCAAGCTCAAGCAGCGCATAGGCAAGATAGCTGCGGGCATGCGCGAAGCGGGGGTCCTGGCGCAAAGCACCCTCCAGCCAGATCCGCGCCTGGTCGTAGCGCCGACCCCAGTAATGGATGACACCCATATCGGTGTTGGCAATCAGAGACGACGGGTCCGCCTGCAGCGCACGCTGCATCTCGGCCTGCGCCGGCTGGTTGTAGCCACCGTGCGCCAGCACCAGAGCACGCAAGTGCCGCGCGTTGGACGAGTCCGGATCGAGTTCGATGGCTCGGTCAAGGCTGCGCGCCGCGGCCGCGAGATTCCAGTCGAAAAAGAGCTCCACCGCACCTCGCATTTCGTAGGCGACCGGCAGGGCATCGTCAAGCGCCACCGCGCGATCGATCGCCTGGCGTGCGTTGGTGAAGCCCACTCGGGGCGCAACAGCGCCCATGATCACCTGCGTGGACCACGTTGCCCCAAGCCAGGCGCACGACGGTGCGTGGCGAGGGTCGATTGCCAGCGCCGCCTCCAGAAATTCAACGGCTTGTCGCGACGCCTCCGGTGTCCAGCGATGCCAACAATATCGACCCTTTAAATGCAGCGCTTGAACCTCCGGGTTGTCGTGCGGGCGCGCCATCCGTCGCCGCTCCTCGGCGTTGAGCCGCAGTGCTACGGCTTGCGCCACTTCGTAGGCGATCCGGTCGTAAACGGAGCGAAGATCCGCAGGATCTTCGTAGCGGCGATCAGCCCACAGATTCTCGCCGCCCGGCACCCGAATCAGTCGAGCGCTGATGGCCAACTGTTCCCCGACATACTGCGCACTGCCTTCGAGCACGGCATCCACTTCGAGTTCACGCCCGATCGCGAGCGCATCGTGCCCCGCCGCCATCGGTGACATGACAGCGCTTAGCGGCCGCACGACCACGCGGCCCGTGCCGCTCAGCGCCACGATCACCGCATTGGCAATCCCAAATCCCATTTCCCGGCATGCCGCGTCGTCGTTCAACGCCCGAAATGGAAGCACCGCAATGGAACGGGGCGGTCCGGTACGGTCAAGTTCATCCACCTCGATGACCTTGCCGGCAAAGCGGTAGCCGCGGCGCGGTACGTTCTCGATCCAGCCTACGGTCTGTGCCGTTCCTCCAAGTGCGCGCCGCAATTCATAAACAGTTTGGGAGAGATTCGCCTCAGCAACGTCCTGGCGTGGCCACAGCCAGTCCAGGAGTTCAGGCTTGCCCACCACACGCTCCCGGTTGGCCAGCAGCACGCACAACATGTCATAGGCCTTGGGCTTGAGCGCAACGATCTGCCCGTCGCGCAGCAGTCGCAGCAATCTGCGGTCGAGGCAGAACTCTCCAAAGCGGTAGCTCGTCGTGACTCTATCCACGGCGCTGAGTGTTTGCTGAGTACTTGCCGAACAGATCCTGGTTCAATGGGCGTAAGCGGCGGCGCGTTGATCCGTGCCGATCCGCCATTCGTCCGGACTCACACGATTCGTCGTCTCGTTCCTTGAACAAGGGGTTCGCTCCATGAAGTCCAATTCACCTGCCCGCAAGGAACGTCCGATGGCCTTCGACGACTCCCGACATCCCGCCCGCAGTTTCCCATGCGTCGCCTTCGCGTGGGTCATGCTCGCTCTGGCCCCGCTTTCAGCCATGGCCGCCGACCCCGTGCGCGGCTACGAACTCTTTCAGAATGAAGTCTACGGCCCCTGCACCGCTTGTCACGGCAATCCGCGCGTGAACCGGCTCACGGTCATGAACGGGGCGAACAACCCCGATGCCATTGTGCGCGCCGCCAAGCTCTTCGGTTTCGTGCTGCCACAACGCGACCTCGACGACCTCGCCGCCTATCTCGGGACCTTTCTCGCGGGGTACCCTTCGCCGCCCCCCGCGCCCCCCGCGATGGCCGTTGAGTACTTCCATGCGGCGTTTGGACACTACTTCGTCACGGTTCTTGCGGCCGAGATTGCGGCGCTGGACAGCGGCGTTCAGACAGGCTGGGCCCGGACCGGCAAGGTCTTCCACGCGTGGCGGTCGTCGCAGGATGCGCCGGCAACAGCATCACCTGTGTGCCGGTTCTATATACCACCCGCTCAGGGGGACTCGCACTTCTACTCCGCATCGCCCGCCGAATGCGCGACCGTCGATGCCAAGTTCCCGAGCTTCGACTACGAGTCGCCTGACGTGATGTACGTGCTGCTGCCGGAGCCAGCAACCGGTGGGTGTCCGCCTTTGAGTGCGCCCGTGTTCCGCCTGTGGAACGATCCGGCGAGCCGTGGACGTACCGACAACAACCACCGCTTCACGACCGACACGAGGCTTCGGACCGAGATGCTTGCTGCCGGGTCGATTTCCGAAGGCTACGGTCCGATGGGTGTGGGCATGTGTGCGCCATTGCCGCTGCTCCCATTCAACTGAGGCGATCAACCGCTGCAATCCCTGCGGGCACCCATAACGCCATGACTGTTGTTACGGTCCCGACAGAGCCGGCAGTCCGGAGCACCACGAAGCAGCAACTTTGAATCAAGCCCTGGGCGCCAGTGCCCGCGGCTTGCGCGCCCCGAACACCTCCCGCAACCCGGCGGAACACCGGGCCGGGTTTGCCGCCCGCAAACGGCTTGCCGTCGATCATCGTGATCGCCAGCACTTCCTTGGTGGACGACGACAGCCACATCTCGTCCGCCGCCAGCGCTTCCGCTCTCGGCAGGGGCCGCATCGCCGGGCACAGTGCGCAAATTCGTGTCGGCCCCGTTTCTTGGTAGAATCAATGGTCAGGCGCTGCACGCACCGGCCTGAATTCATTGATTTTTTGATCAGAGTCGTCGTCTGGCGGCCGTGGCCAGGACAGTCCGAACGATGCCGTAACCGTGGCCCGGCCGGCCGTGACTTGGCGGTTTCCGTTTACGCAATTCCCGCCGGACCATCTGGAGGAACCTGATGCACATTCTTCGATCGATTACCGTAACCCTCGCCGTGGCAATGGCCTTCGTGGCGGCGCCAGCTTCGGCGCAGCAATTCATCAACATCCTGACCGGCGGCCAGAGCGGCGTGTATTACCCGCTGGGTGTGTCGCTGTCGCAGATTTACG
>JBBQEY010000295.1:0-3697 GCA_038321425.1 Burkholderiales bacterium | reverse complement strand
TTCTGCAGTTTCAACCAGACGTACAAGATCAATCCGCAGGTCTTCGACGCCTGGATGGCGATCCTGAAGGCCACGCCGGAGGCGGTGCTTTGGCTGCTCCGTCGCACCGAGGAGGATCCCGCCGTCGACAACCTGCGCCGGGAGGCGAGTGCGCGCGGTGTGGCGCCGGAGCGCCTCGTGTTCGCGCTGCATCGCCCGAACCCGGATTACCTCGCCTTGTATCGCCACGCGGATCTCTTCCTCGACACGTGGCCGTACAACGCGCATACCACGGGAAGCGATGCGCTGTGGGCGGGTTGTCCGTTGCTGACGATGCTCGGCACCACGTTCGCCGGGCGCGTCGGCGCCAGCCTGGTGACGGCCGTGGGGCTGCCGGAACTGGTCACCCCATCCGTGGACGCGTATGTGAAAGCGGCCGTGCGCCTCGCGCATGATCCAGTCGAGATGGCGCGACTGAAGGCGCATCTGGCGGGTCCGGGCCGCGACAGTCCGCTGTTCGACACGGCGGCCACCACGCGTGCGATCGAGGCAGCCTACGAGGCGATGGCGGCGCAATACGCCAAGGGCGTGCGCAGGTCGTTCAAACTGAAGGCGTGGCCGTTGGACACGCCGCAATCCTGACGGGCGAGCGTCAGTTTTCGCGCAACGAGTACGCTGCCGCGCCCCACGTCAGCGCCAGCAGGGCGACCAGCGCCGCGCCGACGCTCGCTAGCGAGAACGACTGCAAGGAAAACAGCGCATCGGCCGTGCCCAGCAGCTCGACGAAGAACGTCGGCATCGCGATCACCAGCGCGATGACCGCGCCGCCCCACAACGCAGCGACGAACGGCCGGCGCCACGCGGGCGCCGCAACGGCGGATGGCAGCGCGTCGACGACGCGCGCGGTGAACCCGGCGTCGTCGATATAAACCGCGCGTTCTGCCACGCCGACGGCGACCAGCAGGTCGTCGAGCCAGGCATCGTCGGCGGCTTGCGGCGCGGGCGGGAAGGGGTCGTTGGTGGTCATGGCATGGTCACCTTGCATACGCGGCGAGCGCCGCCTTCAGCTTCTGTTTGCCGCGCAGTACGTGCGTCTTGACGGTGCCGATCGGGCAATCGAGGACGTAGGCGGCCTCCTCGTGCGTCAGGTCGTTATGGTAGCACTGCACGATGGCCGCGCGTTCTGACTCGGACAGCGCGCCCATCGCCCTCTCGAGGTCGATTTTCAGCGCGGCGCCACGCGCGTGATCGGCATGCAGATCGTCGCTGTGGGGCATCGTCTCGTCCTCGCCTTCAGCAACCGCGTCGACGCGATCGCCGAGCAGTTCCTCGCGGCGCTTGCGGTTGTGGGCCAGCCAGGAATTGGTGGCGATCCGGTACAGCCACGTGGAAAAGCGGGCTTCCTGCCGGAACGAGGCCAGGTTGCGCCATGCGAGGATGAACGTTTCCTGCGCCAGGTCGTCGGCCAGTGCATGGTTGCCGGCGGTGAGCTTGCGAAGGCATGCGCGCACGCTCGACTGGTGCCGCTTGACCAGCTCGGCGAAGGCATGCCGGTCGTCCGTGACCAGCGCGCGCGCAATGAGCTGCGCGTCCGAAACCGACGGCTCGGCCATGGGCAGGCTTCAGGCGCAGCGCCGCGCGCGGCCGGCGGGTCGGGCCCGAATCACAATGCGCGGACATGTTGGGGACCATGGCCGGCTCAATTGAGGGGTTCCCGGGGCGGCGCGACCGCGGGAGGCAGCATGGCGCGCGAGGCCGTGATCTGCTGGTCCTCGAAGTACCAGAGGACGATGTAGCCAATCCCGACGAACAGCAACACGAGGCCGAGCCAGTTGGCGCTGGCGCTGTTCGTGATCGAGTACAGACAGAGTGCGAGTCCCGCCAGCGCCAGGAAGACCCCGCGGCGAAGGTCGGACCACGCGACGGACTTGCGCAACAGATGCGCCTGGTCGGCCAATGGCAGGCCGGCCGACATCGCGTCGAACGTCGGCGCGCGGCGCCCCGTGCCGAGCGCCTGCAACGCTTCCGCGGAGGGCATGACACCCTTTTCGGCGAGCTTGACCATTGTCTCGCTGAGCAGCCGGTTCTTGCGCATCTTGTACCAGATCACCAGCACGATGATGGTGATGGGCGTCAGGAATGCGATCAGCACGATCAACACCACGCCCACGGCAATTTCTGGCGCCCTGTCGACGAACTGGTCGAAGGACTGGAATTCCTCGCTCGTGCCGGGAATGTCGATCCGCACCCGGCGGTCGCCGGATTCGGTCTCGCGGTCAATCGTGATCCGCGGCGCATCCGGGCGGGTCCCATTGCGGCTGGCTTCGCGCTCGGCGGCACGTGCCTCGGCCTTCGCTTCCCGGGCGCGGTCGCGAGCTTCGTTGGCGACTTCCCGGGCGCGGTTGGCGGCGTCTTCGGCAGCTTGCGAGGCGGACTCGGCGGCGTCGGCCGCGGCCCGGGCGCTCGACGGCGCCGGCACGGCGACAGGTGTTTGCGCGGCGACGACGGGCGGGATCTCGGGGAGCAGCGCGAACAGGGTGCCGGCCAGTAAGGCGCCTCCAAGCACCAGGCGGCGGACCAACGGTGAGTGCGCAACTTGCATGATTTCTCCTGAATCGGCGGGCATCGGGACTTGGATGCACCCACCGACCCATCCGGATTCATCCGGCCGCCGCGGGCCTGGCGCCGCGCTGGCGCGCCCCGCGGTGCGGGCATGGAACGCCGCTGGCAAGGGGCGGAAAGTGGCGGAAGGCCCATGCTATCATCGACTTCGCTTCAACATTCCGCGGCGAGTATCGTCCCGCCGCCGCCAATGGCCGCCCAACCCGCCTTGACGGCTCCCCACCGTCGCCCTATCCGGATGCTGCACGGCCTGCTGGCGCCGCTGGCGCGCGCCGTCATGATCGCGCTGCTGCTGGCCCTGCCGGCCGCTGCCGCCGACGAAACCGTCACCCTCAACTTCGTCAACGCCGACATCGAGGCTGTGGTCAAGGCCGTCTCGGAGATGACGGGTCGCAATTTCATCATCGACCCCAAGATCAAGGGCACAGTCAACATCATCTCGGCGCGCCCGGTGCCGAAGAGTCTCGTCTACCCGACGCTGCTGTCGGCATTGCGCATGCAGGGCGTGGCCGCGGTGGAAGGCAACGGCATCACCAAGCTGGTGCTCGAGGCCGACGCCAAGATGCACGGTTCTGACGTCGGCAGCGGCAACGTGGGCGCGGGAGGCGACCGCCTCGTCACGCACGTGATCGCGCTGCGCAACGAATCGGCGCAGCAGTTGGTCAACGTGCTGCGGCCGCTGATCTCGCCCAACAACACGATTGCCGCGTTTCCCGGATCGAATGCGCTGATCATCACCGACTATGCGGAAAACCTGCGGCGCATCGAGAAGATCATCGCCTCACTCGACCAGCCGCCGGCCGGCGAGCCGCTGCTGGTCACGCTGAAAAATGCGTCTGCCATCGACCTCGTGCCACTGCTCAACCGCCTGCTGGGCGCCGAGACCGCAGTGGGTGCCGCGGGCGGGCAGCCGGCCGACGCACAGCAACGTGTGACGGTGGTGGCCGACCCCCGATCCAACAGCATCCTGCTGCGCTCGGAAAATCCGGCGCGGGCCGCGCGCGCTCGAAATTTGATCGAGCAGCTCGACACGCCGGGACGTCCTGGCGGCAACATGTTCATCGTCTACCTCAAGAACGCCGACGCCGCGCGCGTG
>JBBQEY010000294.1:0-3731 GCA_038321425.1 Burkholderiales bacterium | reverse complement strand
TTCCAGCGCGTCTACACCGATGACCGTTCGCTCGACCAGTCGATGGCGGTGGAGGACCACGACGTCGTGATGGTGCCGCGCGGCTATCATCCGGTCGTTGTGCCGTACGGCTACGAATCCTATTACCTGAACGTGATGGCCGGTGCCAGGCGCGAGTGGTCGTTCAAGAACGACCCGGCGCACGAATGGATGCTGAAGAAATAGCGCGGAAAGATCAGGGGGCTACAACGATGGACGTTGCACTGTTCGGAGCCGGGCGGATCGGCAAGATCCACGCCGGCAATGTCGTCAAACAGCCGGGTGTCGTGCTGCGCTATGTGATCGATGTCGATGGCGGAGCTGCGGTCGCGCTGGCGGCGCAACACGGCGCGAAGGTCGTCACGGCGGAGCAGGCGCTGGCCGACAAATCCGTCGGCGCCGTCGTGATTGGCTCGTCGACGGATACGCACGCTGACCTGATCGTGCGCGCCGCCGAAGCCGGCAAGGCCATCTTCTGCGAGAAGCCCGTGGACCTCGAGGTCGCGCGTGCCCGCACCTGCGAAGCTGCGGTCAAGCGCGCCGGCGTCACCTGTCTCATCGGTTTCCAGCGCCGTTACGACCCGACGTTCGCCGCCGCGAAGGCACGTCTCCTCGCCGGCGAGATCGGCGACCCGGAAATGCTGGTGGTGACGAGCCGCGATCCCGGCGCGCCGCCGGTCGAATACCTGAAGCGCTCGGGCGGCATCTTCCGCGACATGTTGATTCACGACTTCGACATCTTCCGCTGGATCCTCGACGACGATGCGGTGTCGGTCTACGCGACGGGCAGCGTGCTGACCGATCCCGTCGTCGGCACCGTCGGCGACGTCGACAGCACGGCAGTCACGTTGCGCACGAAGCGCGGCCGTATCGGCGTGATCAACACCAGCCGCCGTGCGGCCTACGGTTACGACCAGCGCTTCGAAGTGCTGGGCAGCAAGGGCATGCTGCAGGCGGGCAACCACAGGCCCACTGAAGTCACGGCGTCCACCGGCACCAGCGTCAGCCAGGACCTGCCCGAGCATTTCTTCCTCGAACGCTACCGCGTGGCGTACGCCAACGAGATGGCGCACTTCTTCGACGCACTGGCGCATGGCAAGCCGGTGCGCACGTCGATCGCCGACGGCGTGAAGGCACTGGAGCTGGCCGACGCGGCCACGGTGTCGTGGCGCGAAAAACGTATCGTGGAACTCTAGGACACAGCCGATGGCCCCTTCCAACGCAAACGTGCGCATCGGCATGGTCGGCCTCGGCCGCATGGGCCGGCGCCACGCCGAGAACCTGGCGCTGCGCGTGCCCGGGGCCTCCATCACGGCCGCCTGCAGCCCCGTCGCCGATGAACTCGCCTGGGCGCGCGACGCGCTTCGTGTGCCGCGCACCTACGCCGACTACGACGAGCTGCTCGCGGATCGCGACGTCGATGCGGTGTGGATCGTCACGCCCAATTCGCTGCATCCGGTGCAGATCATCGCGGCACTGCGCGCCGGCAAGCATGTGTTCTGCGAGAAGCCGCTCTCACTCGACCTCAACGAATGCCTGCAGGTCGAAGCCGAGGCCGCCAAGTGTCCGCACCTCAAGGTGATGATCGGCTTCGTGCGGCGCTTCGATGCCAGCTACCAGGATGCGCAGCGCAGAATCGCCGCGGGCGGAATCGGCAGGCCGTTCATGGTCCGCTCCGAAACCTGCGACATGAACGATCCTTCCGGCTTCTTCGTGCGCTTTGCGCCCACGTCGGGCGGCATCTTCATCGATATGAGCGTGCACGACATCGACCTCGCGCGCTGGTTGCTCGGTGCGCCCAAGCCGCTGCGCGTATTCGCGACGGGCACCATTGCCATCCACGCGGGACTTGAGGACTGTGGCGACGTCGACAATGGTGTTGCGATGTGCGAGTTCGAAGGCGGCCGTATTGCCTGCTTCTACGCGTCGCGGACGATGGCGCACGGCCACGAGACCAGCACGGAGATCATCGGTACCGGCGGGCGCCTGACGGTGGGCCGCGATGGGCGGATGAGCAGTGTGGAGATCTCCGACGCGCACGGTATCCGCACGGAGACCACCCCCACGTTCTACGAGCGCTTCGCCGACGCCTTCCTGCGCGAGGCGCTGCATTTCGTCGATTGCGTCCGGCATGACAAGGACCCAGGGCTGACGCTGCACGACGCGACGGAAGCCACGCGCATTGCCATCGCGCTGCGCACGTCGCTCGACGAGCGGCGCATGGTCGAACTTTAGTACAGTCCACTAGGATGAGCATGGATCGTTTCGATTTCTGCCGCGCGCTGGCGCGCGATGCCGGCAAGCTTGCCCACACCGCCTTCGGCACGTCGGCCACGTCGATGAAGGGCCGCCACGATGTCGTGACGGCGATGGACCGCGAGGTGGAACGCTTCATCCGTGCGGCCATCAACAAGCGCTATCCGCAGGACGCGATCATCGGGGAGGAGGACGGCGGCAGCGACGGGGCGCGGCTGTGGCTGATCGACCCTATCGACGGCACCGCCAACTACGCGCGCGGGCTGCCGCGCTACTGCGTGTCGATCGGGTACCTCGAACACGGCGTGCCCACGCTCGGTGCCATCTACGATCCCAGTCTCGACTGGCTTTATGCAGCCGCCAATGGCGAAGGCGCGTGGCGCGACGGAACGCGCCTTGCGGTCAGCCCATGTGCGCAACTGACGGCGGCCACGGTCGAATGCGGCTGGTCCACCCGCCGGTCGGCGGCGGACTACACAGCACTGATCGGTCGCATCCTTGGCGCGGGTGCGGCCATCCGCCGCGCCGGCTCGGGCGCGCTGGGATTGTGCGACGTGGCGTCGGGCGCGGTGGAGGCGTACTGCGAGCTGCACATCAATGCCTGGGACTGCGCGGCGGGGATCGTCCTGGTGCGGGAAGCCGGGGGCAGGACCAACGAATTCTTCGCGGGCGACGGGCTGCTGGAGGGCAATCCGTTGATCGCGACCAACGCGGCACTTTGCGATAAGCTAGCCGAGGCCGTCGGCATTCCACTGTAAGCGGCACTTTCCATAACAAGCTGGACCGGAGGAAACATCATGCGCAATTTCAAATGGCTGCGGGCCCTGCTGCCTGCGCTGGCCCTGGCTGCACCCCTTACCGCGGCAGCCCAAGGTGAGCTGGTGCTGTATTGCACGGTGCAGGAGGAGTGGTGCCGGCCGATGGTGGCCGCCTTCGAGAAGACCACCGGCATCAAGGTGCTGATGACGCGCAAGAGCTCGGGCGAGTTCTACGCGCAGTTGAAGGCCGAGGCCGCCAATCCGCGCGGCGACATCTGGTGGGGCGGCACCGGTGACCCGCATCTGCAGGCTGCGGAAGAGGGCCTTACCGAACCGTACAAGTCGGCGAAGATGGGCGAACTGCAAGACTGGGCGGTGCGCCAGTGGGAGGCGTCCAAAGGCAAGACGGTCGGCGTCTATGCCGGCGCGCTCGGCTACAGCTACAACGCCGACCAGTTGAAGAAGAAGAACATCCCGGCGCCCAAGTGCTGGTCCGACCTGACCAAGCCTGCGTTCAAGGACGAGGTCCAGGTGGCCAATCCGAATTCCTCGGGCACCTCGTACACGATGCTGGCGACGCTCGTGCAGCTGATGGGCGAGGACAAGGCATTCGAGTACCTGAAGGCTCTGCACAAGAACATCAACCAGTACACGAAGTCGGGTGCGGGACCTGCGCGCGCAGCGGCCACCGGCGAGAGC
>JBBQEY010000293.1:0-3759 GCA_038321425.1 Burkholderiales bacterium | reverse complement strand
CGTGCGCGGGCAGGAGCGCGATCCGTGGAAGGCGATGGTGGAGCCGCCGTGGGCGCGCCTGCGCGAGCAATACCATCGCGTGCAGTGGAGCGACCAGCGCCGGCACAAGTTCGCGCAGTACATGATCAACCGCGAGTTCATCCGCGAATACGCGGATTTTCCGTCGGTGCGCTGCTTCGACCACGGCCTTGAATTTCTCGACGGCAATCGCGATGCCAACGAATGGCTGCTGCACATCGAGACCTTCGATCCGCACGAGCCGTTCTTCGCCCCTGCGCAATTTCGTGCCGACTATCCGACCGACTATCGCGGCCCCATCCTCGACTGGCCACCCTATGCGCGCGTCACCGAGGCGCCGGAAGAGTGCGACGAGCTGCGCGCCAACTATTGCGCCACAGTGGCGCTGTGCGATCACGAACTCGGCCGCCTGCTCGACGACATGGATCGCCACGCGATGTGGGACGACACCGCGCTGATCGTGACCACCGATCACGGCTTCCTGCTGGGCGAGCACGACTGGTGGGCCAAGATTCTGATGCCCTGCTACAACGAGGTCGCGCACATTCCGCTATTCCTGCATCACCCGGCGCTGCGCGACCGCGCCGGCACCCGTTGCGACACGCTCACGCAGACTACCGACATCGCCACCACGCTGCTCGACTTGTTCGGGCAAGCACCGCCGCCGGAAAACCAGGGCCATTCGCTGCTGCAGACGCTGGCGGGAACGGCGCCGGCGCGCGACGCGATGCTCTACGGCGTGTTCGGCAGTGCGGTCAACATCACGGACGGTCGCTACACGTATTTCCGCTATCCGGCCGATCTCAAGGGCGCCGATCTCTACCAGTACACGTTGATGCCCGCGCACATGAAGGAGCTATTCAGCGTGGCCGAACTGGCCGACGCGACGCTGGCGCCGCCGATGCCATTCACCAAAGGCGTGCCGCTGCTGAAGGTGCCGGCCACGCCGAAGTCGCCGGTCTACTTCGGCCATGGTCCCGGGGGCCAGCAGGATACGCAGTCGGTGCTCTACGACCTCGCGCGCGATCCCGGGCAGGTGAAGCCCGTGCGCGACGCGGCGGTGGAGGCGCGGCTGGTCGACACCATGGCGCGGCTGATGCGCGCCAACGATGCGCCGGTCGAGAGTTTTTCGCGTCTGGGTCTCGCGCCGCCGGCGCCCTGACTTCCCGAAATCGTTCCCGGCGAGGAACCGCGTACCTTCATGTGGCCCGGCGCCTGAACCGCGCGTCGGCGGGCGCGGCGATTTTCGACCGTCCGGACGGCATGGCACCCGGCGCTGTGGTTGTTGTCCACGAGTCGTAAGCAACGCCTTGTGTCCAATGCCCCGCGCCGTCTGCTGACCAACGGCAGACGCATTGGCATGTGCCTTGCAAAGTTGCCCGGGAGACGCTCACTTCATCCTGGCGACGGATATTCACCATGCTCTATGAACCCGATACCGTCTGGGGCCGCACCGTGGAAGGCGACCGCGAAGTCGACGCGCCGCGCAGCGGCTTGTCGTTGCCGCAGCGGCGGCTCCTGAAACGGCTGGAACATCCGCGGCCGTTTGCCATTGTTGCCGCACAGAGTCACCTGGATCCGCCGAAGCTCGAACATGAACTCATCAATCTGGCTCAATTGCGCTTGGTGGCCTACCAGCGTCCCGGCGCGACACGACCCCGTACGACGCCCAGCATCAACCTGCCGCTCCCCGAGGACCATGCATCGCAAGCGACCTCGATCACCATCCTGCTGCCGCTTTGCTTTGTGGCGGCCGCCATCGGTATTGCGTCCGTCCTGCTGATCGTGCACTGAGCGCTGCCAGGCTTGGTCCGTCCGACTTCACGTTCACGCAATCCGCGATCGGCGACCGGAGGCTTGCGTTCAGGTTAAGGAGGGTGCTTTCGACGACGCGGGTACCATTGGCGACGGAAGCAGGATATTCCTGCAGGGTTGGATGGACCGTTATGTCGCGTGGGTCAAGTAGCACGCAGCTTGAGCGGCCTCCAGGCAACGCCGGCCGTCAACGCGGTCCGGTTTTCGGGGAAACCAGTGCGCCGCCACGCCGAACGACATCGCACCACACGCATCGGCTGGCTTCGCGCGGCCGTGTTGGGTGCCAATGACGGCATTGTCTCCACCGCCAGCCTGATCGTCGGTGTCGCGGCAGCCAATGCTACCCAAAGCAGCATCCTCTTGACCGGTATCGCGGGCTTGGTGGCCGGCGCCATGTCGATGGCCGCCGGCGAATACGTTTCGGTGCACTCGCAGGCCGATACCGAGAATGCCGATCTGTCGCGCGAGCGCGCGGAGATCGAAGCGGATCCGGAAGCGGAACGGCGGGAGCTGACGGCCATCTATGTCGGTCGCGGTCTCGATCACGATCTGGCGGAGCAGGTTTCCGCACAGTTGATGCTGCACGACGCGCTGGGCGCGCATGCCCGCGACGAGTTGGGCATTTCGGAAGCGTTCAGCGCCAATCCGATCCAGGCGGCGGTGGCATCAGCGGCGAGCTTCGCGGTCGGCGCGGTCCTGCCCATTGTGGTGGTCGTGCTGGCACCTGCGCATGGGCTCATCTACTGGGTGTCGGGGATGACGCTGGTATTTCTGGCCGCATTGGGGGTGGCTGCGGCACGTGCTGGCGGTGCCAACGTGTTGACCAGCGCGTTGCGGGTCACGTTCTGGGGCGCGCTGGCCATGGCCATTACCGCGGGCGTGGGCGCGCTGTTTGGCGCGGCGGTTTGACATGTCATCGCCACGTTCGCTGACATGGCGCTGGTGCCGCTCCATTGTTGCGCCGTAGCGCGCCGCCGATTCGCTTCGGCCTAGGCAGCGCGGCACCCGACTTCCGAAAATCCACGAGGCAAGCATCATGTCCGCCATGGCCGCCATCAATCGCAGGGTCGTTCTCGATTCACGCCCCGTCGGCGCGCCGACGGCTGCCAATTTCCGCCTCGAAGATGTCGCTGGTCCGGCGCCTTTGGCGGGCCAGGTCCTGCTGCGCACGCTTTTCCTGTCGCTCGACCCTTACATGCGCGGCCGGATGAGTGAAGCACCTTCCTACGCCGCGCCGGTGCCGGTCGGTGGCGTCATGGTTGGCGGAACGGTGTCCCGTGTCGAGACTTCGATGCATCCCGACTACAAGCCGGGGGAGTTGGTGCTGGGCTACTGCGGCTGGCAGCAATACGCGCTCTCTGATGGGCATGGCCTCACCAAGCTCGATCCGCTCATGCCGCATCCGTCACTGGCGCTTGGCGTCCTCGGCATGCCCGGCTTCACCGCCTATATGGGCCTGCTCGATATCGGCCAGCCGAAGCCGGGCGAAACCGTGGTCGTCGCCGCGGCGAGCGGCGCAGTCGGCGCCGTGGTGGGACAGATTGCAAAAATCAACGGGTGTCGCGTGGTCGGCATCGCCGGAGGCGCGGACAAGTGTCGCTACGTGGTCGATGAGCTTGGCTTCGATGCATGCATCGATCATCGCAGCGGCGACTTCGCACAGCAGTTGGCCGCCGCATGCGGACAGGGCATCGATGTCTATTTCGAGAGCGTCGGCGGCGCGGTCTTCGATGCCGTGATGCCACTCCTCAATGCGCGCGCGCGCATTCCGCTATGCGGTCTGATCGCCCACTACAACGCCACCAGCCCGCCGCCGGGTCCGGACCGCCTGGGTTTGCTGATGCGCACATTGCTGACCAAGCGGATCAGGATGCAGGGGTTCATCATCTTTGACGATTACGGCGATCGCTTTGGCGAGTTCATCGG
>JBBQEY010000292.1:0-3766 GCA_038321425.1 Burkholderiales bacterium | reverse complement strand
CCCATCAATTTTTCCTCGATGCGCTCGTAGCCGCGATCGAGATGGTAGATGCGGTCGATCGTCGTGGCGCCCTCGGCCACCAGTCCGGCAATGACGAGGCATGCGGACGCGCGCAGGTCGGTCGCCATCACGTCGGCCCCTGTCAGCTTGGCCACACCCTTGACGACGGCGGTGCTGCCTTCCACTTCGATGTCCGCTCCCAGGCGCCGCAATTCCTGCACATGCATCATCCGGTTCTCGAAGATGGTCTCGGTGATCACGGCCGTGCCGTTGGCACGCGTGGCAAGCGCCATGAACTGCGCCTGCATATCGGTGGGAAAGCCTGGGTACGGCACGGTGCGGATGTTGACCGACTGCAGCGGGCCGTCGCGCCGGACGCGGATGACATCGCCATCGATGGCGATGTCGGCGCCGACTTCGCGCAACTTGTCGATCACCGACACGAGCGAATCAGGTTGCGTGCCGGTGACGTTGACGTCGCCACCGGTCGCCGCCACCGCGGCGAGAAAGGTGCCGGTCTCGATGCGGTCGGGCATGATCGTGTGCGTGGCGCCGTGCAGTCGCGCCACGCCTTCGATCGTGATGCGGTCGGTGCCCGCCCCCGTGATCGAAGCACCCATCGCCACCAGGCATTGCGCAAGGTCGATCACCTCCGGCTCGCGCGCCGCGTTCTCCAGCACCGTGATGCCTTCCGCCAGCGTGGCCGCCATCAGCAGGTTTTCGGTGCCGGTGACGGTCACCATGTCGAACACGATGTTGGCGCCGTGCAGCCGGCCGCGCGCATTGATGTAGCCATGTTCAAGATCGATGGCGGCACCCATCGCGGTCAGGCCCTTCACGTGCTGGTCCACCGGCCGCAGGCCGATCGCGCAGCCGCCGGGCAGCGATACGCGCGCCTCGCCGCAGCGGGCAAGGAGCGGTCCCAGTGCCAGGATCGATGCGCGCATCGTCTTCACGAGTTCGTAGGGAGCGAGCGGCCAGTCGATGCTGGCGGCGTCGAGCGTCACCGCGCCCGGCTTGCGCGCATCGAGACGCACGCCCATCTGCGTGAGCAGCGCCTCCATCGTGCCCACGTCGTTCAGCCGCGGCACGTTGGTGAGATGCAGCGGTTCGGGCGTGAGCAACGCGGCGCACAGGATCGGCAGCGCCGCATTCTTGGCGCCGGAGGCGCGAACCTCGCCGGCAAGCGGCGTTCCGCCCTTGATCCGCAGCTTATCCACGCGTGCGCTCGGCCCATTGTGCCGGCGTCAACGTCTGCATCGACAGCGCGTGGATTTCCTCGCGCATACGGTCGCCGAGCGCGCCGTACACGAGCTGGTGCTGGCGCACGCGCGAAAGCCCGGCAAACGCAGTGGACACGACGATGGCTTCGAAGTGCGCGCCGTCGCCAGTGACTTCGACGTGCTCGCAGGGGAGGCCCGCTTCG
Source organism: Burkholderiales bacterium (assembly GCA_038321425.1). GTDB lineage: Bacteria > Pseudomonadota > Gammaproteobacteria > Burkholderiales > Casimicrobiaceae > VBCG01. Next base: position 2,340 of record JBBQEY010000292.1, on the reverse strand, counting down.
AGCGAGCGCTGGATCGATTCCGGTGTGACCATGAAAAGGTTCCTGAAAAACGCGGCGGGATGCCGGGATTGTCGCTCAAATGGCAACGGTAGATTGTGGCAAGCTAAAGGCAGTCAGGGCCGCAGCTTCCAGCCATTGGCAAGGAGCTTCAAGGTGAGTGCCGACAGCGCGGCCGCCGCTGCCGCCACCACGGCGAAGCTCCAGGCCGGTGCCACATCCGAGATGCCGAAGAACCCGAAGCGGAAGCCGTCGATCATGTAGAAGAACGGGTTGAAATGCGATAGCGCCTGCCAAAACGGCGGCAGCGAATGAATCGAATAGAACACACCCGAGAGAAACGTGAGCGGCATGATGACGAAGTTCTGGAAGGCCGAGACCTGGTCGAATTTTTCCGCCATCAGCCCGGCCAGCAATCCCAGGATCGACAGGATCGCGCTGCCCAGCAACGCAAAGCCCACCGCCCACAGCGGGTGCGGCATCGACAACAGTCCGGGATTGAAGGCCACGGTGACGACGAACACGCCGGCACCCACGACGAGGCCGCGCACCATGGCACCCAGGATGTAGGCCGCGAAGAGATCCAGCGCAGAGAGTGGCGGCAGCAGCACGAAGATCAGGTTGCCGGACATCTTCGACTGGATCATCGACGACGACGAGTTGGCGAAGGAATTCTGCAGCGTGGCCATCATCACCAGGCCGGGCACGAGGAACGACGTGTAATTTACGCGCCCGTCGTACATCGTCACGTGGCCTTCGAGGACGTGCGAGAAGATGAGGAGGTACAGAAGCGCGGACAGCACCGGCGCCGCAATCGTCTGGAAGCTCACCTTCCAGAAGCGCAGGATTTCCTTGTAGAACAGTGTGACCCAGCCGTAGCTGAACGGCTCCCCCCGAACGGCGCTGCGCGCCGCTCCCCCCGGGGGGCGATCGCCTTGGGGCGGCCCGGCGGCGATCATGGCTCCCCCCGAACGGCGCTGCGCGCCGCTCCCCCGGCAACGGCATCCGGCTGCTTCATGATGCGCAGGAACACTTGCTCCAGATCGGTCTCCGCCAGTGCCATTTCCTCGATCGCGATGCCATCCTCGCGCAGCGCCGCGAGCAGCGTCTCCAATTGCGCCGGATTGTCGAGGCCGACATGAAGGTTGCGGCCCTCGCGGCGCACGACGCGCGATTGCCAGGCAGCCGGCAGCGCGGGCACGACCAGGCGGCAGGTCAGTCCCGCGAAGCGCGACAGCAGGTTAGCCGTGGTGTCAAGCGCCACCACGCGCCCGGCCTTCAGCATCGCGATGCGATTGCACAGCGCTTCGGCTTCCTCGAGGTAATGGGTCGTCAGAATGATCGTGTGGCCGTCGGTGTTCAACTTGCGGATGAAGGCCCACAGGTTCTGCCGCAGCTCGACGTCGACACCGGCCGTGGGCTCGTCCAGCACGATGACCGGCGGCTTGTGCACCAGCGCCTGCCCCACCAGCACCCGGCGCTTCATGCCGCCGGACAGCGAGCGCATGTTGGCGTTGGCCTTCGACGTGAGGTCCAGGTGATGCAGGATCTCGTCGATCCATGCGCCCTGCTTGCGCAGCCCGAAGTATCCGGCCTGGAAGACCAGCGTCTCGCGCACGGTGAAGAACGGATCGAACACCAGTTCCTGCGGCACCACACCGAGGCTGCGGCGCGCCGCGCGGAAATCGCGGACGACATCGTGGCCGAGGATCCTGGCGCTGCCACGATCGGCGCGCGTCAGGCCCGCCAGGATCGAGATCAGTGTGGTCTTGCCGGCACCGTTGGGCCCCAGCAACCCGAAGAATTCGCCCGGCGCGACGCGGAGCGACACGCCATCGAGCGCCTGCACGCCGCCGAAGCGACGGGCGACATCGATGACTTCAACAGCGGCGGCAGACATGAGGGCGAGGGAAGTGAAGCGAAACCGGACCAGACCCCGCGCGATGGCGGGCAACCGGCGTCAGGGCGTCAGCAGGGGCTCGACGCCGTAGACCCGGGCGAGGGAATCGAGTGCGGCAGGCATGGCTTCGAACGACAGCGGAACGCGCTCGGCGGCGGCGCGGCGCTTCAGCGCCAGCAGCACGGCCAGCGCGGAGGAGTCAGCGTGCACGAGGCCGTGCAGGTCGACGATGCCCGACGCGGGCAGCGGCAGTTGCTCGCTGGCGGTGAATATGGCGCCGGCGTCGCGGAACGTGAGCGTGCCCGCAAACTGCCAGCGATTGCCGTCGGGCGCAAAACGCCCCGGCGCAGCGTTGGCATGTGGGGTCACTTCAGGCCCTGGTTCTTCGACTCAAGAGTCTTGATCAGGCCGTCGATCCCGCCGCTCTTGATCTGCCCGTTGAA
>JBBQEY010000291.1:0-3777 GCA_038321425.1 Burkholderiales bacterium | reverse complement strand
GCGATGCTGTGTACGCGCGCTACAACGCGCCTTTCACGCCCTGGTTCATGCGCCGCAACGAGATCTGGCTGCATTTGGCGTCAAACCCGTTGATCCGCTGATCTGCTCCGGCCCGGCAGCGGGTGCTCATGGCAGAGCATCCGAATCATGCTACGACCTCGTCACTCGCACTCGAAGTCTGTGTTCGGTGGCGCACCGACAATTCGAACTGACCGGATCAGCCTAATTTGGCGCTTCGCCGTGTCGAACGAACACCTCATCAACCGGCCATGGCTCCCGAGGCCAACCGGCCTGCCTGCGGCTCCGGCCTACATAGGAATTTGATATGGAAATCAGTTGGCGCGATTTATGGACGATGTCGCACGGTATGGGCTTTGGCGCGCTGTTCATGTTGGCCTTCAGCGGGGCCATTGCGGAGTTCTACCGAATGTCGGCCCCCGGTTCGACCACCTTGCCGAACCTCAGGCATTCGGCGCTGCTGCGGTTCTATCTGATTGGCATGGTGATTCTTGCTTGGCTCACGGTGCTGTCGGGCACCTATATCGTCTATCCGTGGTATCGGGCGGTGCCCCCCATCGGAACGATCGATCTCTCGGCTTTCCCGCGAAACCTCCTGCTGTCCAGTCCCTCCACTAGCGGGTGGCATTCCCTGGGGATGGAATGGAAGGAACACGTGGCCTGGATCGCGCCGATAGGCATGACGATGGTTGCCTACGTTTACCTCAAGTACGGGTCGAGCCTTTCGGAGCACCGCAGCCTGCGTAGGGCGGCACTGGTCTTCGCCGTAGCCGCTTTTGTGGCCACAGCGGTGGCTGGCGGCTTTGGCGCCATGATCAACAAGTATGCGCCGGTGCGCGGCGGCGAAACGATCCACCTCATGACGGGAAAATGATCATGGCAAAGACCAGCGAAACCTTGACGATCGCGGACGTGCCGAGCGGCGCGGGGGCGGCCGCAATTCTGGCTGCGGGGATTGGTTGTGCCGTCCTGGGAGTGTTTGGCCTGATGGGTGACGCCTTCAAAGCTGTAGGCGAGTTCTTCAAGTTTTACAGTCCGACCGGCCCGTTGTCGGGCGTGACCACATCGGCGATCGTCGTTTGGCTGGGAGCCTGGTTCGTGCTGGCAAAGATGTGGAGCGGCCGGGACGTCGCGGTCGCCCGTATCAGCGCGCTGGCGTTCGTGCTGCTGGCAATCGGGTTTGCGCTGACCTTCCCCCCAATAGTGGATTTGCTGCAAGGCAAGTAGAGGCAAGCAGGTGGCCACGCAGTCACCGATGTCACGGCGTGCCTCAGCTTGCGATCTTCCTCGTCCTCGCCATTGCCGCCGTCGCGCTGTTCGCCGCGGCCGAGCGCCCGGCAGCCCGCGACATCGCAGGCCCAGTGGACTCCGAGTACGGCGGGATTGGCTCCGGCGAGGTCCCGACTGCTTTTGCTCTGGAGTCGCCGGCGCGTCGATCGTCACAACCAGCCCTTCGTGAATCCCGCCCGCCGCAACCCCGCAACGACATGGGGGCACGCGCGCATCAAGCGCCAGAGCAGATCGGAGCGGTGGTTCTCGCACATCAGCACCACCGGGCCGAGGTTGATCCCGAAGTGATAGGGCGATGTCCAGCCCGCATGGCCATCGCTTTCGGGCTCGTCCGAAACGCTCAAATTGAAGCTGCACCTGAAGCAATATTCGCCAGTGACTTGTGGATAGACGTCCTGAAAGTGCTGAAGCGACGGCAGCACGATCTCGGGCGCAAACGGCAACGATGCTGCCACGGCCCAGGGGGCGATCGTCCCGTCGTCGGGTCCGTACGGCGCGCCGCGGGCCGCATAGCCGAAGAACCTGCGCTCGATGCCTCTGTGGCGGCGCGTCGTCCATCCCGGCCCGTCGCTCGCGGTCAGGCCCCAGAAGTTTTCGCCGTAGCCTGCAAAGTCCAGCGGATTGCGGATGGCGTACTCCCGCTGCACGTAGGTCGCGCGGCGGCTGTTCTCGCTGTAGTCGATGCCCTTGTCGCGCGCGAATGCATCCTGGATGCCGCGCATGTCCAGCCAGATGTGCGAATACTGGTGGATGAAAAGCGGGCCACCGTAGACCAACTCGTGGCCGTAGATCGTTTTCCATTCGTAGGTCGACGTCCAGGCCGCGTAGCTCTCGGCCGGCAGCGGGTGCGTCGGCGAGCCCAGCCCGAGCACGTACAGCAAGGTGGCTTCGTCGTAACCGCTCCAGCGGTAGGGCAGGAAGCCGCCTTCGGGCGTCCAACCATGCGTCACCGTCGCGGCACCGTCGCACGCCCATGCCCAATCGGCCCGGCGGTACAGCGCGTCGGCCAGGGTGCGAACGGCATGCTCGTCTTGATCGTCGTGGTCGAAGTACGCAGCGGCAGCGAGCATGCCGGCGAAGAGGAAAGTGCTGTCGATGGTGGACAGCTCACACAAGCCTGCGCGGCGGCCCGTGCTCATGTCGAGAAAGTGGTAGTAGAAACCTTTGTGCCCGGTCGCCTCGGGCGTCGTGTCTTGCGGGCTGGCCCAGAAGAACCGCAGCACCGCCAGCGTGCGAGCCAGCGCATCCGTGCGCGTCATCCATCCACGCTCGACACCCACCGGATAGGCCGCCAGCGCAAACCCCACCGCCGCGATGCTCGCGGGCGATCCGGGTTGTGATTTGTCGGCGACGAGACCGTTCGCAAGGTTGGTCTCGCACAGGAAATATTCGAAGGAGTGACGCTGGAATGCGTCCAGCCGTGCCTCACCGAAGTTCAGCGAAATTGCGTGTCGCTGCGCGGGCATGGGTCGATGTCGCCGCAGCGTGTGCTCATGATCCACGCCACCCGTCGGCGTCAGCCCATGCTCGTGTCCACCGAGGCACCGCGGTGACGTTCGCGCCGTGGCCGAGGTGGGCGATCACCATCCGGGGCGGCACATCTTGGCCCAGTTGCCGCACGATCGATTCGACCGACAGGCCGTGAAAACCGTAGCGTTGAATGCCCAGCGCCCCAAGCTCGCGTGGGATGGGCAGCGTGCGGGCTACGGCCGGCTTGCTCATGCGGGCCAACGCCAGTCGCGCACTTCCGGCAAGTCCTCGCCGTGTTCGCTGATGTAGGCCTTGTGGCGCGCGATGCTTGCGTCATAGCGCTGCGTGGCCTGCTCGACAAGGTGCGCCAAACGCGGGACGCGACGTATCGCATCGAGCGCCAATTGATAGCGGTCGATGTTGTTCAGCACCACCATGTCGAACGCCGTGGTCGTCGTGCCTTCTTCCTTGTAGCCACGCACGTGCAGGTTGTCGTGGTTGTGGCGGCGGTAGGTCAGGCGGTGGATCAGCCCGGCGTAGCCGTGGAAGGCAAACACGATGGGCTTGTCGCGCGTGAACATGGCGTCGAACGCGTCGTCGTCCAGGCCATGCGGATGCTCGGACGGCGGCTGCAGCGCCATCAGGTCGACCACATTCACGACGCGAATGCGGATGTCCGGCACGTACCCGCGCAGCAGCGCGACGGCAGCCAGCGTTTCGAGCGTCGGCACGTCGCCGGCGCAGGCCATCACCACGTCAGGCTCGCCACCCGCATCGTTGCCGGCCCACGCCCAGATGCCGGCGCCGACGCTGCAATGGTGTGCCGCCGCTTCGATATCGAGCCACTGCAGCGCGGGCGCCTTGCCGGCGATGATCAGGTTCACATAGTTGCGGCTGCGCAGGCAATGGTCGGTGATCGACAGCAGGCAGTTCGCGTCGGGCGCCAGGTAGATGCGCACCACGTCGGCCTTCTTGTTCGCCACCACGTCGATGAAGCCC
>JBBQEY010000290.1:0-3790 GCA_038321425.1 Burkholderiales bacterium | reverse complement strand
CCTTTTTCCGCGTCGGACCTCGCGACGGATGCGGGTCGCGCGCTGCTGCTACGGCAGAAATTCGACGGCAGTGATCTCGACGAGGTAATTCTCGGTTGCGCCGCACCGTCTGCCGACGAAGTGAACATCGGCCGGGTGGCGGCCTTGCGCATGGGTTGCGGCTTGAAGGTGCCGGGCTGGACTGTGATGCGGAACTGCGCGTCCGGCATGCAGTCGATCGACTCGGCCGTCAACAACATCCGCGCGGGTCGCTCCGATCTCGTGCTGGCCGGCGGTGTCGACGCGCTGTCACGCGCACCGCTGCTCTTCTCCGATGCGATGGTGATGTGGCTGTCGCGGTGGTATGCGGCGAAGTCCTTCGGCCAGCGCGCGGCGCTGGTCGCGCAATTCCGTCCTGGCTATCTCGCGCCGGTCATCGCGCTGATGAAGGGCCTCACGGATCCCATCTGCGGATTGCTGATGGGCCAGACGGCGGAGAACCTCGCGCATCGCTTCGGCATCATGCGGCAGCAGATGGACGCGTACGCGGCCGGCAGCCATGCCAAGGTGCTGGCCGCACAGAAGGCCGGGCACTTCGCGGATGAGCTCGTCGCGCTGTACGACAAGGCTGGCAAGGTCTATGCGGAAGACGATGGCGCACGCGCGGACTCCACGCCGGAGAATCTGGCGAAGCTGCGCCCCTTTTTCGACCGCAAATACGGCAACGTGACGGCGGGCAACAGCTCGCAGATCACCGATGGCGGCGCCTGGGTGGTGGTGGCCTCCGAACGCGCGGTGGCGAAGCATCAGCTGACGCCGCTCTGCCGCATCGTCGATTCGCAGTGGGCAGGCCTCGATCCTGCGCAAATGGGGCTCGGCCCCGTGCATGCCGCCACGCCGATCCTGCAACGCCATGGGCTCGGACTCAACGATGTCGACGCGTGGGAGATCAACGAGGCCTTCGCGGCGCAGGTGCTCGCATGCGAACGCGCGTGGGCAAGTGATGACTACTGCCGCAATGAACTGGGGCTTCCCGGCGCATTGGGCGCCATCGAACCGGCGCGACTCAACGTCGACGGCGGCGCGATCGCGCTGGGCCATCCGGTGGGGGCATCGGGTACGCGCATCGTGCTGCATGTATTGAACGTTTTGCGGCGTACCGGCGGCAAGCGTGGCATGGCGGCCATCTGCATCGGCGGCGGCCTGGGTGGCGCGATGCTGATCGAACGCGTCTGAATCGTGATGACAAGCCCATCAACGCAACCGAACCCGCGGGATTCCTGATGCAACACTGGACCATCGAGCGCGAGGCCGACGGCTTCGCGTGGCTGACACTGGACAAGGCAGGCGCCACTGCCAATACGTTGTCGGGCGAAGTGCTGGCCGAATTGAACGAGGCGCTGGACCTGCTCGACCGGGAACCGCCTAAGGCGCTGGTGATTCGCTCGGGCAAGTCGAACGGCTTCATTGCCGGGGCGGATGTCGACGAGTTCGCGGGTGTGACCGACGAAACCGGCGCTTTGGCGATCGTCCGGCGAGGCTGGGATACCTTCGAACGCCTGGCGCATGTCCGCTACCCGACGCTCGCATTGGTGAAGGGTTTCTGCCTCGGCGGCGGCCTCGAGCTGGCGCTGGCCTGCCGCTATCGCGTGGTGGTGGACGAACCCGCCACGCGTCTCGGATTGCCGGAAGTGTTGCTGGGGATCGTGCCCGGATGGGGCGGCATGCGCCGCCTGCCACGGCTGATCGGTGCGCCCGCGGCGCTCGACCTGTTGCTGACGGGACGTACGATCGATGCGCGGCGGGCGAAGAAGCTGGGTCTCGCGGACGAAGTTGCGCCGCCGCGCGTGATGGAGAGCACGGCGCGCGGCGTGTTGCGCGCTTTGCCGCCGCCGCGACGCCTGCGCTTTCCGCTGTCGCTGACGTTGAATCCGCTGGTGCGCCGCTACATCGCCGCCAGGGCGCGCAAGCAGGTAGGCAAACGTGCGCGCATCGAGCACTATCCGGCGCCGTATGCAATCCTTGACCTTTGGGTGCGCTACGACGGCAATGCGCTCGACGCACCGTCCGGCGATCCGGCGTCGATCCCGTCGCTGCTGAAATCGCCGACCGCCGCGAACCTGATCCGCGTGTTCCGGCTGCAGGAGCGGCTGAAGAGCCTTGGCAAGGAGGGCGACTTCAAGGTGGCGAATGTGCACGTGGTGGGCGCCGGCACGATGGGGGGCGACATCGCAGCGTGGTGCGCGCTGCGTGGCATGCGTGTGACATTGCAGGACCAGAACGCAGAGCGCCTGGTGCCGGCGATGCAGCGCGCGGCCAAGCTCTTCGCCGACCGCCTGCGCGATCCGCGTCGCGTCCGCGATGCGACCGACCGGTTGATTCCCGACGTGGCGGGCGATGGCGTGGCGCACGCAGATGTGATCATCGAGGCCATCTTCGAGAACGTCGAGGCCAAGCGCACGCTCTTTGCGGCACTGGAGAACCACGCACGACCCGGTGCGATGCTGGCCACCAACACGTCGAGCATTCCACTCGAGGATATTGCCTCCGCGCTGCACACGCCGCAACGTCTGATCGGGCTGCACTTCTTCAACCCGGTGGCGAAGATGATGCTGGTCGAGATCGTCGTGGGCACGCAGACCGAAGCCTCGTTGGTGCCGCGCGCCGCGGCCTTCGTGCGCCAGATCGACAAGCTGCCGCTGCCAGTGAAGAGCGCACCCGGCTTTCTCGTCAATCGCGTGCTTGCCCCATACCTGATGGCGGCAATGCGCTGCGTGGACGAAGGCATTGCGCCCGAGACCGTCGACGAGGCTGCGCTGGCCTTCGGGATGCCGATGGGACCGATCGAGCTTGCGGATACGGTGGGCCTCGATATCTGCGTGGCCGTGGGCAAGCTGCTTGGCAGTGAAGAGGCCCCGCCGCGGAAGCTGATGGAACTGATCGGGGCCGGCCACCTCGGCCGCAAGTCCGGCCGCGGCTTCTACTCCTGGGCGGACGGCAAGCCGCAGAAAGGCGCGGCGGCCACGGTGCCCGCGGGATTGGCGGAGCGCCTGGTGGCACCGTTTGTCGCGGAAGCCCAAGCCGCGCTGGCGGAGGGAATCGTTGCCGACGCGGACTTGGTCGATGCTGGCGCGATCTTCGGGACCGGCTTCGCGCCGTTCCGGGGCGGCCCGCTGCATTTCGCCGCGGCGACCTGATTCGAACAGCGTCGTCCCCCCGGAATGCGACAACTGGTGTAGGATTTTTGCGCGGACGCGGGACCCCACGCATGGGCCCGCGCCAATCTTCGGTTGCATCAACCCGTGTCGAAGGGCTGCGGTGTGCGCGGCGGCCGTTTTGTCGCCGTGAACATCCGTGAGTCAAGGAGGAGCGTCGTGGACAAGATCTGGCTCAAGCAATATCCGAAGGGTGTTCCCGCGGAAATCGACATTAACGAATATTCGTCGGTGCGCGACATCTTCGAGGAAAGCGTCGCCAAGTTTCCCGCCCGGCCTGCGTTCACATGCATGGGCAAGTCGCTGACCTTTGCCGAACTCGACACGCTTTCCAGTGCGTTCGGGGCGTGGCTGCAGGGCATGGGCTGCGTGAAGGGCACGCGGGTTGCGCTGATGATGCCCAACATCCTCCAGTATCCGGTGGCGCTGTTCGGCACGCTGCGCGCGGGCTGCACGGTGGTCAACGTCAATCCGCTCTATACGCCGCGCGAACTCGAGCACCAGCTGAGCGATTCGGGTGCTGAAATCCTGATATGTGTGGAGAATTTCGCCGGAACGGTGGCGGCCGTGATCGGCAAGACCAAGGTCAAGCAGGT
>JBBQEY010000289.1:0-3803 GCA_038321425.1 Burkholderiales bacterium | reverse complement strand
GCACGACTTCGACATCATCGTCACCTGCACGTCCAGCACGCTGCCGATTCTCGGCAAGGGCATGCTCGAACGCGTGGTCAAGCAGCGCAAGCACGCACCGGTGTTCATCGTCGATCTCGCCGTGCCGCGCGACGTGGAACCCGAGGTGGCCGACCTCGATGACATTTTCCTCTACAGCATCGACGACCTGGCCGCCATCGTGAAGGACAACCTGCAGGTCCGCCATGAATCGGTGGCGCAGGCCGAGCAGATGATCTCGGACCAGTCCGTGCATTTCCTGCGCTGGCTGGAAGGCCGCTCGGTCGTGCCCACCATTGCGGCATTGCATGGTCATCACGATGACTTGCGTACCGCCGAGCTTGAGCGCGCGCGCAAGATGCTGGCCAGCGGCGCCTCGCCCGAGCAGGTCATGGAAGCGCTGGCGCGCGGCCTCACCAACAAGTTCTTGCATGCGCCGCTGTCGGCGCTGAACGCCGCCGGCGAAGCCGAGCGTGCGGAGTTGATCGCGGTGCTCCAGCGCGTGTACCGGCTGGACGATCCCACCACCGACGGACATTAGCGCTGTAGGCGAGGCTTCACCCTCGCAGGGTCGATGCTGGACCAAACCTGCGAGGCTGAAGCCTCGCCTACAGAACGTTCCCCGGATCCTCCAATTTTCCTGATGCGACATGAAAGCCTCGCTTCGCGCCAAGCTCGACCAGCTCGCCGACCGCCTCGAGGAATTGAACGGGCTGCTTGGCGCGCCGGAAGCCACGGGTAACCTCGATCGCTATCGCGCGATGACGCGCGAGCATGCCGATCTCACCCCCATCGCTAAAAGCCTGCAGGCCTATCGCCAGGCCGAAGCCGATCTCGCCGCCGCGGCAGACATGGCCAGCGATCCCTCGATGCGTGCATTTGCCGACGAGGAACGCGCCGCCGCGCAGGTGCGCATCGTTGCGCTGGAGGCGGAATTGCAGGCATCCTTGCTGCCGAAGGATCCGGACGATGAGCGCAACGTGTTCCTCGAAGTCCGCGCGGGCACCGGTGGCGATGAGTCGGCGTTGTTTGCGGGCAGCCTGCTGCGGATGTACGTGCGCTACGCCGAACGGCACCGCTGGCAGACGGAAATCGTGTCGGCCTCGTCCAGCGACCTTGGCGGCTACAAGGAAGTGATCGTGCGCATCGTGGGGCAGGGCGCGCATTCGAAGCTCAAGTTCGAATCCGGCGGCCACCGCGTGCAGCGCGTGCCGGCGACCGAGGCGCAGGGCCGTATCCACACGTCGGCGTGCACCGTAGCGGTGATCCCGGAGGCCGACCCTATCGCCGACATCACGATCAATCCAGCGGACCTGCGCATCGACACGTTCCGCGCGTCCGGCGCGGGTGGCCAGCACATCAACAAGACCGATTCCGCGGTGCGGATCACGCATCTGCCCACCGGTCTTGTCGTCGAGTGCCAGGACGATCGCTCGCAGCACCGCAACCGCGCCTCCGCGATGGCCGTGCTGGCGTCGCGCCTGCTCGACAGGCAGCGGCAGGAGCGGCACAGCAAGGAAGCGGCGCACCGCAAATCGCTGATTGGCAGTGGCGACCGCAGCGAGCGCATCCGCACCTATAATTTTCCGCAGGGGCGCGTGACCGACCACCGGATCAACCTCACGCTCTACAAGATCGACGCGATCATGGACGGCGAACTGGACGACGTGGTGACCGCCCTGGCACAGGAGTGGCAGGCCGAACAGCTGGCCGCGGTGGCGGGGGATGCATGAAGGCCAAGGCTGCGCGTGCGAAGCCGTGGCTTGAGACGCTGCGCATCGAGATGCGCGCGTTTAGTCCGGATGACTTCGACGACTTGTTTGCGCTGGACAGTGATCCGCGGGTGATGCGTTTCTTCACTGGCGGGAAACCCGCGCCGCGCGCAACTGTGGAAGCCGCCATGCGACGCATATTGCGGTACCCGGCGCTGTATCCCGATCTCGGTTTCTGGTACGCCACGCGGCGTGATACCGGCGAGTTCATCGGGTTTTTCTGCTTCAAGTACGCAAGCCGCAGTCCCGACATCGAAGTCGGTTACCGGTTGATGCACCCGGCGTGGGGCCAGGGCTTCGCAACCGAAGGCGCCACCGCGCTCGTCCGCTTCGGCTTCGACGATCTTGGCCTGCACCGCATCATCGGCGTCACCCACAAGGACAATGTGGCGTCGCAGTGTGTGCTGATGAAGGCCGGGCTGCGCGATCGCGGCTGGGGCCATTATTACGACAAGCGGATGCGGCTTTTTGCCGTCACGCGCGACGAAGACGCGCAATGACCGTCGGCGGCGCGCTGGCGCAGGCCGGCCTGGCGCCCATCGACGCGCAGGTGCTGCTGGCCTTCGTGGTGGAGCGTGATCGATCGTGGCTCGTCGCGCATCGCGACGATGTGCTGTCCCGCGAGCACCTCGATACGTACAACGCACTCACCCGCCGCCGGCGCGACGGCGAACCCGTCGCCTACCTGACCGGCATGCGGGAGTTCTGGGGACTGCTGCTGCGCGTGACCACCGACGTGCTGATCCCGCGTCCGGAAACGGAGACGTTGGTCGAGCTGGCGCTGGCGCGACTGCCCGTGGAGGCTGATGTGCGCGTACTCGATCTCGGTACTGGTTCAGGTGCGATTGCGTTGGCGCTGGCGCATGAGCGGCCGCGCGCGCGTGTCGTCGCTATCGACGCATCGGCGGCGGCGCTGGATGTTGCGCGGGCCAATGCGCAGCGGCTGTCGATTCGCAATGTGACGTTCATCGCGTCGGACTGGTACGACGCCGCCTGCGCCGAGCCATTCGACCTGATCGTCAGCAACCCGCCATACATCGCCGGCGGCGACCCGCATCTTGCGGAAGGCGATGTTCGCTTCGAGCCTTCAAGCGCATTGACGCCAGGGGGCGATGGGTTAGAGTCACGGCGCGCAATCATCAACGGCGCGTCCGCGCGTCTGGTGGCGGGCGGTGCGCTGCTTGTCGAGCATGGCTACGACCAGCGTGAGGCGGTTGCCGCGCTATTGAAGGCGGCGCACTTCACGCAATTGATCGCGGCCCGCGATCTTGCCGGGCACTGGCGCGTCGCCGGTGGTGAAGCCGGCACCTCGATCGGCCATCCGGCCGATTGACCGCGCCATCCGCAGGCGCTATCCTATGTATCTACAATGTATATACATAGGACTGACCGGTGGAAGGCGTCATCAAGAAGTGGGGCAACAGCGCGGCGGTGCGGATTCCCGCCGGCGTCCTGGCTGACGCGAACATCGCCGTCGACGAGCCCGTGGACGTGCGCGAGGAGCGTGGCCGCATCGTTATCGAGCCCCTTCGCCACAAGACGTATTCGATTGACGCGCTGGTCCGTGGTGTCCGGCCCGGCAACCTGCACGACCCCGTGGACACCGGACCGCCCCTCGGACGCGAGGTCTGGTAATGGCGCGTCCGGCAGTCCCCGACGCCGGCGACATCGTTTGGTTGGTCTTCTCCCCGCAGGCCGGTCACGAGCAGGCAGGCAGGCGTCCTGCCGTGGTGCTAAGTCCGCGCGGCTACAACGGGAAGACCGGGATGATGGTGTGCTGTCCATTGACCACGCAGATCAAGGGCTACCCGTTCGAGGTCGTGCTTGCGCGCGAACCGCCCAGCGCAGTTCTCGCCGATCAGGTGAAGAGCGTTGATTGGCGCGCCCGTCGCGCAGTGGCCAAAGGCCGCATTGCCGACGAGGCGCTGGCGGAAGTGCGCGGCAAGATTCGCGCGCTGATCGGTGCGTGACCGTCCCGGTAACGCCGCTCATGCGGCAGTAAGACGGTTGGCA
>JBBQEY010000288.1:0-3808 GCA_038321425.1 Burkholderiales bacterium | reverse complement strand
CACGTAGTAATAGGTGTCGCACGACACCACCACCGACTTGTACATGTCCACCATGCCGTGTCCACCCCCCTTGTCATCGCGGAAGCGGTACGAGGACCCCGGCAGCTGGAAGAAGCCCGGATCACTGATGGCCTGCTGCGGTGTTCGCTTGCCCGACGTGAGGGCGGCCAAGGCCAGGAACGGCTTGATCGTGGAGCCCGGCGGATACGCGCCGCGCAACGCCCGGTTGAGCAGGGGCTTGTCCGGGGAATCGTTTAGCAGTTCCCAGCTGGCGGTGTCGATGCCCTCGACGAAGAGATTGGGGTCGTAGCCTGGCTTCGACACGAACGCGAGAATGTCGCCGCTGGCCGGATCGATCGCGACGAGCGCGCCTCGCCGGTCGCCGAATGCGGCCTCGGCCACTTCCTGCAGCCGGATATCGATTGAAAGCTTCAGGTTGTTACCGGACACCGGCGGCGAACGCGACAGCGTGCGCACGGCGCGGCCAGCGGCGTCCACCTCCACTTCCTCCACGCCGGTGGTGCCGTGCAGTTCGCGCTCGTAGGAGAGTTCCACGCCGACCTTGCCGATGTAGTCGGAACCCTTGTAATTGGGGCCTTCATCCCACCCGGCGATGCGCTCGACGTCCTTGTCGTTGATGCGCCCGATGTAGCCCAGCACATGCGATGCCACTTCGCCGAACGGATACTGGCGGAAGAGGCGCGCCTTGATGTCCACACCCGGGAAGCGATAGCGGTTCACCGCGAAGCGTGCGACCTCCTCGTCGGAGAGGCGCGTGCGCAGCGGCAGGCTCTCGAAGTTCTTCGATTCCTCCAGCAGCTTCTTGAAGCGTTTGCGATCGCGCGGTTGCACATCCACCACGGTGGCCAGCTCGTCGATCGTGGCTTCGAGGTTGCGGATGCGCGACGGTGTCAGTTCAAGCGTGTAGGCGGAATAGCTCTGTGCCAGCACGACGCCATTGCGGTCGGTGATCACGCCGCGATTGGGCGCGATGGGCACGATGGCAATGCGATTGGACTCCGCCAGCGTACGGTAGTGCTGGTGCTGCACGACTTGCAGGTAGAAGAAGCGGCTGAAAAGCCCCATAAAGGCCAGCAGCGCGAACGCGCCGGCAACGAACAACCGCCGCCGGAACAGGAAGACTTCGCGCTCGGAATTGCGGACCTCGGGCGCGCCGAAGCTGCGGCTGCTGTCGTAGCCGCCGGAACGCTTGCCGAAAATTCGACGCGGCACGTCAGTTGTCTCCGCGTCCGCGCTTCGGGCGCTGCGGCCATTGCAGCAGCACCGAGAAGAGCGGCCACAGCAACGCGCCGACGATGGGCGACACGATGTACGTCCAGCGCGGCAGCGGCGCACCACCGACGACGCGCACCAGCAGCACCAGCGCGGCACACACCAGCAGAAGCACGCCCACCTGCGGTGCTTGTTGCCACAACGGGAAGCGCTGCACGCGGCGGCGGAAGTATTCGGCACCGTACGCCAGCACCGCGTACGCCAGGGCGTGCTGCCCGAAGACCGTGGCGTCGCCCACGTCCATCACGAGGCCCAGCATCCACGCGACCCCCACGCCGACATAGCGCGGCTCCTGGATGCACCAGTAAAGGATGACGAGCGCCAGGAAATCCGGGCGCAGCACCAGGGTGAAGCTGGACGCCGGTGCAATGTTCGCGAGAAAACCCAGAAAGAACGTGAGCAGGATGAACCACGGGTTCACCGTGCGCAGGATTTCCTCCGGACGGGCGGACGAGAAGGCGGAGGCGCGGGCGAAATTCATTGCGAGTTCGACTATGGCATCAGTTCACGTTCCGGCGGCCTTTGCCGCGACCTGTCTTCTTCTCGGCATTCGCGTCCACCGGTTCTTCCGGCCGCGCCATCGAGGCGGCGTTCTCGCCCAGCACCAGCAGGAAACTGCTGCGATCCGAACCCGCCAGCGGCTTGACCGTGATGCGTGCGAACACCTGTCCCGTTTCGCGGTCGACTGTTTCCACTTGCGCCACGGCGAGGCCCGGCGGATACGTCCCGTCGATGCCCGACGTGTAGAGCTTGTCCTTCGGTTGCACATCGGCGGACGGCGCCATGAAGCGAAGCTCGGGTGCACGGCCCGCGCCGGCCCCGAAGAAGACACTGCGCACGCCGCTGCGTTCGACCCGTACCGGCACGGCGTGATCCTTGTCGGTGACGAGCGTGACTTCCGCCATCATCGGGAACACGCGTGTGACCTGTCCCACGACGCCGAGTTCATCGATCACTGCTGCGCCGGCCTTGATGCCGGCGTCGGTGCCGCGATTGACGAACACCTTTTGCGTGAACGGATCGCGGCCGGTGTAGAGCACCTCCACTGCGGTGGCGCCGCCGGGATAGCGCTCGCGCATCGAGAGCAGCGCGCGCAGTTTGGCGTTTTCCTCGCGCAGCGCCGAGTAGCCCTGTACCGACGGCGCATTGGTGACACCAGCCTGCTTCAGCCCGGCGTTTTCGTCGGCCAGCGTGCGCTTGGAGCTGAAGTAGGCGGCCACCCAGCTAACCGCTTCGCCGGGCATCTGCACGGCACGTTGTAGCGGATAGATGGTCACGGCCGCCGCTTGCCGGACACCTTCGAGGTAGCGGTAGCGCGTGTCGGCGAACATCAGCGCGATCGACGCGATGCCGACGAATGCCAGCCGGGTGAGGGGGGCGGGTCCGCGATGGAAGAACGGCGGCGGATCGGCGGAGACGTGCCGCATCATGCCTGCGGGTTCAGTCCGACGTGAAGATCGTGTGCAGTTTCTCCATGTTCTCGAGCGCCTTGCCGCAACCGCGTACCACGCAGGTGAGCGGGTCGTCGGCCACGATGACCGGGAGACCGGTTTCCTCCATCAGCAGGCGGTCGAGGTCGCGCAGCAGCGCGCCGCCGCCCGTGAGCACCATGCCACGCTCGGCAATGTCGGCGCCGAGCTCAGGCGGCGTGCGCTCGAGCGCGCTCTTCACGGCGGACACGATACTGTTGAGGGGGTCGGTCAGGGCTTCGAGAATTTCGTTGGACGATACGGTGAAGCTGCGTGGAATGCCTTCGGCCAGGTTACGGCCCTTGACTTCCATTTCCTTGACCTCGGAACCGGGGAACGCGGAGCCGATGGTCTTCTTGATCGTTTCGGCGGTCGTCTCGCCGATCAGCATGCCGTAGTTGCGGCGGATGTAGTTGACGATCGCTTCGTCGAACTTGTCGCCACCGACGCGCACGCTGCCCGAGTACACCATGCCGCCGAGCGAGATAACGCCCACTTCCGTCGTGCCGCCGCCGATGTCGACGACCATCGAACCCGTGGCATCGGAGATGGGAAGATCGGCGCCGATCGCCGCGGCCATCGGTTCCTCGATGAGATACACCTTGGAAGCGCCGGCGCCCAATGCCGATTCGCGGATGGCGCGGCGTTCCACCTGCGTCGAGCCGCACGGCACACAGATGATGATGCGCGGGGACGGCGAGAAGAGGCGCGAGTCGAGCACCTTCTTGATGAACTGCTTCAACATCTGTTCCGTCACCGTGAAGTCGGCGATGACGCCGTCCTTCATCGGGCGGATGGCCGTGATGTTGCCCGGTGTACGGCCGAGCATCATCTTGGCCGCGAGGCCCACTTCCTGGATGACTTTCTTGCCGTTGGGGCCTCCTTCCTGGCGGATGGCGACGACGGACGGCTCGTTCAGCACGATGCCCTTGCCACGCACATAGATCAGCGTGTTGGCGGTGCCGAGGTCGATTGCGAGATCGCTGCCGAAATAACCTTTGAAGAACTCGAACATGAATGCAGCAAACCTGACAGATTGGGGCCGC
>JBBQEY010000287.1:0-3817 GCA_038321425.1 Burkholderiales bacterium | reverse complement strand
TTGCCGGGCCAAAACCACCAAGCCAGCCACTGATGGCGACCGCAAGAAAGAACGTGGGGTAGGGCAAGTAGGCGAGCAGATAGGGATCGATCGCGTGTCGGATGCCCCAGGCAATCGCGACACACAAAACTGCGATTACATAACTTTTCATGGGTGCCATGATTGGCGCGCGAACGGCTTCGCTACCGGCCGATCGTTGCATCTCTACAGAACGCTGCTGGCCCTCGGACTTTTCGTCGAGCCACATGGCTGCGAAGAACGCGAGTAACGCCGGAATGCCGAATGCCACGGCGGCAAGCGCTGCGAGGAACAGCAGGTCTGCTGCCGTCGCGGTGAAATTCAGGCTCGCAAACACGACCACAACGGTCAGGACGGCCAGCACTCCCGCGACCCAGCGAAGCCCTCGAACAACCGGACTGGTGACCTCTGCGACCACAATTCACCCCCGTCAACTCGTAGGACCGAGGTAAGAATACAAGGTCGAATGGGGACGGGCAATCCCCGATCAGGTAGCACCCATTGAGCCCCCTGCCGAACCGTGAACGTCGGGGCGCATCCTTCGGCCACCATCGATGACGTGGTCGCGAGGTTGGTCGAGTTCCGGCAATCCAGTCGATACCGATGAAGGCAGGCGCTCCGCAGATTGCAGGTATCGTTTGCGGATGACGCCCCCGCCCATGCCGGAACGTGCAGCCGAGATCGCGATACCGAGCAGCGCTCCGGCGTCGAGCACTGTTCCCTCGATCGATCTGGCAGCGCCGTTGCAATTTGTCATCAACGCCGGTTCGGGGAGTGGTGACACGGAATCCCGCCGCGCTGCCATCCAGGCCGCGTTGCGCGCAGCAGGCAGGACGGGACACCTGCGCCTGGCAAGTCCCGACGAGATCGTGCCAGCGGCGCAGGCTGCGGCCAAGGAGGCGTTGCACCTCCGCTCGGCCGTGGTGGCCGTGGGTGGCGATGGAACAATCAACGCAGTGGCACAAGCGGCCCACAGCACGGGCTGTGTAATGGGGGTCGTGCCCCAGGGCACCTTCAATTTCTTTGCGCGCATGCATGGCATTCCGCAGGATCCGGGCGACGCGACCTTCGCGTTGCTCCGTACGCAACCGGCGCCGGTGCAGGTGGGAATGGTGAACGACCGTGTGTTCCTGGTGAATGCCAGTATCGGACTCTACCCGGAGTTGCTGGAGGATCGCGAGTCGTTCAAGGCGCGGTTCGGCAGGAACCGGATGGTGGCGTTTCTATCGATGCTGGCCACGCTGCTGACGAACGCGCGGCAACTGCGTATCCGGATCGAGCGCGACGCGACGACGCGGGACGTGCGTACCCGTACCCTGTTCGTGGGCAACAATCGTCTGCAGCTGGAGCAACTGGGGTTGACGGACGAGCGATCGTACGACAACGGTCACATCACGGCGGTGATGTTGCGGTCGATCGGGGCGCTTGCCATGCTGGCACTCGTGGCGCGCGGTGCCTCGGGCAGCTTGGGTAACGCCGATGCGATCGAGAGCTTCCAGTTTGAGCGCATGACCATCCTGCTCCGGCGCGGGAGCCTTCGGCGGCACATGAAAGTGGCCTTCGATGGCGAAGTAGCGCAGTTGAAGTTGCCTCTTCTGTTTTGCGTAGCGTCAACGCCGCTTTACCTGCTGAAGCCCCCCACCGCGGATCCTGCAACCGTATGAGCTTAGTGTTGCATGTGTCGGATCCGCATTTCGGGACCGAGCAGGCGCCCGTAGTCGAGGCCCTCGTGGCCCTGGCGCGGCGGCAGCAACCTGATCTCGTCGTGATGTCGGGCGATATCACGCAGCGAGCACGTTCGGCGCAGTTTGTCGCAGCACGTCGATTTGTCGAACAGCTCGCGGCACCGACTTTGGTCATCCCCGGCAATCACGACATCCCGCTGTTCAATGTGGGCGCACGCCTGACCCGGCCTTACGCGGGGTTCCGCGTTGCATTCGGTGACGATCTGGAGCCGGTCCATCGATCCGACCAACTGCTGGTGATAGGCGTGAACACGACGCGCTGGTACCGTCACAAAAACGGTGAGGTTTCCGTCGATCAGATCGATCGCGTGGCTGCCGATCTGGCGCGTGCGTCCCCGGCGCAACTGCGAATTGTGGTGGTGCACCAGCCGGCCGCCGTCCTGCGCGAGAAGGACGCCCATGACCTGCTGCGTGGGCACATGGAAGCGTTGCGCCGATGGGCAGCGGCCGGCGCCGACCTGGTCATGGGCGGCCACATTCATCTCCCCTATGTGGTGGCGGTTCCGCATGGGGCGCGCCATGTCTGGGTGGTCCAGGCGGGCACGGCGGTGTCGTCGCGTGTACGCGCCGGTACCGTCAATTCGGTGAATTTCGTCCGGTGGCAGGGCAATGCCGGTGGCGGACTCAACGATGGACTCTGCCAGGTCGAGCAATGGGATTACGCCGGGGTACAGCGATGCTTTGTTCCAGGTCCGTGCACGCAGGTGCGGCCCGTGCGCTGACAGGTAGGAGCGCTTGCGTGACCGAGGTTCAGCCGACATTGCGGTGCCGATGTTGCGCGCCGAACCTGACGCTAAACTTCGTGCCTGCGGGATACGTGGCCGCCGGACGGCACTTACCACGCCGTCTCCCGCTCCGCAGTGGCGCCGATCTTGTGGATCGTAAGGTCCGCGCCGTTGAATTCCTGTTCCGGGTCGAGGCGCAGGCCAACCAGCGCCTTCAGCCCGCCGTAGATGATCGCGCTGCCGGTCACCGCGATGAGGATGCCAAGACCGGTCCCGGCAACCTGCGCGCCGAACGCCACGCCGCCCAGGCCACCCAGCGCCTTGGCACCGAAGATCCCCGCCGCGATGCCGCCCCAAGCCCCGCAGATGCCGTGCAATGGCCAGACCCCAAGCACATCGTCGATCTTCCAGCGGTTCTGCGTATGGGTGAACAGGACCACGAACAATGCGCCCGCCACGATGC
This sequence comes from Burkholderiales bacterium, assembly GCA_038321425.1. Lineage (GTDB taxonomy): Bacteria > Pseudomonadota > Gammaproteobacteria > Burkholderiales > Casimicrobiaceae > VBCG01. The sequence continues at coordinate 866 of JBBQEY010000287.1, read as the reverse complement.
CGGTGGCCAGCGCGCCCAGCGGATGCATCACGTCCGAGCCCGCGCAGACCGCCACCAGTCCCGCCAGGGGGCCGTTGTGGACGAAGCCCGGGTCGTTCCTGCCTGCGACGAATGCTGCGAGCGTGCCGCCGGCCATCGCCAACAGCGAGTTCATCGCCACCAAGCCGGAGATCTTGTCGAGCGTCTGGGCCGACATCACATTGAAGCCGAACCAGCCGACGGCAAGAATCCATGCGCCGAGCGCCAGGAACGGGATCGAGGAAGGTGGATGGGCCGACACGCCGCCTTCCTTCGAGTAGCGCCCGCGCCGCGCGCCCAGCAGCAGCACTGCAATCAGCGCCACCCAACCGCCGAACGCGTGCACCACCACGCTGCCAGCGAAATCGTGGAACTCTTCGCCGAACGTCGACTTGAACCAGGCCTGCACGCCGAAGTGCTGGTTCCACGCGATGCCTTCGAAGAATGGATAGAGGAAGCCGACCAGCAGGAACGTGGCCGCCATTTGCGGATTGAATTTCGCGCGCTCCGCAATGCCGCCCGACACGATCGCAGGAATGGCGGCGGCAAAGGTCAGCAGGAAGAAGAACTTCACGAGGTCGTAGCCGTTCTTCTGTGCCAGCGTCTCGGCGCCGCTGAAGAACGTGACGCCGTAGGCGACTGCATAGCCGATGAAGAAGTAGGCGATCGTGGAGACGGCGAAATCCACCATGATCTTCACCAACGCATTCACCTGGTTCTTGCGGCGCACGGTACCGAGTTCGAGGAACGCGAATCCGGCGTGCATGGCCAGCACCATGATCGCGCCCATCAGAATGAACAGCGTGTCGCTGGCGGCCTTGAGCGTTTCCATTGTTTCCCCTTGCAGT
>JBBQEY010000286.1:0-3851 GCA_038321425.1 Burkholderiales bacterium | reverse complement strand
GTGCTGGGTTTGACGTGGGGCATGGTGCTTGCGCGCTCGGGCAACATCGAGGCGCATCGCGTGAACCAGACGGTATGGGTGTTGGTGAACATCGCGTTGGTGGCGCGGGCGCCGGTCCGCGGCCCGACTCGTGGCGGGAGCGTACATCCACCGCTTCACCTCCGCGCTCAATCCGTATCTGCACTTCCACCGCGCGGTGCAGGACGGCGTGTTCGCGTCCGCGCTGGCCGGGGCGGCCGGTAGACAACGGATCGACGGCAAACACCGACAAAGCCTGGCGCGACGCCTTCGTGGGATAGACTAAAGATGTGCTTACCTCGCCCTGGCCCCGTCATTCGTCGAAGTTGACCACAGCTCGGGACGAGCGGAAATCGCTCGGCAAGATTCGGCCGCCTCGACTGGGCCGGTCGTTCGATCGCCACCGCGTGTTCGCGCAAATCGATGCCGCCGATTCGCTGCCGGGGCTGTGGATCTCCGGGCCCGCCGGTTTCGGCAAGTCGACACTGATCGCAACCTATCTCGAAGCGCGTGCCCTGCCGACCGCATGGCTGCAACTCGACGCCGGCGATGCCGATGCATCCACGTTTGCCCACTTTCTGGGTGCCACGTCGGCGTCGATGGCGCCGCGCGGGAATTTTGCGCTGCCAGTGCCGACTGCCGACGACCTGCGCGACGTGCCGGCGTTCATCTGCCGCTGCTTTCGCGCCCTGGTGGTTGCGCTGGATCGGCCGTGGGTACTGGTGCTCGACAACATCCAGGAAATCGACCGGGCACCCCAACTGCACGTCGGCCTGGCCGCGGCGCTGGGCGAATTGCCCGAGGGAACGCGCCTGATTGCGATCAGCCGGACGCCGCCCCCACCGGAGTACGCGAGGGTACTCGCGGCGCAGCAAATGGGCGTGATCGAAACGAACGCGTTGCGATTCACGACCAATGAAACGCAGGAGCTGTTAGGTCTGCATGGCCGGCAATGGTCCGCCGATACCCTCTGCACCTCGACCGGTGGCTGGGCTGCGGCGATGATTCTCATGCTTGCGGCACGGACCGAGCTCGTCGCCGTCGGCAAGGCGCCGACTGCCATTGCGCACGAACGAATCTTCGACCTGATCGCCTGTGAAGTGATGGAGGCGATGGCATCTTCGGAGCGCAATGCGCTGATGCGCATTGCCTTCCTGCCCAGCGCCACGGCGGCGATGGCCGTGGCCATCAGCGGCGAGGCACGCGCCGGAGACCTGCTCGCCGATCTTGCGCGCCGCAGCCTCTTCACCGATCGCCGCGATGCGTCGCCACCGGTTTACACGTTCCACGCGCTGTTCGGCGCATTCCTGCGGGCCTCCGCCGTCAAGCAGTTGTCGCCGGACGCTCTGCGCGCGCTGCGCGTCGAGGCCGCCGGAATTCTGGAGTCGACAGGAGACGCAAGTGCGGCCATCGGCCTTCTGATCGAGGCGCAGGCATGGGACGAGGCGATGGATCTGCTGGCAGCGCATGCCGGACAATTCGTGGCCCAGGGCCGCAGTGCCGTCATTGGCGAGGCAATCCTCCGGATGCCGGAAGCGTGGCGCGCCCGGCCGCTTGGCTGCTACTGGCTCGGATTCTGCCAACTCGCCGCCGACCCGCGTGCGGCGCTGGAGCATCTGCGGCAAGCGCATCGCGGATTCCAGGCCAGCGGCGATTTGCAGGGTGAGTTCGAGGTGGCAGCAGCCGCTGCCGACGCCATCATCTTCCTTGGCTCCAACTACGATGCCCTGGCGCCCTGGATGCCCATTCTCGAGGCGCAGGCTCCCGCATATCTGGAGCGGCGCGACACCGAATCGGATCTGCGCGTGCTGCCCGGTCTGCTGGGTGCATTCGTCCATCGCAATCCGGGGCATCCGCTGACCGCCGCCATCGCCGATGCGGCGGAGAGCATGCTCGACGGGACCATGGGGGCCAGCCAGCGCATCCTGCTTGGAACCCTGGCGTACTACCTGCTCTGGACCGGGCAGACGCCGCGCCTGGACCGCATTCTGGTCAAGATCGACCGCATGTGCGGCGAACAGGATGCGGCACCGGCGACACTGCTGCGCTGGCACGGCGTGAGTGTTCTCGTGCGCTCGCTGCTGGGCCGCGTCGATGAGGCCCTCGATCACGCCCGCCGTGCGCTGGCCCTGACCTTGTCCGGACCCGCGCCAATGCGGGTGAAGGCGCATCTGATGATGGTGCTTGCCGCCGAAGCGGCGCGCGACGCGGAGCTTGCGCGCAGCCATCTCGCCGAGGCGGCCGCCGTCGTGACGGCCGGGAACCCGGTCGACGTTACAACCTACGAACTGCAGCGCGGCATGCTGATGCTGCTCGACCAGGACTGGCGCGGTGCCGCCCAGCTCATGCGCGCGGCCGTGACCAGCGGCCGCGACAGCGGCTGGCCCTTGCGCGAACACATCGCACTGCTCGGGCACGCGCTGGCCGCCACCCAGGTCGACAGCCTCGTCGAGGCGGAGCGGGCGCTGCAGGACGCGCTCGCGCATCCGTTCTACGCCGTGTGTCGCTGGCACCACTGGATTGCGGCACTCGTCGAGGCCAATCTGGCCGAGCGGCAGCAGGATCGGGCCCGGGCGCTGACGGCGTTACGCCGGGCATTGGCAACGGGCCGCGAATGCGGTTTCGATTTCGGGCCGATGCCGTTTTGCTGCGGCGACATGATGTCGCGTCTCGCCGCGCTGGCGCTCGAGCACGACATCGACACGCCCTTGGTGTCGCAGATGGTGCGCCGCCACGCGCTGCCGCCGCCAGCGAACGCGCCCCCCGCATGGCCGTGGACGATACGCATCCGCACGCTGGGCGCATTCACCATCGAACGTGACGGTGCACCCGCAGCGGTGGCGCGCAAGGAGGCCCGCAAGCCGCTCGAATTACTCTGGCTTCTGCTGGCGCTCGGTGGCGCCAATGTCCCGGTGCCGCGGCTGTGCGCGGGCCTGTGGCCCGAGGCCTCCGGGGATGCGGCGCGTAATTCATTCGACAATACCCTGCATCGACTGCGCAAGATCCTCGGCGGCGAGCGCCACGTGCAGCTGCGGGCGGGCAGCCTGAGTCTGGACCCGGCAACCTGCTGGAACGATCTCGACGCGCTTGAGGCAGTCCTGGCGGAGCCGGGCCTTGCACTGGCCGGCGAAGGCGTGGAATCCGCGAACGCCTGGGTCGATCGCGTGCTCGTCCTGTACCGGGGCGCATTCCTCGCCGGCGAAGACGAGCTTCCCGACGTGCTGGCCGCACGCGACCGCATCCAGTCTCGCGTCGCCCGTCTGGTGGCGACGCATGGCGCACGTTTGGAGTCGGCCAGGTGGCATGCGGCCGCGGCCCGCCTGTACCAGCGTGTCGTCGAGCACCAGCCTCTCGCCGAGGACTTGGTGCGCCGGCAGATGAATTGCCTGATCCACGTCGGGCAGCCGGCGGAGGCCTACGAGGCCTATCGCCGGTGCCGGCAGCAACTTTCGGTCGTGCTGGGGATCCGCCCGTCGGCGCAAACCGAGGCACTGGCCTCCGGACTTCGCAATCTCTAAGTCATTTCTACGACCTCCGGGCCCAGCATTCCTCCCATGGACGCGCTTCACGGTGCGCCAACCGCGGAACGAAGCACAAGGGGGCTGTGGCCGGCAGGCACTGGCGGCAATCCCGAATTCGCGGACCTGTGCCGTCTAAGCCTATCGGAGATACAACATGCTGAAGAAGATCTTGCTCGTGACGCTGTCGGCGGTGTCGTTTGCAGCCATCGCGCAAAATCCCGTCCATACCGACGGGGACAAGTACAAGGTGGTGATGGAAAACGACCAGGTGCGCGTGCTTGAATACAAGGACATGCCGGGCGACAAGACGCA